>CAXAGT010000038.1:0-15525 GCA_963968885.1 uncultured Candidatus Poseidoniales archaeon | reverse complement strand
ATTTATCGATAATCGATTGTATTCTCTCAGGATAACCTTCTTTCAGCGGAACGGATGCTAACAGTAGAGGCAAAGCGACAATCCCAATGAAAATAGTTGAACACATCATCGAGGTCAACAACATTTGGTCTCCGATCATAGGAAGAGAGATCGCAGTTAGATCTTCCCAAGTGTTTGGATGGAATATCAAACTTAACAAACCAGAAATCACGAGTGTTCCCAAAGAGATGTATATTCCATTCTTGTATCCACGTGCCATTAGACTTCCTCCCAGAATAAATCCTGCTGCTAGAATTATAGCTATGGGATTCCAAATGAATGCACCAGCACCTATTGCTGTAAAGAATAGAGCCCACAAAGCACGTAGAATTCCGTATATAATCAGCAGAATTCCAATTAGATTGCTTGACCCGTCAACTGGATCTTTGACCTTGAAAGTTTGGCGGTATCCTGCAGGATCTACCATCTGTTGACTTGTGTAGTTAGCACCTTGTACAACTGTCCCGGTTTGAACTGGCGTGATTGTTACACCAGGGGCTTGATTTTCTTCATCATTTTCCATCAATCTGATGATTACCTCGTCCTTTGTTCCAGATACTTTCAGTCCTCTATCCCTGCACATAGTTTTCAAGTCAAGAAGCGTTTGGGCCTTGTAATCCATGCTACGCACTAGACGGAAGGGGTAAAAAATTAACCCCGAATTTATCCAATTGATATACATTTGAAATATGGGATATAATTGACGATATCCATGAACAAGTGGATTTTTTTGGGTTTGGCAATAATATCTGAAGTCATTGCTACTACAAGTCTGAAATCAACAGAGGGTTTCACGAAATTAATCCCATCGGTAATCGTTGTAGTAGGTTACACAGCAGCATTTTATTTTGTCTCCTTGACTTTAGACACCCTGCCAGTAGGCATTGTATACGCTATTTGGTCAGGAGTTGGAATTGCATTGGTAGCAATCATTTCTGTGATAATCCTAGACCAGAAAATAGACGCAGGCGCAGTAGTTGGGATGGGGCTAATCATTTCAGGCGTCATTGTAATGAGAGTATTTAGTAAAACCATGGAAGTCTAATCATTTTAGTGCTAAAAACATGATATTATAAGCAACGATAAGATATCTTTGCTCATGAAAACCTTCCTAGTAGTCGGCGGGAGTAGTGATATTGCTCAGATTGTAATCAAGGACTTACTAGAAAGGGGAAATAAGGTTGTAACGCTTGTTAGAAACCAAGAAAATTTTCACCTTCCTGAGGGTGATAATTTAATTCTAAAAATCGGCAACGCTTTAGAAAAATCTGATGTTGAAGAAGCGGTAGGTTTAGCATTAGAACAGGAGAACTTTGCTGGAGCAATACACACCGTTGGTTCTATATTCCTAAAACCAGGACATGCAACAAGCGTTGAGCAATTTAGCGAGGTAATCAACACCAATCTTACTTCTGCATTCATTACATTATCAGTTGCTGGTAAGAAAATGCTAAGAAACGGTGGGAGACTAATTTTCGTTTCCAGTTTGGCTGCAAGTTTTGGTCTTCCTAACCACGAGGCAATATCTGCTGCGAAGGGAGGCTTGGAATCTATGGTTAGAGCATCGGCTGCAACTTATGCTAAACGGAAAATACAGGTGAATGTAGTCGCTCCTGCTTTGACAGAAACCAAACTTGCATCCAAGTTACTTGCCAGCGAAGCTGCAAGAAAAGCGAGTGAAGAAATGAATCCCATGGGCAAGATTGTACAACCTGAAGAGGTAGCAAAAACAATTTCATGGCTAATGCTTGATGCGCCAGACATGATTACTGGAGAAACAATACACGTTGACGGTGGTTTCAATACGCTGAGGTAATCAAATGAAAGTCGCTGTTATCGGTGGTGGGATTTCGGGAATCATCACCTCTATTGGACTGTCTGAGAACGGACATGAAGTTCATTTATTCGAGAAATCAAGTTCCTTGGGTGGAAGAATAAAATCTGAAGAAAAGCAAGGGACTGTTTACGATATTGGCTTTCATGTACTCCACACAGGATACTCTTCAGTAAAAAGATGGATTGACACGGATGCTATATCCCATCACAAAATGCATCCATCCTCTATCCTATTCACCCCTTCAAAGCAAAAAATCAAACTAATAGGTGATGTTTTTTCAGCTCCATCTACACTTATCAGTAGCGCTACAAGCATGAGTCCATTCAACGCATTGAGGCTTCTTAAGTGGAGAATCAAGAATAAGAAAAGCGATGATGTTAGGGATATAAATTCAAGGAAGCCAATCGACATTGGATTCACAGAAAATGGCTTTTCAGAATCCTTCCAAAAGGAATTTTTGAAACCACTTTTTGCTGGAATCACCTTATCTGAAGAAAGGCAAGAAAGTATTGAATTTGCTGATTTCATTTGGGGTGTTATGTCAAAAGCCCCTATAATTCTGCCAAAAAACGGCATGAAGAGCATTATTGAACATCTCGAGAAGAGAATGAAAAATGTTGTAATCAATTTAGATAGCGAAATTCAGGAAGTCACACGCAATGGAATAACAATCAAAGATCAGATAGAAAATTTCGACAAAGTTGTGCTTGCTACCCAACAGAATTCAACTGCAAAAATCCTTGAATTGGACCTAGAAGGAGAAGAAAGAACGACACGAACCTACATCTACAAAACTAAGCAAAATCCAATCAAGAAATTACAAATAATGCTTAATTCTGAGTATAATTCCCTCAAATCTCCATTTGTACATGTACACTCACCTACAGCGCTGAATAATACAGATAATCATCTAGTGGTTGCTACCTTAATCGGCAAATCATCACTAGAGGAAAACTGGGACCTAGCGGACAAAAACATGTCTAAATGGTTCCCAAACGACTTTGCTGAATTTGAACGATTTAGCTCAACTTTCATCGCTAATGCGTTACCCAACTCAAGCATCGAAGGAAGTCCAAGGATACCACACGAAGTAAACGGGTTACTGATTGCAGGTGACCATACCAATCATCCTTCATTACATGGTGCTATACTAAGCGCAGAGAGAGTCATACAATCAATAGGTGGTGTTTGAAATGTGGAAGAAATTTGCAAAGGCAGAGAAATTCAAAAAGGACAAGAAAGTAATGAAAGCCTTTGGTACAAAAATGATTATGGTGACCAAACACGAAGGAGAATTCTATGCTACTGATGCTTTGTGCAGACACATGCGTTGGCCTCTGGCTTGGGGTGCTAAAGTAGAGAATGGATGCGTCCGTTGCCCTCTTCACCAAACCACACATGAGCTAAAAACTGGTGAACTGAAAGAGTGGTCACCTTTTCCTCTTCTTCCCGCTTACGGAAAATTAGTTGGTAAAATGGTCAAGCAAAAAAATCTCGGAACTTATGATCTAAAAATCGAAGATGGTCTAATTTTCGTTGATGTTAACTAGGGGTTGTAAACAAATGCAAAGCCTTCACATCCTTGGTTCATTCAAAGATGAGATGCCAGCAAGAAGGATGCTAGATGATTTACAAGATTACGATTACCGTTTAGTTCCAATTAATCCTAAATTTTTCGGACAGGTTCTTTCTAATTCAATTGTGAGGCTAGAATTGGATACCACTCAACCAATTGATACAATCGTATGCTTTTTGGGACCTGAGTCAGTCAAAAAGGTCCTTTCAAAATTGATGTTTGCTAAATTAGTCAAATATCCAAAAATCTGGTTACAACCCGGCGCTGAAAACGACGAGGTAATCGAGGTAATCGAAAACATGGGTTTTGAATATAGCAAAGGAACATGCATAGTGGAAAGCATAATTGAAAAAGAAGCTCCATTAGATTCAAAGCCCTATGATAGATTTTACAGGCAACATATGGATTTAGTCAGCAAATGCTCTGTCTTTGAGAACTTTACCACTGAGGAAGGAAGAAGCGAAGTACCTGCTCAAGAAGTCGAATGGTGTGGTGACATTCTCGATTTATCCAACTCAGACCACATAATCCCTAGATATATCCGAAGTTTGAATACTGGAGAAGAAACCCTAGAAGAATTAGCCTTTAGATTGTGCAAATAGAATTACCAAAAGTCAGTATCTAAGAGTTACTCTGCTTCTTTGACCGATTGATCACGGTTCTTGTGTAGCGATCTAATTAGCGGCGCATATAATGCCGGAAGTAGCAGAATACTCGATGCAAGAGCAAAGATAATCGCAACTACGAATACTTGCCCAAATAACTTCAATGGAACCAAAGATGAGAAATTCAAGACTGCAAAACCTCCTGCTGTTGTAAGGGCTGTTCCAAACATTGCCCTACCGGTTGTTGCTGAAGCCAAAGATGTCCATTCTGCAGGAGTTCCGCTTGGATTTGCTTCCAATTCTTCATCAAGCCGTGTTGAAAAGTGCACTGCATAATCAACTCCCAAACCAAGCGTCAAGGCCCCAATGGTGACTGTTTGGGAATTCAGTTCGTATCCTGTGAGCCCCATTATGCCGTAAACCCAAACAACCACGACCATTAGAGGAATCCACGTAATTACTCCCTTCTTGATGCCCGATACAACGTTTTTATCCCTAGTAGAGTTTATTGCCACCAGCATGAAAAGAATGACTCCAGCAACAGTACCAGTCGAAATAACTGCTGAATTAGCAACGTCAGCAGTAACTTGTGCTGTAATCAATGATCTTCCAGAGAGCATAACCTCGAATTCACCTTCTGAATTCTCTGAGATTTCCAAAAGTGCATCACTCAACTCATTCTCAAAGTCTGTTGTTGCTTGCCAATCAAGAGTTGCTGCCTGGAATGAAAGAACGGTTTGTCCAAGGTCATCTCTTAGATTAGATGAGGTTAAGTTCCTTCCATCTTCACTTGAAAGATACACTGACAAGTCATCCCATTTACTCTGGTTTGATTCCAAGTCGGACATTATCACAGATAATTGCTCGTTATTTGATGTAGAATCTCTGATGGTATCCCAAACTCCCCTTGGAACGCCGTTAATGTTCGAATTCTCGAGTAGTTTTTCTACGACTTCATTATACAAATCTCTACCATCCTCCGAAATTACATCACCATTGATGACTATGTACAACGGTGCAGGACTGCTTTGAAATTCATCAGCGATTAGGAAGAAATCCTGTACAACTGGTACAGATTGATCAAAATTATCTCTGGTATCAAATCCAACTTCTAGTTGAGCAAAACCTGCCACCATAGGTATGCTTAGCAAGAATGCAACACCGAAAACGGCAAGTGGTTTTGATGTGATAGATCCAACCCACTTTGCAAAAGTTCCAACTTCAATTTTAGTCGCTTTAGCAAGTGGTAGTTTTTTAGTTGGTAAAGCAAGCATCAATGCTGGAAGTGCCGTGATGCTAACTAAGTAGATGAAAACTAAGCCAATTGCGATGACGGTTCCAAAAGATACTAGGAATTGTTGTGAAGAGAATCTGAATGATAAAAATCCGATAACATCGGTGAATATTGCTACTAATAGAGCTGCAGAAGTGAGTATAGCACCGGTCCTTACAGCGGATCTTCTTACCTCTAAGGAGAAATCTTTGAGACTCTCTCTGCCCATTTTTTCTCTATTTTCTACGGTAGCAAACTCCTCCCTAACTCGCATCACGACGTGCAAACCGTAGTCAACACCTACTGCAAGTAATAGAATAGGAATAGAGTTCATGGCTGCATTAAACACCATACTGACTCCCATTAGAGTCAATAATCCAGCCATACCATAGGTAGCTACTATTGCAAAAACTGTGACGGTAAGTACGTAAGCAGTATCCCTCTTGCTTCTAAATTTGGACCACAAAATAAGTCCTAGAATCATAAGACATAATGAGTTTAGAATCCCCAACTCTTTACCAAGATTAGCATTTTGACCGGTAGATAATTGAGAGAAAGAAAATACTGTTACATCCTCATCTCCCGTTTCTTCTAACGCTTTATCAGACAGTTCATCGGACCAGATGGTAACCAGTTCTTGCACATCTCCAATAACTTCAACACCGTGTTCTTCTGGTTCTGTTACAACAACGAAATTGGTCAAGATAGGTCCATCAGAGTTCCATGGATCGTTTTGATCCTCAGCAGGTAGATTAGAGATGATGATGTTTCTGTAATCAATAGATTGCATACCTAGTAAAATATTCAATTTGACTGAGGCAAAACCGAGTGAACCCGACAATTGTGGGTTTTCATTGGTTGCCATCAACATTCCAATCTTAGCGTTCAAGTCGATTATAGCATCAGTATGATTTTCTCCGTTATCAATTCGAACAAGCCAATCGTTAGGCTCTCCAACCTCCCAACTTCTCAGCATGGAAGCATTTACTGATTGGGGTGAAGGGATATTTAGTACAGAAGACGAGAGGTTAATTATCGAAGAATTAGTTTCATTGGAATTGTTTGCATTGGATACTTCGTCTAAAGCTGAATTTAATTCAGATACCCAGTTTGAATATTCGGGATCTTGAAGCATTTGCCATTGCATTGCTGCACTAGCAATTCCGTTATTTGCCTGTACACCGTAAAGGGGAAATTGATACTCAGAGAGATTAGAATTTTCAAGTAAAATTGCTTCGAGTATCGCTTGTTGTTCCCATGTTTCAGCAGTGTACAAGTCTCCTTCCTCAATCCTATCGATAAATCTTAGAAAATCAAGAGAGGCTTGGTACTCATCCTCAACTTCGTTGAGCAACCTAACTGTCTCGTTATCAGGGAAGAAGGCATCTTCCGAATTGTCAAAATTGATGAACATAGCGAATGGAGAAAGGCCCATCAAAAGCAAGAATGTGACTAAAATCGTCGTTTTTGGTCTGTTTGTACTCATTGTTGTCAGACCATCAAAAAATTTCTTCATCAGAACTCCTCTATCACTAAGCGTCCAAAATATTGTTATAAAGACATGTTTAAATTTAACAAATTACGCGAGGATACTTTGCAGTAAAACGGTTATGTTCGGTGGAAAAAAATTCGCTAAGAACAAGAAGTTATAACCTCAGCAAATTTGTTATCACATAATGATGCGCAAAACTGCATATTTTTTGATAGCCTGCTTATTGGTCTCTTCTAGCTTTGGATTGGTGTCTGCCGACTCAAGCAAGAACATTCCTGAGAACGTACAAACAACTGGTGTACACGATTCACTAGCTGCTGCCCTAGCACATGTTAACCTAATTCCTGCACTGAGTGCAGAAGGGCCATTTACCGTGTTTGCTCCAACGGACGCTGCTTTCACCGCAGCAGGAATTGATTTGTCGACGTTTGATACCGATGAAGAAAACCAAACCCTTGCAGACATTTTGCAATATCACGTCTATTCAGGATCTGTAGATGCTGCTAATGTAACAGACGGTATGACTGCAACAATGCTTAACGGAGATGATGCTACCTTCACTGTCAGCGGTGGAAATGTCATGATAGGTGACGCAAATGTCACAACGGCTGACGTGTTTGCAAGTAATGGAATTATCCATGTAATCGACAAGGTATTGATGCCACCTGCTGATCTAGATGACATCCCTACAATCGCTACTAACACCGGTATCCACACCGCTTTGGTTGCTGCACTTTCACATGCCAACCTTGTATCAGTACTACAAGGAGAAGGACCATTCACAGTTTTTGCTCCAACTGACACTGCATTCCAGAATGCTGGTATTGATTTGTCAACTTTTGATACTGATGAAGAAAACGCAACGCTTGCTGACATCCTAACCTACCACGTGCTTGCTGGTGCTGTTGAATCTAGCGGGGTCACAGATGGCTTGGAAGTGACTATGCTAAATCAAGACAATGCAACTTTCACCGTCTCGGGCGGCTCTGTCATGATTAACGATGCAACTGTTACGACTGCTGATGTAACAGCAAGCAACGGTGTAATCCACATCATCGATACTGTCTTGATGCCTCCAGAAGATCTGGCTGATATTCCAGGTGTTGCTCAATCTACAGGCGTCCACACTGCATTAGTCGCTGCCCTTGCTCAAGCAAACTTGGTTTCCACTCTTCAAGGAGAGGGACCATTCACAGTATTCGCTCCAACCGATACTGCTTTCCAAGATGCTGGCATTGACCTGAACAACTACAACACTAACGAGGAGATTGCGGCTCTTGCTGACATCTTGCTATATCACGTTCTTGCTGGTGCTGTTGAATCTAGCGGCGTTACGGACGGATTGGAAGTTACTATGGTTAACCAAGACACAGCAACATTCACTGTCTCGGGTGGCTCTGTAATGATCAACGATGCAACTGTCACAACCGCTGATGTTAGTGCAAGTAACGGAGTAATCCACGTAATCGACAAAGTTTTGATGCCACCGGCTGATTTAGTCGACATCCCAGCTGTAGCACAGTCTACCGGCGTTCATACTGCCTTAGTAGCAGCATTGACACAAGCTGGATTGGTTTCCACTCTCCAAGGAGATGGCCCATTCACAGTCTTTGCTCCAACAGATAGCGCTTTCGAAGCTGCTGGAATAGATCTTTCAACTTTCGATACTGATGAAGAAAATGCTACCCTTGTAGATATTCTGACCTACCACGTTCTTTCTGGTGCAGTTGCATCGAGTTCAGTAACAGATGGCTTGACAGTAACAATGCTAAACGGAGATGATGCATCATTCACTGTCACTGAAGGAGTTGTCAAAATTGGAGAAGCACAAGTAACTCTAGCGGATGTTCAAGCAAGCAACGGCGTAATCCATGTAATCGACAAGGTTCTGATGCCACCTGCTGATGCACTCAACATCCCTGAGACTGCTCAAGGTACAGGAATCCATGATTCACTAGTTGCTGCACTGGTAAAGGCAGACCTCGTAGGTGCATTATCCGGCGAAGGACCTTTCACAGTATTTGCTCCATCCGATGAAGCATTCACAGCTGCTGGAATCAATTTGGATGACTACAGTACAGAAGATGAAATCACTGCATTAGCCAATATTCTAACATACCACGTCTACAGTGGTTCTGTAGAATCCTCTGCTGTAACAGATGGATTAACGGTTACAATGCTAAACGGGGACGAATTGTCCTTCACCGTAAGCGAGGGAGTTGTGATGGCAGGAGATGCAACAGTCACTCTTGCTGATGTAATGACAAGCAACGGTATCATTCACGTAATCGACACAGTTTTGATACCACCAGTAGAAGAAGTTGACCCATTCGACGGCGTAAACTGCGCTGTAACTATTGGAGTAGGTGCTAGTGGACTTGCATATTCTATCCCAGCAGCAACAATTGATGTTGGTGAGACAGTATGTTGGTCATGGACTGATGAATCTATGGCGCACAACGTTAAGCAAATCAGTGGACCTGGTTCCACTACTTATGTAGAAAATGGAATTACATCAGGAGAATCTATGGAGACTGTTTACTTCCACCATACTTTCGATGAAGAAACCACGTTCTACTACGCTTGCGAGCCTCACTTGTCCGCTGGAATGGTAGGTCAAGTTGTAGTCGGAGACGGTGTTGCTGGTGATCAAACACAAGAACCATCAGAACCTGTTGAAGAGGAGGAGGAAAACTCACCTGGATTCATGTTCTTTACATCGATTATCGCAATGCTTGGTGCAATTGCATTCATTGGTTTGAGAACAAGAGATGAATGAAATCTAAGGTAAATTACACCATTTAGACACGATTAACGGGCAGTGAGTCCTTGACTCACTGCCCGTATTAATCGCTAAACAAGCATTTTAAACAAGAAACAAGATACATGAGATGTTACTATGAAGTACCAAATTTCAATCCTTGCTGTTATTGCGATTGTTTTGATCTCTGCTTCTGCTGGCGCCCTTATCTCAAGGACGGTCTCAACCACTAGCGAACCTGATTGGTTTGACATAGAGGTAGATTCTGCTAACGGAACCAACTCATACACATTAATCGAAGTTGATGAAGGGGATAATAATGAAGAAAGGGTTGTAACAGAAATATACCATGTCTTCGAATTCTCTTCTGTAAATCCTGAAGGTTCGGTAACTTGGGACTTTGGTGATGGAAATTCAGGAATGGGTTACGAAGTCAACCATTCCTATGATGAGCCAGGCACATATATGGTAATGGCTACTTCTATCGATTCATCTGAGGTACAAACAAGCGCATTGTGGGTCGTAGTTGACCTAAACGCATTTGTTGAATCAGACAACATGGAATGTGAATGCGCGCCGACCGCAAAAGACACCGTTGTTGACATAACACCACTTACCAACGGGGATGAAATATCCGGTTTCGTTCGGGTTGAGCATGATGGCAGTAGTGAATCCTGCTCCCTGAGAAATCCACTGCAAGAATGCCATTTGAGGGTAATCATACAAAAAACAAGTAACGGAGAAGTCATTTCTAATGATATCTTATTTGATGAAAATTTTAGAACAAATGAGGTAGTGATCGATTTCGAGTTGACAGAACTAGAATTGGAGGATGGGCAAGGAGTTCAAATCAGACTGGAGACCGACCAGCTTAGGGATTGGCACAAACCTTATACTGAATGGAGCATGAATGCTCCAATTTGATTGTTAGAAATATTTTCTCGATAGTTTCATTTAAACATGGTTTGATAACTAAAACCATCATTCAAAGACTATGAAAAGGCTAGTTATTGCTCTTCTCGTTTGCATAGTGATGGCATCATCTTCAACTTCAACCGATGTAGACTCTGTTGTTTCTGAGCCTCAAACAGTGGTAGTTTCAGTCGACAGTACCAATCTAAGATTTACACCAAGTTCAGTTACAATCGATGAAGGAGATACAGTGAACTTCATCTGGGGAGGGCAAGCTTTGCCACACAATGCTGTTGAAGTCGACGAAACTTTTGACAGCGGAGAGCCTGAAAGAGATGTAGATTACTCATTTACCTTCGAATTTGGAATGGCAGGAGAATATGATTTCTTCTGTGAACCTCATCAATCGGTTGGTATGGAAGGAACCATCACCGTGAATCCTATTGCAAACCAATCAGAGCCTGAAAATCCTCCTGTAATACAGGAAGAGAATTCACCATTCGCGCCTATCTACTTGACTTTAGGTGCAATTGCTTGTGCAGGACTTATCCTTCGTAGACCCAATTGATAGAGTCTTGATTCCAATCCATCAAGGTATCTCCGAACCATAGGTTAAGTTCAAACTCAGCAGTTTCTGGAGCATCTGAACCATGAATCATATTGAATCCCATATCCATTCCGAAATCTCCACGAATAGTGCCTGGTGCAGCTTCTCTTCCATTGGTTGAGCCGATTAGGTTTCTAGCGACTTTTATTGCATCTACGCCTCTCCAAGCCATACATACAACTGGGCCTGATGTTACGAATTTGATTAGTCCCGGGAAAAATGGTCTTTCGGAGTGAACTGCATAGTGTTCTCTAGCAATTTCTTCACTAGGAACGATTGATTTCATTCCTACTAATTGCAATCCTTTTCTTTCGAATCTTCCGATAATCTCGCCGATAAGTCCTCTTTGAACGCCGTCTGGTTTAATCATGACATAGGTTGTCTGCATATTGTTCACCTGTCCGACCCAAAAGTCATCCATTTATCATTATCACTCATCATTTGAAGTGCAGTTGAATATCTACTAAACTCCCGTTTTGTTTATCACTCAACGCTCACGGGGTTGATATTGGGTGAACTACGTGTCTGAGGAGGATTTGGGCAAAGAATCTGTTGAATCCACCCAAGAGGAACACGAAGAATTGGAAGAACAGGCGCCAAGAGGTCACAATAGGCAACCAATTGTTTCAGTTCTAGGTCACGTCGACCATGGAAAGACAAGCTTACTCGATCTTGTAAGGTCAATTGGTTCACAAAGGCAAGCCAGTGTAATGGATAGAGAAGCAGGTGGAATCACTCAACATATTGGGGCTACTGAAGTACCAGCAGAAGTTCTTAATGAGACTTGCAAAGCAATGATGCAAGGAAGAGAATTCAAATCACCAGGTCTATTATTCATTGATACACCTGGTCACTCCTCCTTTTCAGCGTTGAGAGACAGAGGAGGAGCCTTGGCAGATATTGCGGTTGTAGTGGTAGATGTGATGGAAGGTTTACAACCTCAAACCATCGAATCACTTGAAATTTTGAAGAGAACCAGAACGCCATTTATTGTAATTGGTAACAAAATCGATCGAATACATGGTTGGTTGAGTGAATCTGGCAGATCATTTGCTGAATCATATGGTTCTCAAAGACAGGATGTCAGAGATTTATTCGAAACCCAGTATTGGAAATTAGTTGGGCAATTCTCTGAGTATGGATTCAATCTTGAAAGATACGACCAAATTAAAAATTTCAAACAAAATGTTGCATTGGTACCAATGTCCGCAAAAGAAGGTGAAGGTCTTCAAGACGCTCTTGTGGTACTAGTAGGATTGGCAGAAAGATTCCTTGAGGATAGACTCACGGATACATTGGGACCGGCAGAAGGAACTATTTTGGAGATGAAAGATGAAGTCGGAATGTCGAAAACAATTGATGTAATCCTTTATCGAGGAGTACTAAAGAAAGGTGACAAGTTAGTCCTTGCAGGAGTTGATGGTCCTTTTGGTATCAAAATAAAGGGCCTCAAAAGACCCAAGGGAATGGCAGAAATGAGAGATGCTGGCGACAGATGGGAATCTGTTGACAGTGTAGAGGCTGCTTGTGGAGTTAAGATTCTTGCAACCGGACTTGATCGCGCACTTGCTGGAACAACAGTTAGATTGTTTGAAGAAAACCGTTTCAAGGAATTGAAAAGGCTTGCAAGAGAAGAGGCTAGAGTTGACATCACAATTGAAGAAGAAGGAGTGGTAATCAAAGCAGACACCATTGGCGGATTAGAAGCACTTGCTTACGAACTAGGAAAGCTCGAAATTCCAATTTCTAACGCAAATATTGGCCCGATTAACAAGAAAGATATATTGTTAGCAGAGTGTGCAAAAGATCCTTTGAATCAGATTATCATAGGATTTGCTACAAAACCAAACTCTGAGGTTGCTCCAAGGTTTGAAAGTGAAAACCCACCGGTTAAACTTGTAACTGGAGATATAATCTATCACATCATAGAAACTGTGGATAAATGGCGAGAAGAAACAACCAAGGAAATTGAAGCGGCGAAGCGTGAAAATTTAGTTCACCCTGGAAGGTTGTTATATCTCAAAGACCATACGTTTAGAGGAAGGAATCCTGCTATCGTGGGGGTTAGAGTAATAGGCGGTAGAGTCCATATTGGTCAGAGATTGATGAAAGTGGATGGGACTGCTGTAGGTCAAGTGAAAAGTTTGAGAACCAGGGAAGGTGAAGATGTTAAGGAAGCACATCAAGGTGACGAAGTAGCCTGTGCCATTACTGGACCAACTGTTGGAAGACACATCGACGAAGGGGACGAATTCTTTGTCGATGTCCCTGAATCTCATGTTAGAAGACTAAGAAAGGTAGAATTAAGCGAAGTTGAGAAAGACATACTAGACCAAATAATCACCTTACACAGGAAAGAAGACCACTTTTGGGGCAGATAATGCTCAATTCGCATTCTCAATTTTATCTCTTTGAAGTCTAGACGTCTCGGTTACTCCGAATCTAGCTCTCATATCCTGCATTTTCTCATGATACTCTTTTGTTAGTGTCCAATATTCAAGTGATCCAAGCCCTGCTCCGGAACTACTTGGTTTGTTCAAAAGTACAGTGGGGGCTCCACTCCAAGGTGCTTCTGCAACTTTGGCAAGTCTTCTGATATTTGTAGCAAATAACTTGTTTGGGATATTCTTGTGGACTTCGTGGACTACGTGCTTGCTTAACTTACTACGTAAGTCAACCATAGTCATAGCAACACCAAAAATCTTCAAATTTCTGTTAATTCTTCTTTGAATCATTTTGATGGAATTCATCAACATTGAAAATCCTTCAAGCGAATAATATTCTGCCTGAACTGGTACAACAACCCAATTTGCCGCTGACATAGCATTTATGGAAAGTAATCCAAGCGAGGGGGGAGTATCAATAATTACATGGTCAAATTGATCGATGATTGGTTCCAAAGCTTCCTTCAGTCTCGTTTCTCGACCTATCTTATGTGACAATTCTATTTCGGCTCCACTGAGGTGAATATCACTTGGTAGGAGCCATAGATTATCTGCGGAGAGATTGGCTGGCGGCTTCTTCCCTGTTCTCTGAGTATAAGCAGTCTGCATTGAATCTGTCAAGTCATCAGGAGTGAGTAAATACTCCTCCATAATCGGTAAATCTCCCCCTTCATTAACTAGTAAATCATAAGCAGTTTTCTTTAATTTTCTTTTTTCTACACCGAATGAAGTTGCACAATTTCCTTGTGGATCAAGGTCTATTAGCAATACTTTGGAGGGTGGAATCTTCATTTTCGGATTCCCTTTTGCCAGAGCGGCTGCAATATTCACAGCAGTAGTTGTTTTAGCACAACCACCTTTTTGATTTGCGATAGCAGTCACCATTTTGTATGGACCCATGACAATTAACCTCCGACAGAATGACCAAGAATGTCCTCAGTTATGAATCTCAGCCCGTTTGGCTATTCATACTGGCTGAACTACAGGGACTGGGACTTCACTCAAAATCTTTCTAACGATATGTTGTCCTGTAATTCCTCTTATCTTAGCTTCAGGCTTCATTACAATTCTGTGGCTAATGACTTGGAGAGCAATACCTTTGATATCATCTGGAGTAACATAAGATCTGTTTCCGATAGCAGCAGATGCACGACCAGTCTTGAACAATGCTTGACTAGCACGAGGAGAAGCACCATTCACAACTCTGTGGTCCTCTCTTGTCCTTTGAACAATTTCGACGATGTATGCAAGAATTGCTGGGTCGACATGCACTGCTTCCAAGGCTTTTTGCATTGCAACAACCTTCTTTGGTTCTGTAATTTGTGCGACATCGTGTTGATCCTTTCCTCTAAGTTTTCTTCTTGCAAGAATCGCTTTTTCTTCAGCTCTGTCAGGGTAACCCATGCTCATTTTCATCAAGAAACGGTCCATTTGAGCCTCAGGAAGAGGATAAGTACCTTCTTGCTCGATTGGGTTTTGAGTAGCCAAAACAACGAAAGGAGCAGGTAACTTGTGGGTAATTCCTTCGATTGTGACTTGCTTTTCTTCCATAGCCTCAAGCAGTGCTGCTTGTGTCTTAGGTGGTGCACGGTTAATCTCGTCAGCTAACAGGATGTTTGAGAATAATGGACCTGCTCTAAGTTTGAATTCACCGCTTTTTTGGTCGTACATGTAGGTACCCATAATGTCGCTTGGTAGCAAATCTGGGGTAAATTGAACACGCTTAAATTTACAACCTAGCGCTCTAGCAAAAGTATTTGCCAAAAGCGTCTTTGCTAGCCCTGGGAAATCCTCGAGTAGCATGTTACCATTGGAAAGAATTCCAACTTGAACTCTTCTAAGATTTTCGTTCTTTCCGATAATGACCTTTCCTACCTCTGCCATCAAATCTTGGGATATTTGAGATACGGTCTGAATGATTTTTGCGGTATTTGCATCCTGCCCTGCCATTCCTGCTTGCATGTAAAACCCTCAAGGAT
>CAXAGT010000037.1:0-16292 GCA_963968885.1 uncultured Candidatus Poseidoniales archaeon | reverse complement strand
TCACAGATGGTTGGATAATCTGGCCTTGATTCAGTTTTTCCGGCTTGCCAAGGGCATTCTCCATCCTTGCCCAAAGGCTCGATTACTTATCCGAGGAGCAGGGGGCATCTGCCATCTTTTGTGCTCATTATTTCCCAATCGTGAAATAACTTCATTCACCGTTTTACTTTCGAATCCAGCCTGAATTATCTGATCAATGGATTGGTTTTGCTCTATGTATAACTTCAGAATTCCATCTAATACTTCATACGGCGGTAAAACATCCTCATCGATTTGATCCTCTGCAAGTTCAGCACTTGGAGGCTTTGTCAAAGTCGAGTCAGAAATTGGATTAGCCTTACCTTGAGATGTAGCATTGGAGTTAAATAATTCAGCCATTGCATAAACATCCATTTTCCAAACATCACCTAGTGGAGCATAACCACCAGCCATGTCCCCGTACAATGTACAGAAGCCTTGACTCAATTCTGATTTATTTCCTGTTGCAATTGCCATTCTAGATTGCGCATTCGCAAACCCCATCACTATTATTGCTCTAAGCCTAGCCTGAATATTTTCAGAAGCCACTGGGTTACCTTTTGCAAGCATTTCTCCGATAGATGAAATGGTAGATTCGTGCATATCAGCAATGGTTTGTTCTAGATATTCCATTCCCAATGATTTACAGGTATACTCTGCGTCAGAAATAGAATGTCCTGATGAAAACTTGCTAGGCATGGAAATACCTAGCACATTCTCAGAGCCAATAGCTTCACAAGCAACACAAGCGGCAACAGCTGAGTCAATTCCACCAGACATTCCTAAAACAATCGAATTAAGATTCGATTTTCGGCAATAGTCCCCTAAACCAACTATAGTAGCATCACAGATTTCTTGAATCCTAGAAACCCCATAATCATCTGAATCACCGTTCTCCAAGAATCTTAATTCAGGTCTTGACCTCATAGGATAGCCGTGAGGTAAATCAATCCATTTGCAAGCCTCGGGGTTGGTCAAATCAACAATTAGGATACCCTCTCTCCAAGATGGAGCAATTATTGTTTTACCATTTGGCCAAGCTACCATGCTAGAACCATCGAATAACAAGTCATCATTTCCTCCTACCTGATTTGCAAGGAGGAATGGATGCTGTAGAGTCTTTGCTGCATCTTTAGCGACATTCAGCCTTACCTCTAGTTTCTCGGAATGGAAAGGCGATGCACTAAGGTTTACCGTGGCATCCAATGGCACTCCTTGATATTCTAGTTCAGCCAACATTTCAATGGGGTTGCTGTCATAATCCGAGGGAGTATGGCTTGCATTTTGCCAAGCATCCTCACAAATTGTAACCCCCAAATCTAAGCCAGCAATATTCCGTGTCAATCCAGATTTTGTTCCTGGCTCAAAATAACGACCCTCATCAAATACATCATAGGTAGGAAGCAATATTTTTTTGGCTACGACATTGCTCATTCCGTCCTTAACTAGGTTATTGATATCCTTCTCAATACGCATTACTGCATTGCTGGGCAATTGTCTATTTTCACTTGATTTCACTGGCAAACCAACCAAAGAAGGTATACTTGGTGTCATTTTCTCAGCAATATTTTGACATCTTTGAATAAAATTTTGATCGTTTAACAAGTCTCTTGGCGGATATCCGCTTAATGCTAGTTCACTGGATACAGCTACTTCTGCTCCATGAGATTTTGCTAATTCTATCATCTGTAGCAGTCTAATGCTGTTGTTTTCCAAATCACCAACCTTAGGGTTGATTTGAAGCAGAGCAATCAACTTTGACATTCGCAATCATCATCTCCAAACGTCACTTGCTCAAGAGGATAATCCAAGAGCCATAAGAATCACAATTTGACTTGGTTACCATTTTCATCTTGGTACCACCATTCATTGTTTTGTTTGTCATGCCACCACCATCTACCATCGCTTCCCTGGAACCAACCAGAATCTGACTGAGGTGCTTCGGTGTTATCTACCTCTTGGACAGTTGGGGTAATCTCTACCGGTTGTTCTGAAGTGGATTCGTCTGTTATCATATCATCTTCATATGATGAATATTCGTCCTCAAATTCTTCATCAACCTCATCCGCATAATCTTCCCAGTCTATTTCTTCCTCACTACCCGCATACTTTGTAGCCCTGAACATCAGTAGCATAAAGGCAGATATGACTGCAAGTATCAAGATAAATAGTAGGGAGCCCAAAGCAGGATTAACTTGACCAAATACTTGCTCATTTAGGGAAAGTTCAGGTTGAGGTCTTACATCAACTGATGGACCAATCGAAATCTCTCCCTCGCTCAATCTCGCTTCTACCCATTGTATACCGGTTGAAGTTGGCTCCCAATCTACGGAAATTGATGCTACCCCCTGAAGAGGAACCTCAACTTCAGTAGACCTCAGTAAATTCGAATTCCCATTCTCATCTACAATGTAAATATCGATTTTTTCCATTCCGTCAAGATCACCAACATTGTTGATATCCACATTAATGAAGGTTTTATCTCCAAGTTCTAAATCAAGTTTCGAATAAGTAACAGCACCTGCATCAAAGCTGAACTCAGGCTTGTACCATTCCATAGACCAGCGGTTGTTGAGAGAAGTTTCAGAAAAGGAGCGTACTGTATTTCCTGCTAAGTCCCTGCCTTCTACTTCCATAACCAAAGTCAATCTTTCAGATAGCATGCTATCATCTACCACACTAAGATCAATTGATGAGACTGCCATCAATCTAAGACCTGTTAATTCCTGACCTTGTAAGGACATAGGCTCCCTGCCGTTTCTTAGAGCCTCTCCAGTTATTGCATCCTCAACTCTCCAAACCAACTCTAGACTTTCTCTGTCAACTCCTCCTTCTTCGCTGAGCAATATAGTGACATCAATTAACTCATTGGATATTATCGTATTCTGGATAGGTGCTTCAATTTCAGATGGTATTGGACCAAAACCGTCCACAATCATCCAGCGCACAGAAGTAGATTTGTCGGTTGCATCTATCCCATGATTTCCAAGACATGAAACCGACCATGTCAACGGGGTTGAACCACTTGTAGGAGGAGCAAACAATTCGCTTGTCCATTCGCCATCCACTGCAATGGTAGATGTAATTCTACCACCCATTAACAAGTCAATTCTGCAATCAAATTGAGGAATCTCTCCCGATTCATGGAAAACAACGTCTCCAGAAAGTTCGAGGAAACTGTTTGGTAAAATTCTGGCTCCATCTGCAAGCATTGAACCTTGGCTTAGATGTAAGAATACTGTCTCCTCAGGAATTGATAGCGCTGGTGAAAATCTCCATCTAGATTCAGGATAGGTCTGGACTGATTCCTTACCTGACCTGTCGATCAAAACCACAGACGGTTCTCTTCTATTTTCTCCTAAGTCGGGTGTGGACCAATCAAGTTTAAACTCGATATTTAGAATAGCAGTTCTTTCGAATGGGTGGGCTTCTTCTCCTGTTTGACCAATAATATCACAATCAAGAATAATTAGATAATCGGAATGAGAATCACACACGTTATCCTCATAAGTCCAAGTGACTTTCAGAGGGTTTGAAAGCTGATTACCAGCAAAATTTACCTCAACCGTATCCAAATCAGAAACACCATTAGCGTCCCCAATTGTAACGTCGACTGAGTATACTTGTTCTGGATGTAGCCATGACCTTCTTCCGTCAACCCAATTAAATCCATCAGGACTTGTTATGGGTGCTCCATCAGGACCTATTTGGTACATGAAAAGGTGCTCTCCATCCTTCCCTGATCCACCTAGTTTCAACTCACGACCGGACTCGTCAACTCCAACCATGTAACCTGCAACTTTCTCTCCTTGAATGCCAATCGTATCATCAATAACGAACGTGTAAGTACCAATTGATGCATCTAGGTTAGATGGTAGGTAAACAGACATCGGATTATATTCATCTTCACTTGGCCAACCATTGAAATCAATGTCATCTGCCCATTCTCTCCAAACCATCATTTGGACGTCTGATGGAAGTTTAACATAGTCCAAGACTTCAATTTCTATGGTTTGAGTCTGCGAAGTAATCCTATGGTCGTACTTTTCGATATCTGTGCCAAGAACTTCGGGATTAGTTGGATCTGGCTGGAAGGTTCTATTCACCATCCAATTTTCTCCTTTCTGACCACCATCTAGAGAAGTTACTTGAATTGTCCAAGTAGTTTCTAGTAAACTGAATGGTACTGTATCTGTAACATTCCAAATATCTCCATCTAATGTTGTTGTATTTGCAACTACTACGTCGCCTCGAATTAGTTCCACAAGACCTTCACCTGGGGCAAATGCTTGGTCATCATCTATACCCTCGAAGCCTACATCAATTGAGAAATTAATCAATTCACCTGCCTTGAGGTAGTATGTATCGCTAGGTAGATTTCCTCGAACATCACTTATCGACCAGGATTTGATTTCTAAATCGTTCTCATATCCCTGAGGTGCTTGCTCCCAAGTGTATATACCCGGCAATGAGTGTACTCCATTTGAGAGGATAGTTCTCATTTCAACACGAATAAATTGTTCATCATCCCATCCATGCTTCAGCCTGAATTTGACGCTTGTATCATCAAAATTCCCGTTTTCCGTCACCTGGACTCCAGAAGGGTGAATTTCAACAAAATCGCTTGAACCCTGTCCAACTGGGCTTCCCCCTGCGATTGGCAGGAACCAAGTTGCATGGTTAATTGCGCCAATGAAATCCAATCTAACCATGTTAGAGTTTAATCCTGGAAGAGTAGCAAATCTTGTAGTCATGTTCTGCCAATGTTGAGACGGTGCTAGGACATCTGGAGCATCCTCAATTTGAGCCCAACCTGTCTGTATAGAGGATACTGATTCAAGGGTATTAATTTCAACCATTACCGAACCTTGGGAAACTGCTCCCATTGTGAGATTGATTAGATGATTATTGTTGTATACTCCAGCAGTATCTCTAACGGAATTCAAACTCATAACAAATGCGCCATTGGAGTTTTCAGAAATAACTGAAGAGGCATCATATGGAGCATACAGATTGCTTAGATAGAAGCTACCAGTACCTAAAATTTCCAAATCCAACTCAACAAAGGCTTCACCATTTACAGATATTGCAGGCAAAGAGGAGACGATATTAGATAATTGAGACAGCTCAATTAAGTTGAAATTAACGTCTACAATCGAGGAATTGGTATAGCTATAATTTGAGAAAACTCCTCCTCCAACAAGGATATTTACTCCGGAAATACTTGAGGTTTCAGAATAAACTGAGAATCCAAAACTGTGAAGATTAGACCTCGGTATCCAAACACTGGTAGTTGCTAAACCACTGAAACCTGCTGAAACGTTAGAAGTCGTTTTACCATTGGAAAAGTAATTCTGCCAACCCCATGACCCGACTTTTTCATTGTGACCTCCCCAGTCATATTCGCCATCATCGTTTAGGTCGATGTATGGACCAACAGGGAATCTTCCACTTGATTCTGTAATTTTCAAACTAGCAATTTCGAATAAGGGCGCTGTTGTCCCATTGCTGAAATTACTTCCTACGTATACCGATTCAAATTTCATTTGATACCTAATAATTGAAGAAGCATTTGAGGTTACTAAAACTTGGCTGAATCCACCCTGAAGTGTAACACTGGAATTGACCCAAGCAGAGTTTTCGTCAGTTCTGTAATACACGTTTGCAGAGTCACCCTCTACCTCCATTGTCAACGAATTTAAAGGCATAGAAGTCTCATACCAAGGAGAAATTGCTACTTGTGATTGATTTCCTTTGATTGAGTGAGAAGTGAAACTGTTCATCAAGGATGGACCCCAACTTGTGTTACCTGTCCAACCATTAACCATGGGATCCTCATCCAAAGAGTCAATGAATGAACCATCCGCATGAATACCTCGAATTATAGGCATCTGATTATTCGAACCTGCGACTAATTCTAGGCTGACTCTCAAAGATTGATGTTGAGACCAGTCGATTGTGCTCAACGGAATTAATTCTCCGCTCTTATTTGCTAAGTGGGCAATACTCTCATTTGTAAAATCATCAATTACAGTCCACCTAATATCTGCGCCAATTGGTATCTTTGCATCAATTTGCATATCAGCCCATGCTCCAGGTTCAATACCTATTGTTGAATTACTAGCCCAACCAAATGAAGGACTGAGCCATGATGCCTGCAAAGGAGCAGCAAGTTTTACATCATCGAAGAACCAAAAATCACAGCAAGTCCCTGATCCAGAGTTTTGGTGGAACCTTACCTGGAAACTTGAATGGAAAGCTGCTGAGGGCAGGTTAGCAGAGTATTGTGTGACTCCACCTCCGCTGGTCGAGCCTTGCCATGTTTGCAGAGTTGACCAGCCTCCAGCATTGTTTCTGTACTGGACTGCAAGATTTTCATTTGAATCCGGCTCTTCACCACATCCAGATGAACCTTGACGAATCCAGGCATGAAGAGGCATATTAGTTGCTCCAGATAGGTCAACTATTGGGGATGTTGCATATGTAGACCCGGCGTATGTCCTTATCGAACCACCAGTTGAACCATTGAGACCGCAAGCAGGAGTTGTTACTCTTCCAGAATAAGAATTACTGAATGTCCAACCGTCATTTCCTGTATTGAAATTCCACTCAGTCCCTCCACCTTGTGCAGTAAGCATACCGTCAGCATCAACCCCTACTCCGTTAGAGGTAGAATCAGGATGATTCCATGCTGTAGCACCTTCCCAAACCAATCCATCCCTAGTTGCAAGCGGAGTGGGTTTGATTTCCATTTCGATTTGTGTAATTGGCTCGTCTTCTGGTACATCGATTGTGAAGCCTAAACCAACACTTTGGTCTGATGTAAGGTCAATGATTGAAGAATCTCCAGCCACTGCCAACTTTGCTTCAACTTCTTGCGAAAGAATTGTTGTAGAATCGTTATTTTGAACGATTATGGACATTGGGGCCATAAGGAATAAACCGACTAGGAGGACTGCAAGATACCCCTTCACCGCTCCTCGCATGTATCCTCTCCTGTACTTTAAAGGACTTAAATCTCCACCTGTACATTCTTTGTCCAAAATCTGCTGATATTTTCAAATTGTTGAGGTGCTACAACATCCGTGAGTTTCAATAAATAACTGATTTTGGCAAGTCCATGCCAAAGCCATCACCCGCAGGGGAATTGGACAGCGTTGCGCTTGAAAATAATCTACTGAGCATTTGGAAAGAAGAAGGGGCTTTCATTTCATCTATTTCTAACAGGGAGAGCGGGGCGCCGTTTATTTTCTTAGAAGGACCTCCAACTGCTAATGGTAAACCAGGAATTCATCACGTTGTTGCAAGGGCATACAAGGACCTAGTTTGCAGATGGAAAACCATGCAAGGTTTCAGAGTAGAGAGAAAAGGTGGATGGGATACACATGGATTGCCTGTCGAGATTGAAGTTCAGAAGAGATTAGACTTGATGAGCAATGAGCAAATTGAGGCTTTTGGCATGCAGGCATTTAATGATGCATGCAGAGAAAGTGTATGGACCTATGAAGAAGCATGGAGAGAAATGACTGAAAGAATGGCATATTGGGTGGACTTAGATAACCCATATGTCACACTTCACAATGATTATGTCGAGTCATGCTGGTGGGCACTAAAACAAATGTTTGACAGCGGATTGCTTTACCGAGGATACAAAGTCCTACCGTATTGCCCTCAAACCGGGACTTCTTACTCCAGCCACGAGGTTGCGCTTGGGTACAAAGAAGTTGAAGAGCCATCTGTCTATGTAAAGTTTAAACTCGTTGATGAAGATGCTTCAATTCTTGCTTGGACAACTACTCCTTGGACTCTTCCAGGAAACGTAGGATTGGCAGTTGGTCCAGATGTTACATACATCAAGGCAAGAATAGCAAAAGAGGCTGAAAGTTGGGAAGGATCAGGTGGAGCAGAGGTCGGAGAAGTAGTCATTCTAGCAAAAGATTTGCAAAAAGAAGTTCTCAGACATCATGTAGATATTATTGAAGAAATCAAAGGTAGTGAATTGGTAGGAATGGCGTATGAGCCACTATTCCCTCAAGCCGTTCCTCGTGGCACCTCAGAGACTGCATGGACTGTTCTTTCTGCTGATTGGGTGACGACTACTGATGGTACTGGAGTAGTTCATACCGCAGTAATGTATGGTGAAGACGACTATAATTTAGGAATGGAAGCAGGCTTGCCTGCTCATCACACTGTTGGAATGGACGGTAATTTTGTTGAAGGAACTCACCCTGAACTGGATGGAAAATACGTGAAAGATGTTGACCAAACGGTAATTGAACTTCTTAGCCAACCCGGTGGAAGTAATGGGAAAGGTCCTCAATCAGGATTGCTTTACCGAGAAAAATCATACTTGCACGACTATCCACATTGTTGGAGAACAGACCATCCTCTGTTGTACTATGCAATGGATTCTTGGTTTGTCAAGATGACTGCTGTTAAGGAAAAATTGCTTGAATTTAACGACCAAGTTGAATGGGCTCCAGATTGGGTTGGAGAAGGAAGATTTGGTGAGTGGCTGAGAAATGTAAAGGATTGGGCAATCTCTAGAGAAAGATATTGGGGAACGCCATTACCTGTCTGGAGAGACGAAGATGGAAACATGAAGTGCATCGGTTCCATTCAAGAGTTAAAGGATGAAGTTGCTAAGGCTAACGCTGCTGGAATAAACAATCCTGATTGCCCTGATGATGTTGATTTGCACAGACCAGTAGTAGATGAATTTACACTCCTGAGCGATAATGGAAAACCAATGAATAGAGAGCCGTTTGTAATGGATTGTTGGTTTGATTCAGGCTGTGCACCATTTGCTCAATTCCACTATCCTTTCGAAGAAAATGACAAATTTACTCCTGCTTTCCCAGTGGATTATATCTGCGAGGGTGTGGATCAAACAAGAGGTTGGTTCTACACTTTGCTAGCCGTCTCTACAACTGTTTTTGATTCGCCTGCTTACAAAAGATGCTTGTCTCTAGGTCTTATTTTAGATGCAGAAGGAAAGAAAATGTCGAAATCTAGAGGTAATATCGTAAACCCTTGGGACCATTTTAACAAGGAGGGAGCAGATGCAACTAGATGGTATATGGTCAGTGCTGGTGCGCCTTGGATGCCATTGAAGTTCGATCCAAATGGTGTAAGAGAAACATATGGAAAGATGTTCCTGACTTTGTGGAATGTCTACAAATTCCATGCAGATTATGCTGCTTTAGACGGATTTGACCCAGATGCGATCAATCCGATTCCTGTTTCGGAGAGAAAAGATCTTGACAGATGGATTCTTTCGAAATTATCTACGGTTGCAAAGGAATATCATTCAGATTTCGTCAATTGGAATTTCCACAAAGCATGTAGAGACTTAGAGTCATTTATTGTAAACGACATATCGAATTGGTACGTTAGAAGAAGCAGAAGAAGACTATGGGATGAAGCTGAATCAAATGACAAATTATCCTGCCAGTTCACTCTTCATGAATTATTGACAACCTTGTGTAAATTAATTGCACCAGTATCACCGTTTATGGTGGATACAATTCATAGAAATTTAACTGGAAATCCTGTTCATCTAGCAGATTGGCCTCTTGGAGTTCCTGGTTTGACTGAAGGTGCGACCTCAGATTCATGGGATGAAGAAGCCGAAAGGGCAACTGAATTGCTGCCTCCACAAGACCAAGAACTAGAGAATTTAATGGAACTTGTAAGAGAATTGGCAGAAGCAGGAAGGAGAATCAGAATTGCTGAGGGAAGAAGGCAGAGACTGCCTTGTTTGCAAGGATGGATAGTTGCAGGTCCAGATGTGAGCATCTTCACAGATTTACTTCAAGAGGAACTAAACGTAGAATCGATTAACACTGAACTGGATTTAGAGAAGTTCCAACAGATAAAATTGAATCCTAACTTCAGAAAATTAGCACCGAAAGCAAGACAGAATGTCAATCAGATTGCTGGATTAATTAAATCAGCAGAAAATCCAGAAGAGATGTTTGCCCAAATCAAGGCAGGTGGATTCATGTTGATGGATGTCGAAATTACTGAAGATGATGTTGAGATTATCAGGGAACAGAAAGAAGGATACAGCGCTGAAACAATAACTCTTGGTCAAGGCGATGATAAAGTGCAAGTTAGCCTTGTATTGGATATGCAAGATACACCAGAATTACTTTCCAAAGGTCTGGCTAGAGACATCACTAGAAGAGTACAAGCTAAGCGAAAGGAATTGAATCTTGAAATTGAAGATACGATTGAGTTGACTGTGCAAACAAAGGATGCTCCGGAATTATTCAGATCAGACATGGAATGGATTGCTACAGAAACCAGAGCAAGCCAAGCACTATTTGATTCCGACGAAAACAATTCGCTTGATTTCGACACCTTTGACGTTGATGGCATTAAAGTTAGTTTCCATGTCAAGAGAGCCTGATTTCATGCGAATAGTCAGTTTAGTTCCAAGTATTACTGAAACATTATTTGCATTGGGCTTGGATTCAAAGCAAATAGTAGGAAGAACACCATGGTGTATCAATCCTCAAGGTTTGGTCGATAATATACAAATCGTAGGCGGGACTAAAACGCCAAACATCAATAAAATAGAGCGAATTAATCCTGATTTAATCATCCTTGATAAGGAAGAAAACCCAAAGGAATTTTATGAGGAATTAATCAGAAAAGGCTTCAAGACATTTGTTTCAACTGTTAATTCACCGATTGAAGTCCCCGGATTTTTGCGTGAATTAGGAATTGCAACGGGCAGAGAAGAATCCGGGGAAAATCTAGCAATTGATTGTGAGAGGGCAATTGAAGATTACAAAAATCAAGGCAAAGAATTGAATGTTCTACCAATGATTTGGCATGAACCTTTGATGGCTGTATCTCCGAGAAGATATGCTGGGGCGCTGTTAGAATTAGTTGGTTTTAGGGTCCCAGATATTGAGCCAAGTGGTAATGGCTACCCTGTGGTCAAAAATTCCCATGTCATCGAGCATGACATAAGTGGGTTGCTTTTGTCTAGCGAACCACATGAATTTGCACAAAGAGAGGGAGAGGCTTTGATTGCGGAAATCTTTAGTTCAACGGGTCAAAAAATATGGTATGAGATGATCGATGGTGAAAACTTGACTTGGTTCGGTTCTAGAACCTCATCTGCAATTAGAGAATTAAGGACCTATTGCGACGAGTTGAAAGAGAAGCATGTCTTGGCATGACCATGGGCAGAACCACCCTTGCATTGCTTATGGCTGCATCGATGCTTTTAGCAGGTTGCATTGGTAATGGAGAAGGTGTTATCGATCAAGATAATATCCGCCCAATTTGGGAAGATTACAAGTTAATCGATGAAAGAATTCCAACCACCCCGGGAATCTTTCAAACCATTGACTTGAGAACAAATCAATCGACAAATACCAGCTGGGCTATTTTTGATGCCTCCAACGGTGGGAATTGTTGTGAGCATTATCTAGCAACTAGTATTCATGGTACTATCATGAATATTGGTGGGGAATACCCTGTTTGGAGTAATGATAGAGGGCAGGAATGGGATACTTTCGTTCCCGGTGTTGTCCCTGACCAAACCTGTAGAACATTCATTCCAACCAATCCCGGGCAAGAAGGTTTGGGTGAAGGATCGATAGTTCAAGCGACAAATGGAGACTGGATATCCATGTCTTGGTTCCCTTATGTGGGAGGAGATTTGAAACTTGACAAGTTCTATGCTATTCTCTACGACGAATCAGAAATGGAGTGGAAGTGGTGCTATAACCGATTAACTGAACCATTCTATGATAGGTCATGGCAAGTAGAAGTTGTTGGACCAATTGATTCATCTCTGGGGCAAGGTGAATGGGCAAGTCTTGTTGTTTCCAACTTTTGGCATCAAACTCAAAATGCTGGTGGGCAAATAAGCGTGGATGGCTTGAATTACTATCCGATTCAATTCCCTGACCGAGGCGGTTCTGAGCCTTCATTAGAAGTTGACTTGAATTTTACAAGTGAAGACATGAGTCAATATTGGGATGTAAACAAACCCCACAAAGAGATGCGAGCATTTTCTGTTCCTAGTGGAGGATTGATGTTCCCCAATTATTTTGACAATGGAAATGCTGCATTCCTTGACACAACACTTTCTTGGAATGAGGTAAGTAGACAATTCCCTAGCGAATACTGTGCATTTGACTCCAGTGCAACCATACACTGTGTAAGTCTCTCAGGGACAACATTCACTCATCACATGTCTACAGATGGTGGTTGGAATTGGAATGTACAAGACTACAACCACACCGGCGTTGCTTCAAGTATTGAAGAATGGGAGTTCCAAGCAAATGGAGAGTTAGATCTGTTTGTTCTAAACGTCAGATATCAATCTGCTGACGGACCTGATGTAGATATCATATATCATGTCAGAGATTACTCAGTTGACCAATCTCCAGATTCTCTAACATACCTTGGTCTTGGTGACCTTGATTCTACTTCAGGTGCAGGAAATGATATCAGATTCGACTTTGCAAGTTTAGGAATATTGAGAGATGGTGGCGCAGTTGTTGCTTACCACGACTCTACTGACCCAGACCCTCTATTCGCTGTTGAAATGGAGTTACCTTACTGAGGTGAGATTTTGGAATACCCAATTCTATACTCATTTCGTCGTTGTCCTTATGCGATGAGGGCAAGACTTGCTCTTCAAAGAGCGGAAATAAAGTCTGAATTAAGAGAGGTAATTTTGAGAGATAGACCAGAACACATGATGGAAATATCTCCGAAAGGAACGGTTCCTGTCATGTTATTACAAGATGGAACTCTATTAGAAGAGAGCTTGGACATTATGGACTATGCTTGTACAAAAATAGACTCGCTCAGTTGGAAGAAAGAAAGTATAGAAAATTTCGATGAGATGATATCCAAACTAGACGGTGATTTCAAACACAACCTTGACAGATACAAATATCCTAATCGCTATGATAACGTTGACTCAATCCAACATAGAGATGCGAATATTCCCTTTTTAGAAATAATAGATAATCTGCTTGTTGATGGAAATTTCTTGAGTGGTGAAGAAATGGGAATATTGGATTGTGCGATTTTCCCTTTCATCAGACAATTTGCCAACCATAACAGAGATTGGTTTGATAACCTTCCATTGCAGAGGTTATTGAAATGGCTGGATGCTTGTCTAAGCAGTGAAGAGTTCAAGATTGTAATGAAAAAATACAAACAATGGACACCTAATCAAGAGATTGTTGTTTGGCCATAAAGTTGCTAAAAAATCCTCGAAAGCCGATTATTTTTACATTAACATTAAGAACGCTTGACATGGATTTAACCATGTTATGCTAACCAGTCTTTCGGGTGTTGGAGAAAGTGTTGCGAGTAAGTTGATAGATTATTTTGGATCTGAAAAAGGCGCCTATGAGGCTCTCATAGAAGGAGACATCTCAGCCATCTCACAAGTTGAGGGAATCACCTTGAAAAGGGCAGTAAATCTATCCAAATCTGCTATAGGAGAGGAAGGTAAGTTCCTTTCGACAAACGAAGCAGAAAAAATATTCCAATCATTAGTGGAATCAATCTCAAGCTACTGTTTAACAAAACCTGGAAAGGATAGATTACAACTCATGATGCCGAATCCAAAATCGATTGATAAAAATCGAAGCAAACTTGGACATGCGATTGATTTCATAGAAAATTACCCACAATTAGTAAGTCAATTTGAAAAATCATGGCATAAATTACACCTCCCAAGAAAACCAAACACGCGTTATGAAAGAGTCATAGTTTCCAAAAACAAAATGCCTCATTTGGAAAAATATTGCAGAGTTTTAATCCCCTCATCACAAGAAACATGGAAGGATTATACCGTATTCAAAACGGTGACTTGGATCGGTGAAGGCATCCCAAGTAGCGCTCCAGAAGGATGGCTTTGCTCAAAAGATGATGATTCTGTTGCCATGATACTCCCGGAGTTAGTATTAGATTGGTTCAAAACTAACATTAACTCATTAGAAGTGATAACGGGTTTATTGATGAGTGATTTGCCGATACTTCATGATTTTACAGACGATTTACTTGATTCACTTGAAGATTTGAAGATACTTTCAGGTTGTCTTTTGGATTTGCAATCAGAAGCGGACATTGAAACGATTTCGGAAATAAAAGACAATATTTGGAAAGAGGCTAATTCTCTAGCAGAAAAAGTTCATTCAAAGGTTGAATTAGAAATGCAGGACGTAAAGCTGAATCTTTCTGGCTCTGATATGTTAATGGCTTTATCAAATTCAAATTCCTTGCAAAAAAAATTAGGTGAGGCTACTTCTGAAATAATAACAGATGCTATCCAAACAGCGAATAATTCATTTGCAGATTTCTTACTACCTTCTGGCGTAACGGCTCCAAGAACAATATTCACAAATGATTGGCCTTGCAAAGTTGATAGAAAAATTCTCGACTCATTAGATGAACAATTAACTAGCATCATATCACAAAACTCTCAACAAAAAATGATGAGATTGGCCAGAGAATTGCATCCGCTGCAATCCAAAGTAACCAAATTGATCTCAAGATTGTTTGAGATGGACAAATGGTTAGGGATTGGAAAGTGGTCGATTGAAAATAACTGTACCTTCCCAGAACTAAATGAAAATGGAATCGATATTGAAGATGGTAGGCATTTATTGCTCGGATTTGAACCAGAAGCAATATCTTACGGTTTAGGAAAATGCGCAGAGAAAGGAAATCAACAAAATCTTGCTCTGCTAAGCGGAGCAAATAGTGGAGGTAAAACTACGTTATTGGAGTTGCTTGGTCAAATCGTCATTCTGACACATATGGGTTTGAGCGTGCCTGCCAAAGAAGCAAAGGTAGGAATTGTAAATTCAATGCACATCCTAGCAAAAGCGGGAGGAACTCAAAGCGCTGGTGCTTTAGAGCAAACCCTCTATGAATTGGCAGAGGTCGCATCTTGCAAAGACTCGAAATTCATTCTTGCTGATGAACTAGAAGCAATTACAGAGCCAGGAGCAGGCGCTAAAATAATCGCAGGAATGTTATCTGCTGCTTCGTCAAATAAGGACACCACCATGGTTCTAGTTACGCATTTAGCACCAGCAATTCTTGCTGAAATGCCGAATACGGATGTAAGAATTGATGGCATTGAAGCGAAGGGTCTGGATGAAAATATGGAATTGATAGTAGACAGAACTCCTAAGAGAAATTATCTTGCGAGATCTACTCCTGAATTAATTGTAAAGAGACTGATAGAAAGGTCTGCGGGTGATTCAAAGGACATATTCAAGGACATTCTCAAAATGTTTTAGTTAACCAATAAATAACCAAGTCCATAACGAATAGCAGGTTGGTCTGTACATGGCAACCATAGAACTTACAGAGGGTATATTCCAGAAAACCATAGATGACAATGAAATCGTATTCATTGATTTTTGGGCAGATTGGTGCGCTCCGTGCAAAGCATTTGCCCCTGTTTTTGAAAAAATAAGTGAAGAATATCCAAATATTGTGTTTGCTAAAGTAGACACTGAAAAAGAACAAAATTTTGCTGCGGCATTTGGTATTCGTTCAATCCCTACCACGGTAGTTTTCAAAGCAGGAGTTGGAGTTTTCATGAATCCTGGTGCAATTCCCGAGGCTGGCCTACGAGATTTAGTTGGTAAGGTTGTAGACTTAGATATGGAAGAAGTGATGAAAGAGATTGAAGAGCAATCAAAGCAAAGTGATTGTTGTGCTTCAGGAACTTGTAGCGAATGACTAAGCAAATAATAGACAATCCGGCAATGAATTGAAGTGCTACCTGTTGATGGTTAATCGGTGAAGGAAATGTCAGAGATGGTGATAAAGACCAGTAATCTGACAAAAGCGTATGGTAATCACATAGCTTTGGATTCCCTAAACCTCGAAGTCCCAAAAGGTGCTACAGGCTTACTAGGACCTAATGGAGCAGGAAAATCCACATTTCTCAAGACGATTCTCGGTTTAATTCAAGCCACATCTGGAGATGGTGTAGTACTTGGACACGACATAAGAACCGAAGGAGAAGAAATTAGGACAAAAATCGGTTACATGCCAGAATACGATGCTCTAAACCCAAAGATGGATGCCATCAATCAAGTAAGATATTCAGGCGAAATACTGGGTATGCACCCCACTATAGCGATGACTAGGGCCCACAAGTCACTAGAATACGTAGGATTAGGCGAGCAAAGATATAGAGAGATAGGTTCATTTTCCACAGGAATGAAGCAAGCAACAAAACTTGCTTGTGCAATAATTCATGACCC
>CAXAGT010000036.1:0-16646 GCA_963968885.1 uncultured Candidatus Poseidoniales archaeon | reverse complement strand
GATATACAATGATGCAAGATGATGCTGGAAAAGTGATTACTAGCATCTCACAAATTGATGAGGGACAAAAGGTCGAAATGAGATTAAAGGATGGAATAATTACATCAAAGGTTGAATCAAAGAGGAGATAAAATGAGCGAAACAAAAACATTTGCGGAGACGTTGAAAGAATTAGAAGCGATAGTTGCCGAACTCGAACGCGGCGGAGTTGATTTAGACAAAACTCTGACTATGTTCGAACAAGGCACAGAACTATTGAAACAATGCAAAACACATCTTGAACAAGCAGAAGGTAAAATTAGAGAATTGAGTCTTGACGGAAACGAGAGTTGATTTCGTGAAGCCCAAACAACTTCAACAATTGCAAAGAAAAATACTGAGAATAATTAGTTCTCGTCTTGCAGTTCACACAGAAGTTACGATGGAAAAAACCAACATGATCAAATCGGTACAATTCGATGAAGATGGTAATTGTGAATTGGTAGTACTGCCAAATAGACCTCATTGCCCCTGCTGTTTGCTTGATTTACAAGATTTTCATTCTGAGATTAAAGCCATTAAGGGAATTGGAAATGTCCTGCTCTCAGTTGAAGGAGTTCCCGATAATGAGAGATGGACAAGAGCGTTGAACCAGTAAAATCTCAACTCACTTTTTGGGCAGCACTTGGCTGATAATTTGACAAAATTTCTTTTTCAAATTGCTCAGAGGCAACCGACCTTCTTTTTCTTAGGAAAAAGTAGGTTGGCACTGACCATAGTAAAATTGAGGCAACCCATGCAATTATTATTCCAAAAATCACTCCAATAGCAGGATATGCAATCATTGCGATTAATGCAAAGACTGCGACGCTAGCCCCTCCCAACATCATCGGACCTGCAGCGCCTATTGATACCGAGGAGTCCTGAGAAATCCACAATGCAACCATTGTAGTAAGGAATATCGCTGGGAATACACTTGCTAATCCACTCAATAATGGGTATCCTAGTGATGAAAGTAAAACTGCAATTCCAATAGCAAAAGCAGCCATGAATCCTCTTGATACCAAAACAATCAATGTTGGTTTATTTTTGCCCTTTGGTGCTGGATTTGCTTTCCAAGTAAATGAAACTCCAAGGATTGTTAACAGGATTAAACCTGAAATTCCGATGGCTATTTCAGTGATGCCTGTAGATTTCCCCATCTCTGTGGCTTTAACAATGATTATTCCACAGACAGACCAAACCAGCAAAGAGAGCAATGTTATACTGAATCCTCCGAAAATTCCTTCATCTTTAATCAACTTAGGACCTAAAACCCATACTGACAGGAATACGGCATTGATTAGCATGCCAAGTGGAACTACTGACATCGATTCTAGGAACTCGGTTTGGGTTGAACTAATCCAAATCCCATATGAAGCTGGAACTATAGTAGTAGGGATTGTTCCAAGAACACCGCCTAATGTACCACCAAATTTCTCAATGGCAATGGTGACAAAAGTTGCAACGAAACCTGCAAAAAGAGCGGAAAGGATAACGGTTGAATAATCAATGTTATCAAACAAATCTAGACCTCAGAGGAACCTGTTGAGTCTATTACTCAACCTGTCTAATCCTCCACCAGCCCATGATTTCTTATTCTCGCCATCGATGTATATTGCGTTGAATGGCAATACATCAACTTCTGAAACCCATTTTTCTTGGAGTTTGAATCTACCCCATCCTGGCTCGTCGAGGTTTATCTTGCCGAACCTTACGCCATCAGGTGTATCTTCCCAGGCGTCCAAATCAGCAGTCCAATCTTTACACGCTTCACAGGTGGTTTTTCCAAGTACCAAAACTGCTTTCGGCTCTTTCAAGAATTCAGACCAGTTGTCTTTGGTCAGCAACTCAACGTTTGCCATTGTGGCTCACCTTTCAATAATTTCAGGCTACGTATTCGTCGCCCTTCTTCCAGTTTGCACCACATAGACCACCGGCCATGGTTGCTTGTGAAGTTCTCAAAACTTCTGCTGGAGATCTCCCTGCATCCATATTGTTGATTGACCACATCTGGACTTTCCCCTCACCATCTACTAGAACTGTTCCTCTGAAAGAGCAACCTAGTTCAGCATTGAGCATTCCGAAGCTCTTTGTTAGGTCTTGCTTGGTGTCTGCTAGAACGTGGTGGTTAATGCCGCCTGGGAAGATGCTCTCGTCTGCAAACCATGCATTGTGAGAGTGCCATGAATCTGTGGAACAGCCGATAACGGTGATTCCATCATCCTCAAAGTCTTCTTTCAGTTGTTCGAAACCAACAATCTCAGTTGGGCAAATGAAAGTAAAGTCAAATGGGTACCAGTACATCAAGTACCACTTGCCCTTCATATCTTCACTAGAAATGTGGACACTTTCTCCGCCGATGTATGCTCTTGATGACCATTCAGGTGCATCTTTTCCAATCATGTTATCCATAATATATTCCTCAAACCAAGCCAGCAAGAGGAGGTATATGAACCTGCGACAAAATTGAGATGACAATTTTTACTCGAAAGGATCGATGTTAACTATCTGATCAATGTCTATTCTTTTGTAACCTCTTTCCCTTGCATTATCAGCACTAGCTTTGAGTTTTCTTCTCATCCAGCCAAGGCCCATGAGATCTTTCATTTTGTTAATAGAATCAAGCAATTGCGCAGGATTTGAACCCATCAAACCGCTTTGAATTATTTGTTCTTGCAGGTTATCTACAACCATGTAATACATGTCCATCATCTCTCTTGCAGCATCTGCTGTAACTGGCATTCCAGCATGCGAACGTGCCAGAGATACCAACATTGATTCAGTCAAAACACCGGCTGATTGACCTACAACTACTGGGCTGGATGCATTTTGTGCAGGAAGTGCTTCTGCTACTGCAGCGATTAATTTGTTCGATGTCGTTGCATCCTCGTCAGCACGCCCCATATGTGCAAGGGCTGCATCAAGATGTCGAGGTTTTATTGTGCCAACTCTATCTTTGTCCGCTGCCATCTCTGCTCTATTGAGTAAATCAGAAAGAAATTCTTCAAGATACTCCACGCCTGCTTGGACCGCTGCTGAACCAATAGAATCTACTAGGTCCAATCTATCTTGCATCAATCCTCTAGTTCTAGAATAATTTAATCTGGTTCTTTGAGGGTCATCAAGAGTCTTTCTATCAGGGTCAATTTCTAACGTTTCTCTTTCCATTTGAGGAACAAGAGTATCTAGCTCCCCACATAGTAATTCACTCAGTGTGGATTTAACATCCCCTGATATTCTAAGAGTAGTGTAGTTCGATGCAACTGCACCAATGTGACTAGGGGAGTAAGGCTTAGTTGCCATACAAGACGCTTACAAGCGAGATTATTGAACAAATCGGCTGATTGGAATCATTCGTGTAATCCATCTTCCCTTCCAATAATTTGCGAGATTTCCCAAGCATGCATGCATTCATGACCTCCCAAGAAACCTCCCGCTTCTCTTGTCGGTCCAATGAAACTAGCACCACACATTTGGCAGAATACTTCAACAATCATCTCATTGAAATAAGTCCCTTGAGGCGTGACTCTTTTCGGAATTCTCTTTCCTACGTCAGAGGCATCCCAGCCTTGTTGCTTTTCACATATATCCTCTTCTTGAATCTCATTTTCCATTTTTACCACTCCATTATGTGAGACCAAGAATCTCCCATCGAAATGTTCTGCATACCATCATCAGTGCGAACCCAAGTGTCCTCTGTTCCGATCGAACCTTCTGGATAAACTACCTTTGGCTCTATTGCCATGACTCCTCCAATTAGCAACGGTCGATTGAATCCTTTCGCAACAACTGGGGATTCATCCAATTGCAAACCTACAGAATGCCCAAGGAATTTCGATTGGTCTGGCGGCAGACCCATCAGATTATTTTCATGCCCCATTTCAACTGCTAAAGAAAATCCATTTTCCCAAACCTTGCTACAATCGTCTCCTCTTCCAAGTCCAGAGAGGACAGTGTCTCGAATTTCAATCATATCATCTAATTTTTCCAGCCAATGATTCTCAAGTTTACCCCTACTAAACATTCTAGTTGCATCTACAACATATCCTCTATGAACATGAACTAGGTCAACAAGCACTGGCTCATTTGGTTTTACTTTTCCAAAACCTGCACCAAAACCTGCCAGTGGATGAGGTCCCGCTCCACCAACCGCAGAATCAAAAAATGATGTCACGCCTCCACTTCTTCCAGCAAGAACCACTCCTCTGTTACACATCATCGGGTATCTTCTCATTTGTACTATGCCGCCAAATCCTGATTCTCTGCTTATTTTATCGGATTGGGCCACTAAATCTAGTTCAGTAAGCCCTTCAGCCCCGATATCATTAATTGCTTCGAACATACGATATTGAACCTTAGCGGCTTCTTTCATCATCCCTAATTCCCAAGCAGATTTGACCTCTCTTTGCCCATGCACTAAGTTGGTAATATCAACGGGGGTGCCTAAATCGGATAAATTCTTGATAAAAAAGTCAGCAAATGAGTGAGGCAATTCTCCTAATTGCATTCCGGGTCCTTGGCTGCATCCCAATTCTCTGAGAACATCTGGAAAATCCTTCATTCTCGGAAATTGTCTAATTTCGATAGGGCAATCGGTCCCTCCACATTCCCAGAGGGCTCTATTTAGTGATCTTCGAACAAAATATATCGGTGTTTTTCCTAGATTTGAGAAAATCACTAACGTGCCATTTTGTCTTGAACCAGTGTAATAATATAAATCAACAGGGGTTTGAATTAGGGCATAATTCAAGCCTTGTTTTTGGATGATTTCACTAAATTTTCTCAGCCGTACTTCTAATTCGGAAACTGGAACTCTCCAATCTTCGCCTTCTGGGCCGATAGCATACTCAGGTTCTACCCCGCCCATATGATGTCGGTCTTGTCTACCGTTTATGATGACATCGTCACGAATACGGAAATTGTTGGATTTCGGCGAAAGGCATTAAAGCGATGTTGCATAGTTGAGTATATGTCCAAAGCAGGCCCAATAGTTACAGCAATATCCGGGGGATTACTTCTACTCGGAATAATTCTATCAGTAGTTGGGGCTGGTTCCGTTGCAACTGTGGAATTTACGGACATGGATTCTGACTTCCTTGGAGCAGGCACATCAACTGAAGTTGTACTGGATGGAGAATATCTTTACTCGGTTTATCTCTCCCCAGGCTCTACTTGTAATGGGGGATTTTCGTTACAAATAGAGAATTCTCAATCTGGAGCAACCTTTGATGCTTATTGCGACGAATATTGGGACACTGCAGATGGTTATGTTTTCGTCGGTGACCTAGACCCACAGCCAGAAATTGGAGAGGGGTGGTCTACTCAAACACTGACACTAACAGCCAACCAAGATTCATATCTTGCAAGCGACATCAGCGCATACGAGTCAGCAGGACTCACTGTGCTTGGAGGAGGAGGCATTTGTTGCCTGGGCTTCATCGGATTAATTGTTGGAATAATCATGTGGATTTCAATGGGAGGGAATAACAACCACGCACAGCAAGTTGGATTCGTCCAGACGCCCATGGGAGGAATGCAACAATCCTCTGTTGTAGGTACTGTAGTCACTGGAACGCCAAATTACAACCAAATGCCTCAACAAGGAATAATGGGGCAGCAAAGTGGATTCGGGCAACAAATGCAACAACCACAACCTGGCGCACAACCCTCACAACCTGTTCAACAAAATCAGGGATATAACATGGGAACTGTAGGTATGGCAGCCGCAGTAGCAACAACACCAGTAGCAGTTCCAGTTGGGCAAGCAATCGCAAATACGCAGACAACAGAGCCTCAAACCGAGACAGGGACTAACGAGTTTATGCCTCCATCCACAGATACGGCAACAAGCACACCTACTAGCTCTGGTCCAACTGAAAACCAGCAAACTAGTTTTTGGCAACAACCACCTCAGGGTGGAGTCTGATTCAGCGGTTAAGTTGTGATTGAACCAAGTTCTTCTTTTGCTATAATCTGATTAATCCTTTGCTTTGCAATTTCGCAATATTCTTCAGATAAATCTACGCCTACAAATTTCCTGCCACACTTCTTTGCAACGACTGCTGTTGTGCCGGAACCTAAGAATGGATCTAGAACCACATCCCCTTCAAAAGAATACATTTCAATGCAACGCCTAGGCAATTCTTCTGGGAAAGGCGCTGGATGATTTACTCTACTCGCTCTTTCTGTTGCAAATTTCCAAATCGATTTGGTGTTTGAAATGAAATCATCTTTTGTTATGCTGTCAACTCTTCCGTCCTCTTTTTCCGATTTTTTTCTTGGTAACTTGTAATTACCTTTAGAGAATATCAGCAAGTATTCGTGAACATCCCTAAGGCATGGATTTGATGCTGATTGGAAAGATCCCCATGCACATGAGGAGCCTGCGCTAGCTGATTTATCCCAAATCACTTCTCCTCTCATCAAGAATCCAAGTTCATACATGATGATGTTGATATGACTTGAGAGAGGAATGTATGGTTTCCTGCCAAGGTTTGCTACATTGACAACCATCCTACCACCAGGTGCTAGAACGCGATAACATTCGGAAAATACCTCTTGCAGCATCCCAAGATACTCTGGCAAACTCAAGTCGTCATCATACTCCTTGGTCACGTTATATGGCGGCGAGGTAACAACTAGGTGAACACAATTATCTGGAAGAGGTAGCGACCTTGAATCACAATTTAGAACAACATTTTGGAATTCTTCTGGAAGTGGTGAATAACTACCGACCTCTCTTTCTGAAACTAATCCATCATACATTCTTGATTCGTAGTACATTGAAGAATCGTGATTCTCTCTTTTAGATACTCCAAAACTCGAAGTTTGGGTTGAATTGCGATTACGAACGTTTCCGAAAGTCTCACTTTTCGAGTCTTTCGGGTTCATCAATGCCCATCGGTTACAAACGATATATGACTTTTCGCGTTATTTAGTGGTTGAAGACGCGCGTTTGTTCCTATTGAGGATTTTTTCGAACAGGCGCGGAAGTCAAAAACCCCCAGCCTTTGGATTGGCTTGATGGCGAGATTCCTCTCCCTCGACGATGTCAATCTTGAGGGGAAGACTGTGTTGCTCAGAGTTGATATCAACTCGCCACTGGACCCTGAGACAAAGATATTCTTAGATGACAACAGAATTCGAGCAATTGTACCTACAATGAATAAATTAACAAAATCAAAAGTAGTCATTCTTGCTCATCAGTCTAGACCTGGAAAACTCGATTTTACCTCCACTCTGGGACATTCTCGTGAACTAACTAGAATTCTTGGCAGGCAAGTGCAGTGGGTTGATGACATATATGGGCAAAAGGCATTGCAAAAAATCGACTCAATGAATGATGGCGATATCTTAATGCTACAAAATGTGAGAATGGATAAAGAAGAAATTTCAGTAAGTGGGAGTTTTGAAACACTCGCAGAAACAAAGATGGTGCAAACTCTAAGTGGAATCGCTGATATTTTCGTAAACGACGCTTTTGCTTGTGCTCACAGAGGTACACCTTCAATCGTGGGATTCACACTATCACTTCCCTGTATTGCTGGGGAATTAATGAGAAATGAATTAGAAAAATTATCCAGAGCAATGGATAATCCAGCAAGACCATGTTTAGCAGTGATGGGGGGAATAAAAGTCGATGATTCTATCAATGTAGCAGACAATATGCTAAGGAAAGGAATTGCTGACGAGTTATGGGTCACTGGAGGAGTTGCAAATTTATTGGTTGAAATCTCAGGCACCGATATTGGGAGTGCAAATCATGACTTCCTTGTCAAAGAATTAGGTAAGTCGTGGAAGGAAACTGTCGAATGCGCTAAGGGGTTGATGACTGATTTTGCCGACAAAATTCACCTTCCTGTCGATCTTGCTGCTAACGTGGAAGGAAACAGAATAGACCTTGCTTTAGAGGATTTACCTATTGATGCTCCACTATTTGACTTAGGTTTGAAATCTACTGTAAGATTGAGTGCAGCCATCAAAAATGCTGGAACGATAATCTTGAATGGTCCGGCTGGAGTTTTTGAAATACCAGACTTTGCCCTAGGAACTGTTGAAATGTTGAACGCTTGTGCTGAATCAAATGGATTTGCAGTAATGGGTGGTGGACATACTGCGACCCTTGTCATGCAACGTGGCTTAGAGAATAAAATGGGACACGTCTCGACTGGTGGCGGTGCTTGCCTTGATTTCATGGCAGGAAAAGTATTACCCGCAATTCTCAGCCTTGAAACGAGTGCAAAACATTTCCAAGCGTCAATTACAAGAACAATTAGTTTGTAATTTTCTTGACTTGTATTCATATTTAATGTGCCTTTGGCTTAACCATGGGCGAGGGTAATTCGGTTCGATATACCAACGCTGTTCTTTACGACGATAATCTCAACAAACATGTCGGTGATTTCTTGTTGCACCCCGATGGATCTTGGGGGTTCTCAAAAGGTGATGAAGATGTTTTGAAAACTATTGAAGGGTCTAACAGACTGCTTACCCGCAGTCTGCAAAACTGGCACACTCATCTAGCAATGCAGCTAAATGCTAGGGATTTTTCTGATGGATTTCCCTTGCACAGATGGCTGAACGAAGCCATTTTCCCAACCGAAGCAAAATTAAATTCTGATTTCGTTAGAATAGGGGCAAAATCTGCAGCTGCTGAATTGATAAAAACCGGTACCTCTTTTGCCGCTGATATGTATTTTTATCCAATGATTACAGGTCAAGTATTGAGTGAGACTGGCATTAGGGGGCTTTTGGGAGGACCAGTTTCAGACTCTGCAATACCAAATCATGATAGCGCCAAATCTGCTCTAGATGAGCTTGACTCTCTTCTAAAAACCAATAGTAGTGATGACTTAGTGCAATACGCTATAGCCACACATTCGGTATATTTGTGTAGCGAGGACACATTAACTAGAGCAAGGGACCTTGCCGCAAAAAGGAATGCTAGATTACACATCCATGTAAGCGAAACAAGGAATGAGGTTGCACAGCATTTTTCCAAAACTGGAATGTATCCAGTTGAATATCTTAATTCACTTGACTTTTTCCAACCTGGAACCATTTGTGCACACGCATCATGGGTTAAGAAAAACGAGATTAGAATAATGGCTGAACATGATGTTACTGCCGTTCATTGCCCATCATCAAACATGAAGTTGGCATGTGGGGGTACGCTTTCATTGCCGCCTTATCTTGAAGCAGGAGTTGATGTTAGAATAGGAACCGATGGGGCTGCATCCTCCGGGAATGGGCTGAATCTTCTGGCAGAAGCAAGATTGGCTAGTCTAATTCAAAGGCATGACCATTGGGATGCTACCTTAATGCCTGCTAATCAAGCATTTTCAATGGCAACCAAGGATAGCAAAGATTGGGTTGCTTGGAACCTTGATGACATTAGAATGAGACCATTAGGCAGATCAAATAATCGCCACATTGCAAATCTAATTTACAATGGAGCAGAATGCCTAGATATGTGGGTTAATGGAAAAGAGATTAGAAATGATGGAAAAACGCTTACTCTCAATGAAAAAGAAACGTGGACTGAATTAGATGATGCTGTGATGAGCTATTACGATGGAGTCGAATAATCATTCCCTGGTAAATGCATAGCCAAAACATGCTCCTGATAGTCCAATAAGAACAACAGCAACTAGTCCGGAGATTCTCAACTTCACATCATAGTAAACATCCACTGTGCTAGGACCATTGCTATTTTTTTGCCCAAGACCTGCATAGTATTCTCCATTTTCTACATTCCATGAAAATCCGTCTATGTTATTGTTCTCAATGCCACCAGCAGTTGCTTGGACATCTCTGGAGTTGCACATGTCAAAGAACGGGGAAGGAGCTGTTGAGCACCGGTCTTTCTCATCCGAATCTACGATTACAAGCCAAATATCTTCTTCACTCCATGTGATAGTTACCTTAGCAGATACCAAAGCAGGTACTGGATTTTCTGGCAATGGCTCTTCTGAAAAAAAGGCTTGATCTGGAGCGGAGAGTGCAGTTATTCCAGTCTCCTCTCCACTTACACTATATCCATTTACTCCCAACAATAAAATTACTATGAAAACCGAACCAGCGATAATTGCTATCTTTTTCGATTCCATTCTGACTTCCCTCAGTATTCAAAGAAAAATCAATCTTTCTTTTTCACCGCTTTTCTTTTTACTGGGGCTGAACGTTTCTTCGGCGGAGTCCTCTTGACAGCTTTTCTCTTAGGAGGTGAGCGCTTCTTAGGCTCCTCTTCTTCATCATCATCAAAGTCATCCTCATCTTCATCATCGTCGAACTCATCTTCAGGTTCTGGCTCAGGCTCAGCTTTCTTTCTTCTTCTCTTAGCCTGCACCTTGTTGACTGCGAATGGGTCATCCTCGGGGTCAGGGGAAACTTCTTCCTGTTTCTCCTCGACCTTCTCTTCCTTCTTCTCCTCGGTAGAACCAGTACCAGTAATTTCATCCATGTCAAGGTCTCCAGAGGTTCCGATAAATTCACTCATCCAATCCTCATCATCATCATCATCGTCACCCTTTTTCTTTTGCTTAGGGCTCTTTAATGAAGTTGAGATGACCATTATTGCAACCAACATACTGAGCACTGCGACACCAGATGCAATCCAAACGAATAGGAATGGAGGATCGCCAACACTCAACTCTTCATATGTTGGTTCCGGGGGGTCTGCAACATTTACATCATATTGACAAAGCAAGGTTCCATCCTCATTGTACACACACAAATCGACCACGAAGACCACTCTCTCTGTGACTCTATTTCCTGCTGAATCCAGTGCTTCTAGTTCAACTGCGTGTTGATAGCCTGGTTCAAAGAGTGCCGATGGGAATTCCATCTTTGTGTACATCTCTGAGCCATCTTCAGATGTAGTCAAGTCTGTCACATCACCCCAAGGTGCTGCCTCTGATTCCCCTGGTATTCCATACTTGTATGTGAATTTGTATCTGAATGACTCAATTCTTACATCATCCTCTGCAGATGCCATAACTGTGACCTTTTCCCCGAAAAGATACTTTGAGCCGTCATCTGATGTAGATGGAGAGTATATGTTGAGTGTTGGTCTGTTGGAATCAACAAATCTCTCATCGTAAGTGATAGTGACTGAATTTCCACTCGCATCTACGACATCAAAGGTGAACACAAGGTTACCTGATTCAATGCTACTATCGATCGACAAGGGCATTGAATAGACTGGCCCTCTGTTCGGGTCGTTTAAGTTATCACTTAGCATAGTCATTGTGTCAGGCTCTTCTGAGTACAAGGTACCATCTGACATTGTAATGGTAACCTCTGGGCTTAAACTTAGATATTCATTCAGCTCTAATCTAAGGTCATATTCACCTTGAATTAATGAAATGCTATCATATATGATGCTTGATTCATCTGCTATGCTGACTTCACCAGTAGGTGCTCTAGTGTCTTCTAAGACTTCGATTGCGTTTCCACCAATACCCGGATATACCTCGTTGTTTAGATTTCCAAACCTATCTTCAGAAACTACAGCATACCATACATTTCTTTCCAAATCCGCCTCAATAGGAACATTGCTCAAGAAAGTGTTAGGAGATTGCTGAGTCTCCAAAATTGGTCCATATAGTAATTCCCAGCCATCTTCTTCGAGTGTTGAAGAAGAGATGTTTCCACCGTCAAATGGGTCACCAATATTTCTGTAGATGTAATAACTCTCTCCATCTTCATTTGCATCATTTCTCCACTCTACCCTTGTTTCAAGCGATTCTCCAGCTGACTGACCGCTGAGGATGTTTGGAGGGGCAGGAGAACGGGTGTCTTCTGTAATTGGACCTGCTGTATTGTTGACTAATTGAGTGAACTTGTAAGGAGTCGATAGATGCTCATAAAGCGCTTCGGTTACTACGAAATAGAATGAGTTATCTCTTTCGATTCCATCTTCGAGAATTACATCATAGTACTGGACACCATCAGTTGTTGAGCCAATCCAATACAATGTTTCATTCTCTCTGAAATCTTCTCCTGGAACTGGGTAATTAGACCAATAGATGTGATACCTCTCACCCTCTACACCCAACTGATCATTCCAAGTAATCCTGGTTGTAGAATCGCCAATGAAAGTAGCGTTAACGTTATCTGGTTCTGCAATCCAATTAGAGAAAGCATCCTCAGATACTGGACCATAGCAAGAATTTGGATGAGTGTCTTTGTTATACTCACCGTAAACATCGATGGTGACTACGCAGTAATATGCATCTCCAAGCCTTCCATACGGCAGATTGTATGCGAATTCCTCAACTCCTTCGTCAACTGTTGCAATTAATTGAACTCCGGACTGAGAAGTGTTATTGAAGTTGAAATCAGCCATGTAAATTCTGTAACTTTCACCATCTTCCCCAGCTGCATCTCCCCATTCAATGGTTGTGATTCCAGTACCGGACCCATTATTATCATCGAAACTTGCAATGACGCTGAATGCTCTTGAAGGAGGCGTGTTGTCTTCCCTGAGTGAATCTTGCATCGAGTTTTGTGATAGGAATCTTACGTCTTCATAATCTATTCCTGGACCTGAATAATTTGGCAGTAAGTAGGTAATTGAATAGTACACATTGCGGTCGGTATTACTTGGAATATCGTAAGTATAACTTGAAATGCCAGCATCTAATTCAGCGATAGGAGAGTGCTGCTGAGCGTCTAGAAGAGATTGTCCATTAGCCCTTGAAATTGAGTATGTTGTTCTCCAAATCCGGGTTTTGTATGCATCATCTCCAGTTTCAGGAAGTATAGGATTAATGTCATTGTAGTTAATCCATGTAATCGTAGTTTGGCTGGTTGAGCCCTCGAAATAAGCTTGAATATTGTATGGAGTTTGAATTGGAGTGGTGACTTCATCAACTGGCTCATACAAATTTGAAGCATTTACATCTAGCGTGTATTCTTCTGTTCCATCGGCTAAGACTGTTGTAATTGCATAGTAGAAACTACCGTTTACTCCAGGAGGAACCAAAAATGATACACTGTGCCCAGGATGAACTCCGTTAATCCCACGACAATCAAGTGGGCTTGTAGAGCCACCAATTGACTCGCTGGTACATGCACTCGTGTTTGCAAAATATTGCAGATTCATGATATTAGCAGCGTCGATAGGGGAAGAGGAACGATAAACTCTGTATTCAGCAGCAAATAGATCGTTAATTTCATTCCATAGTTGGTTTGTATTTCTCCAGCTAATCGTTGTCGTTTCACTAACCGGATCAAACAGCGCATTGATGTCTTGGGCTTGCATTACTTCTGGTACCCCTTGATCTTCTGCAACTACTGAATTTACTGGAATTATTGATATCAAAAACAAGCAAACCAACATCAGGCTCACTCTCTGATTGCCGCGCATCACAATACCCACCAACGAGGTGGTACTATTTCTGTGTTATGAGTCCTTTCCTCACAATTACAAATAAAATGCGATTATTGGACTACCTAAATAGTGCTCACTTAGTCGTTTTTTGGTTGCTCTAAGGGTTGTTCAGAATCAATCTGTTTTATCTTCTTACTAGCCTGTGCAAAACGAACTAAAAATGTCCAAATTCCTCCAAGTGCTGAAATAAATACCATCACGCTTAGAGGATTGATTGGTATATTAGTAAACATGTAAGGGTAATAACCGAAATCTGATTTCTCGAAGAATAGCATTACAGACATCAATATGATACTGATTAAGGTCAAAACTGTTCGATCTGCTCGACTAAAACCACGGTAATTCCTACTTCCTGCAACGGCTTGAGCTTGTGTGCCCATATAGGAACCGAGTAGCGTGAAAAATGCTGAGGCAAAACCCAATGTTAGATTGTTTACAAAAATGCTGGCAGATAGAGCCACGACCCACACTCCATCAAGGACTCTATCCAGAGTATGATCAAGGTAGTCACCCCATCTAGTGACTTGCCCAGTTGCTCTTGCAACTGCACCATCTAGCCCATCAATTACCATTGCAACAACGAGTAAAAGCGCACCCAAGAGCAACATGAAACCCCCAGTCACATCTGCGCTTGCAAAGGCAATACACAATCCTGCTCCAACTCCAAACGGCAGAGCAAGCCACGTAAGCATCTCCGGACTCAGTTTAGATGCTATTTTGATTAGAGGCGGAAGTATTGCTTCCCATTTTGAACGGAGTTGTTCCAATGCCATACTAATCCCTTTGTAAATCGCTAAATTGTTTCAACTGTTATCATTTTGGGGTGAAAAAAAGAATTTAGCCAAAATTTGGTGGTTCTTTCATCCAATCAATCTCTATTTTATCATATTTTGAATTATATTTGTCCAATTTTCTCGTGAACTCATGGATTTTTTTCACTACATCTTCGGTCTTTGAATTCGTTGTATTAACTTCTAATATTGGTATTTCAGAGCCAATTAATTCCGTACAAATTCCAGCGATATATTCCCATTCGGTATTTGCTAGAATCTTCTCATCACTGTATCCCCTTTTCGATAAACGTTCTTTTAGGACTTGGGGGGAACATCTGATAATAATGATTGCATCTACGCTTAGGTGATGACTTAGGTGACCATCTATGAAATCAAAATTACTCAGGTCAGCAACATGTGATAGCCTATCAATGTCCACACTTTTTGAATCAAATTTTGGCTCTAGAGGTCCTAAACATGAGTAGGTTTTTGCAAGGTGTAAAACATTGGTTACTCTAAATCCAAGGTCAGAAAGATGGGCGCAAACAGATGTCTTGCCAACCCCGGGTGAACCGGTGATTGCTATGACCAAGTTGGTCTCTTTTTCACCCACAACACCCCTAAAACGACTCAACTGTTAAACATGAGGACTAACTTTACCATACCCAAGGGGATAAAGATGGGTGGTAATGCTGTAGCGATAGTTTTGATGACAACTGAACCTGGCAAAGAAGTGGAAATAATAGAGCAGGTCAGATCGCTTCGTGAGGTGAAAGAAGCAATGGTTTTGTTTGGCGAATTTGACATATTTCTCAAGTTAGAATGCCCTGATTATGGGTTCTTGTCCTCTATTGTTGTAAATAAAATAAGAAACATAGACGGCGTAGAAACTACAACGACTATGACAGCAACACCTTGAAACAAAAGCATAGGTTTCATTGCTTAGGTGTTTCAGGAGGAATCGATTGCGATGTTTGGAATGGGTGAGCCAGGTCAAGCATTAATGCAATTAGAGCGATATCATAATTCTGGCAGAGATGAATTAGCAGAGGTGATGTGCTCTCAGTTTGTAGAGAGTTTTCTATCAAAGAAGTGCGATGTACAAGAACAAATACACCTTGTCAAAGGATTGAGATTGCTTAGTTCAATTTACTTTGCCAGAGGCAAATTAAAGGAAGCTCAAAAAACGCTATCAAACCTACACAAACGCAGAAATAAACTCCACAAGATCATAGAAAAGGAAGCACCTCAATTACTTGAGAAAATGACTTCGTCTGCCGAAGACTACAGATTACAAGGCAAGGTAATGCAAAAAATAGGTAAACTTGGCAAAGCCGCAAAGTCATGGTCGTTGGTAGCAAAAATTGAGCCCCTGCACCTCGCAGGTTTATGCGAGGCCGTCTTGTTTCTAGGCCCAGAAAAGGACAGAGACAAGAGGCTACTTGATGCTGTCAATCTTTCAGGTCCAGTTATGAAAATTGGAGATGTATACAGAATTGAGCCGGAAAATAAGGCTAGCATAGGAGAAATTGCACAAAGTCTTGTGATTGCTTTGCGTAAATCTAAATCAAATGATTGCAGGAATAAGGCTGATTCAATTGAGGCTGAAATTCAAGCGATAATTTCAGGAGAACAAGCTGAAAACGCAAGATTACAAGCTGCAATAGACAAATTAGATGTCAACGTAGACTACTACGAATATGGATAAGTAGCGAGGGATGGATTTGAACCATCGATCTCCGGGTTATGAGCCCGACGGGATATCCAGACTACCCCACCTCGCTAACCTGCTCCCGAGTATTGCCTGTTTTCAACCCTCCGCCTGGTAAAATACGTGTTCTGGAGCAGTAATAATAGATGGATTCTTGAACTATACATGAATAGAGGATAACATGAAACAGTTCTTGATTGCAAATTATGCTGTTGTCCTTCTACTTTTGTTGGCAGGTTTATCGGGTTGTACTAGTGATGATGATTCGGGCGAATATGATGGACCGATTAACTTGGTTGTGTATTATGATTCTACATCAGGATTGATCACGGAAAATACCCAAGGTGGAACACAGATATCTAGTGAAGATTATTCGATAGAATTCGATTTCTCCAACTCATCTTCGGATAAATCATCAATCAGTTCATTCTTTGCAAATGCTGGAGACGGGTCTAGCGATATTGTAGTAGATTCTGCAGATTCTGCTCAAATTTCAATCACATGGGCAACACACGGCCTGTTTAATGTGACACTTGGAGCGATTGATGAAAATGAGAATACTCATTCTATTGAGATCAAAGTAAGAATCGAGAAAAGGTCCTGGCACAATCAATCCAACACTAACAATCCACAGGATAACCAAATCAATGCAGTTCCAGACAATGATGGACCAAATCCTGACTCAATAATTATCAAATCAACTATCGAAAATCCAGATGAATTTTGGGGAGGCACAGATGTAGTG
>CAXAGT010000035.1:0-16687 GCA_963968885.1 uncultured Candidatus Poseidoniales archaeon | reverse complement strand
TCAATCATCAACTTACAAACCAAGTAAGGATCACAGTTTGCATTTGGTCTGCGGTCCTCTAGGTATCCCTTACCGTCAATTGATACTTGCCATGGAATCCTGATTGATGCACCTCTATCAGATACACCGTATGAGAATTGGTCGAAGGATTGGGTCTCGTGAGCACCAGTTAATCTATCCTCGATGTCTGCTCCGTAATTCTTTACGTGCTCCATTGCTCTTGTGCCTAGTTTCTCACATGCTGCAACGATGTGTTCCATTCCTCCATCTTCCCTCATCGCTTTTGTAGAGAAGTTTGTGTGAGCACCTGCGCCATTCCAATCTCCTTTGACAGGTTTTGCAGCAAGTGTTGCAGAAACGCCGTAATCTTCTGCAATTCTGTAAAGTAGCCACCTTGCAATCCAGATTTGGTCTGCAACTTCGGGAGCTGCAACAGGTCCAATTTGGAATTCCCACTGTGCTGGCATAACCTCTGCGTTTATTCCAGATATTGCTAGTCCTGCATCGATACATGCATCCATATGTAGTTCTACTATTTCTCTACCATAGACTTCGTCAGCCCCCACTCCACAGTAATATCCAAATTGAGGTGCTGGGAATCCGTTGTCTGGCCAACCAAGAGGTTTAATTCCATCAAAGAAGGTGTATTCTTGCTCAATTCCAAAAATACACTCTTCAACTTCATGCTTTGCAGCCATTTCTGCACATGCAGCTCTGAAGTTGGTAGAGTGTGGTTCCATCTCTCTAGGAGTCATTACTTCTGTCATAACCAAGATGTGAGGCCATCCTCTAATTGGATCATTGTAGAACGCCACTGGCTTGAGAACACAATCAGAGTCTTCGCCAACTGCTTGGTTTGTTGAGGAACCGTCAAATCCCCATAGAGGGAGTTCGGAAATATCCGAAATCTCATCTTTATCTGGCATTACTTTTGTCTTCGATCTCAACTTACTAGTTGGTTCTGCGCCGTCAATCCAAATGTACTCTGCTTTTACTACCATTGTGACCAGACTTCTGTAAAAGGAGAGGGCATATTAAACAATCGCTCATAAATTACTTCAAAATATAATCAAGCAATCAGACATTTGCCTTTTTTATTAGTCAAACACTTACTTATTTTGATATAAAATGATTATTTAGATAGTTTGTAGTGATTTTTTGTTTAAAATTTGTTCATTTGAATAATATCAAAAAATTATGAGTTTTTTGGAAATTTTTTGTGGATAAACCTAGACAAAGCGTTAATACATTTTATTCAGCATTTGCACCATGGGAAAGCGGGGAGTGCTGCTGATTAACGTAGGAACCCCTGATGAGCCTACTGTGGACTCAGTTAAGCGATATCTCAAGGAGTTCCTACTAGATCCTGATGTGATCGATATTCCGGCACCTCTGCGCCATCTACTTGTGAGAGGCATAATTTTGAGGACGAGGCCGAAAAAAACAGCCCCCTTGTATCAAAAAATTTGGATGGAAGAAGGGTCGCCCCTGAGAGTTTATTCACAAAGAGTAAAACAGATGTTAGATGATTCAAACCTTGATACTGAATTTGAGTTTGCTATGCGTTATGGAAATCCAAGCATATTATCGGGTCTTGAGAATTTGAAAGGAAGGGGTGTTGAAGAATTGTTGCTTCTTCCTATGTTTCCCCACTATGCCCAAGCAACAACTGAATCGTCTCTCAAACATGCTTACAAACAGTTACACAAGTTAGATTGGAATCCTAAAATTCTTGAAATGGGCCACTTTGAGACTGCTGAAGAATTTATCATTCCACTTGCTGATTCAATCAAGCCGCATTTGAATGAAGGTACACACTTGCTATTTTCATATCATGGATTGCCAATTTCACACGTAAAGCGTATTGACTCATCGAAAAAACATTGTCAACAGGTAGAAAATTGTTGCAGCATTAAATGTGATGCAAACTCTCTTTGTTATGGAAGACACTGTACGGAGACAACGTTAGCAGTTGTCGATAAATTGAATTTGAACATAGATCAATGGTCAATTAGTTTTCAAAGCAGGCTAGGACCTGTAAAATGGCTTGAGCCCTCTACAATGAATAAGATTGAGCAGTTAGTAAAAAGCGGAGTTGACGACATAGCAATCGTTGCTCCCGCTTTCCTTGCGGATGGGTTAGAAACGCTCGAAGAGTTGGATATCGGAATCAGAGAACATTTCGAAGAATTGGGCGGAAAGCGCTTGACTGTAATCAAATGTTTGAATGACGACCAAAAATGGGTAGATGGATTGAATCGATTGATTAACAAAGAATTTGATTCAATCATAGCCTAGAATATTTTTGCGATTCTTTCAGCTTCGGCAACCACATGTGTTATTGATACTCCGCTGAAGTACCAACCAGACCTTGTATATTCCACATTTGATGTGTGTAATGAAGACATATATCCTGGTGGATATTTAGGTATTCTTCTCTCGCCAATACACTCAAACAATACCGGATCGTGTTTGCACAAAATTTTCTTCAAATCTTCTCTGACTTGTATTTCTGATGCTGATCGAGAATTTGGGGACATTACTCTGAATAGGCGGTGATTTGAAGGGGCTCTCTTTGAAGAATGTACGTCGCTTTCATGTAAAATCCCACTTATAGAAAGTCTCTGATCAGGAATTAGTGTCCCATAGCCGATGGGGACGTCTTGGCATTGTTTTGAATTGTAACCAACGGCATAAATCTTCAATTCTGTAAAATTATTTTTGCTGAGTTCCGTTGGAGCTGCCCAAATTATTGAGCTTTTATCCAGACCTAGTTTTTCACTTGCTTCTTTTGCGTTTTGAAAGTTAGATCCGTAAATAATTTTGACATTTTTTTGTCCTTCTAATTTGTTATGCAGACTATCAATTAATGTCTGCATCCCACCAGAAAATGACGCTACTGAGCCTTTTCTTGGAACAAATATTGGGTATGTGGATTTCATCATCTTCTTTATTTTGGACCATTTGATAGGTGGATTTTCACCAAATTTAGTTAGATTAGGCATGAGAAAATCTGCATCTACGTTTTCAGAAAGTTCGTTTACGATCCCCAAAGTCATAGCATCGGAAATTTCACGATGTGGAATGATTTCTCTGACAGATTTCCTACCCACTCTTGATCTTTTAATATTAGATATGAGTTTAATAGGGCCAATTCTAAATATTGATTTAGCAGAAAGTTTCATGCTTTTCCCATTCAAAAAAATCCATCTAGATTTTGCATTGGTATTTGATTGAGAAAATTTTTCCGATATATCCAAATCCTCTACTAAGCGCCAAAAAGCAGGATGAGGGCGAGTTGCATTCACAGCCAGGTCGCATGTCCAATCATCTTTCTTCCAGGTAGAAATCACGCCCCCGACCCTGTCTGTCTTCTCATACAATTCAATTGCAATGTCTGGGCGTTTTTTTGCTAGTCTATATGCGATTGTCAAACCCGAAAGCCCTGCACCAATAATTGCTATTCTAGTTGATTCTGCTAAACCATCTGCAATCATCAAAGGTCTGCGGATTTCATCCCCAAATCTAACCCAGTCATCGAGAGTGTGCATATCCTCAACTCCCTAGCCAATCTACTGGGTTTTGAAGTACATGCAATAATTTTTCTTCCTCTGAATCACTGTCTACTTCGTGACAATATTCCCAACGACCGGTCTGAGGTAATGACATAAGGATACTCTCGATCCTCCCATTTGTTGTAAGCCCGAATTTAGTTCCTCGATCGTAAACCAAATTGAATTCAACATACCTTCCTCGTCGAATTTGCTGCCAAAGTTTGTTCTCCTCTGTATATTCTAAATTCATTCTACGCTCTAAAATTGGGATGTATGCATTCAAGAAATTATCTCCGCAGTCTTTGATAAATTCAAAACATTCTTGCTTGCTATCAGTACGAATATCGTCGAAAAAAATACCTCCAACGCCTCTTCTCTCGCCTCTGTGTTTGATGAAAAAGTAGTCATCACACCACTGTTTGAATTTGATGTAATCTCCTACAACATGCCTCTCACAAGCATCTTTGTGCACTTGATGAAAGTGGACTGCGTCTTCTTCAAAAAGATATGAGGGGGTCAAATCTGCTCCTCCTCCGAACCACCAGCTCCCTTCCTTTTCGCCCAGTCCTCTTTCGAAATAACGATAATTGGCATGCACGGTTGGAGCCATTGGATTTTTTGGATGGAGAACTAGGCTAATTCCAGTGGCGAAGAATTCAAGATCTTGCCCTTTTAATTCATGTCCTCCGCCCATTTTTTCTGCGGCATCTAGACTTAGTGTTCCGTGAACTACGCTTACGTTGACCCCTGCTTTTTCGAATACTTCTCCGTTTGAGAATACTCTACTTCGGCCACCGCCTCCTTCTTCCCTTTCCCATTCATCTTCACGAAAATGATTTTTGTCTATTTGGGAAATTACAGAACATATTTGATCTTGCAGGCCATGAACATACTCGACCATTTGTTGTCGCATGCTAAACACCTGTTACTTCGCGTAAAACAGCCTCTACGCACTCTATTTTAGCTCCTGGAGCAAAGCCATGTCCGAGATTGAAAATGTATCCTGGGTCTTTGCCTGCGTTGTGAAGAACTGTTTTTGCGGCCTCTCTGGCTGCTTCGGGACTACCGTGCATTCTGGATGGATCTAAATTTCCTTGGAATGCCAAATCCTTTCCAAATTGTGCGCGATTTAATTTCAAATCATCGCGCCAATCTAAGGATATTGCGTCGACATCTAAATCTCGTATCTGCTCGTGAAGATGGGAGCTGCCTTTGGCATAGTGGATTAGAGGTACTTTCCTGGTTGATTTAGCCCTGAAAACCTCAATGGCTTTTTGGGTTGCAGGCTTTCCAAATTTCTGGTAATCCTGTACAGAAAGAAGTCCTGCCCAGGTATCGAAAATTTGAACAGCGTCTGCACCGCCGTAATTCACTTGATCTGCAAGAATGTCCCCTACGGCTTCTGCCATTTTCATAAGTAATCTATTTGATTCATCTGGATTCGAGAAGACTTTTGCTCTAGTTTGATGGAACTCTTTGTCACCGGTGCCTCCTGCAATCAAATACATTGCAGTAGTCCAGGGGCAACCTGCAAAACCTAACCTTGCAATTTCATCATTTTCTTCGCCTATGGCTTTCAATCCATTGGCGGCCCATGGAGCGTGTTTTCTTGCTGAGAATTCTGTCCAGTCATCCATATCTTGAAAGGTAAAATCGTCAATTCTTATTCCTCCTCCATATTCAACTTCATAACCTAATGCAGGAAGCGGAGTTAAAATATCACTGAAAATAATGGCTGCATCTATTTTCTTGTACCTTTGAATCGGTTGTAGTGTGATTTCCGTACACAAGTCTATGTCTTTACATCGGTCCCAGAAAGAATGGTTTTGAGCTAATTTTCTGTATTCTGGCAAGTGCCTGCCTGCTTGTCGCATGAACCATACAGGCGTTCTATCTACTGGCTCTAAATTGAGTGCTGAAACAATCCTATCTCTACCGTTCATTTCACCACTCCAGTACATTTAGTGATTCATCTATTGCGTCAACTAAGCCTCGAATATGAGACTCATCGTGAGCCGTAGAGATAAAGCCAATTTCGTATGCTGAAGGGGCAAGCATGTAGCCTCGTGACAGTAATTCTCGGTGCAAATCTGCGTATAAATTCCCAGCATTACTCGGGATTTCGTCAGCCCTTGTAGCAGGCTTTTGGAACCCTGGAGAGAGCCAAAACAGACTCTCTCGCCTTACTAATCTCATCGGATATTTGTGTTTAGATAGAACTCCCTCTAACTCAATTTCTAATAATTCTCCTAAGTTATCCATGTATTCGTATGCTTGACGAGTAAGTAGATCAAGTGATTTTGCCCCTGCAGCCATGGCTAGTGGATTGCCGGATAAGGTCCCTGCTTGGTAAACAGGCCCTAATGGCGAAAGATGATTCATAATTTCATCCCTTGCCCCATAAGCCCCAACAGGCAATCCCCCTCCTATGACCTTGCCAAGAGCAGTTAAGTCAGGTTGAACGCCGCAAATATCGCCATAACTGCCGTCTTTAAACCTAAATCCACTTATCACTTCATCAAAAATTAACAAAGCACCATTAGAATTGCAGAGTTCTTTGAGTCGGGAAAGGAAAGCGTTTCTCTGTACCAATAAACCATTGTTAGCAGGCAGCGGCTCTATCACAACTGCTGCTATTTCTTCTCCGTGTTCAGAAAATAAGAATTCAACGGCCTCAATATCATCTAATGGAGAGATTAGAGTTGTCGCTACGGTGTCATTTGGGATTCCGGGGCTACTTGCAATACCAAAAGTCGCAAGCCCTGACCCTGAAGACACCATGAGTGAATCCACGTGACCATGGTAACATCCCTCAAATTTTACCAACAAATCTCTTCCAGTATATCCTCTTGCCAATCTAACTGCGCTCATGACTGCTTCAGTTCCTGATGAAACAAATCTTACCTTGTCCATGTGGGAAAATCTTTGTTTTACCTTCTTTGCTAGTTCGATTTCTCCTAAATGTGGAGCACCAAACGATGTGCCGTTTTGCATTTTTTCGCTAACTGCATCAATTATCTCTGGATGAGAATGCCCATGAATCAGTGGACCCCATGACTGGACAAAATCAACCAGAACATTTCCATCTACATCAGTGACGTAAGCGCCACTTGCCTTTTCAAAGTAGATTGGATTCCCATGCACTGATTTGAATGCCCGAACTGGAGAGTTGACCCCTCCCACTAAATGAGTCAATGCTTCTGAATGCAATTTATCTGACTCTGATCTATTCATCTAATCACTCCTGTAGGTTTTGATCTGCAAATTCTCTTGCATGATAGCTAACAATAATATCTGCTCCTGCCCGTCTAAACGCTGTTAGTATCTCTACTACCATATCTGACCTTGATTTTTCATCGGTTGAGGAATTTACTACCATAGAATATTCGCCGCTTACATTGTAAACAGCAACTGGCCTATCTACAGAATCTGCTACTTTCCTAATTACGTCAAGATATGGTAAGCCCGGTTTTACCATGATTATATCTGCCCCTTCATTTTGGTCGAGTTGGGCTTCTAAAATTGCCTCTTTGTATCCTGACCTTATGTCCATTTGATGCGTTTTGCGATCGCCAAAATCCGGACTAGATGATGCGGCGTTTCTAAATGGACCATAGAATGAGGATGCGTATTTGACAGAATAAGACATTATTCCTGTGCTTGTTTTTCCAGCAGATTCCAAAGCTTTCCTTATCGCTTCAACTCTCCCATCCATCATGTCTGAAGCACAGACATAATCAGCACCTGCTTGTGCATGAGAAATTGCAACATCACAAAGAACTCGAAGAGATTCATCATTCAAAATTTCGCCATCTTCCACTAGTCCACAGTGTCCGTGTGCAGTTGCGGTACATAGGCACACATCGGTCATTATCACAATTTCCTCCCCATACATCTGCTTAATCTGAGTGACGGCACGATGAAGGTGAGAAGAAGGGTTTGACGCTTGGGTTGCAATATCATCTTTTAGTTGTGAATCGATTACCCCAAAAAGCATAATTGAACGAATGCCTTTTTTGAAGTCTGATTGAATTGTTTCGAGCAATACATCAATCGATTGACGATGAATACCTGGCATCCCTTCAATCTCTGAATTTATTCCTTCACCTTCAACTACAAAATGGGGCTGAACAAGTGAATCGATTAGAGATTGGGAGAAGTTTAATTCTCGCCGGGCTAGAGTCCAACGGTTGATTCTTGGTCTAATTTGCATTTTCATTCCCCCTGTTCTTATTCCACCATTGAATCAAGTAATCTGTGGTTGGACCTTCTAAGACTGATACTTGTGAGTTTTTGAAACAGTCTAGTGAGTTGATTGTTTCCATGGCCTTGACTCCCATACAAAGAACTTGCTTTGGCGCATCTAATTGATTGTGGGACCAAGATATGGCAGAAGAAGATGAGGAAAGAAGCAACACATCGTCGGGATTCACGGTTAGGTTCTCTACAGATTTTGGAGAATTCTCATAGCCAGTCCACGATTTTACATCAAAACCATAACCTTCCAATCCGTTTTCTAAATCGTGGCTGGCCAAATTAGATCTTGGAATAAGTAGCTTTGTGGTTGATGGGAGAGTTGTCTTGATGTAATGCAAAAGTTCCTCGGAGTTTCTAGATTTTGCACAAATAGCAACAGTGACTCCTTCTCTAAAACAAGCCCTTGCAGTTCCTTCTCCGATTGCTATCCATTGGATTCTTGCTATGTCAGGATTTTGTTTTGAAATTTGAATCGCGCACTTTGCAGCAAATGGAGATGTTAGAACGAGGTATGGCCAGTCCTTTTTGGAATCAAAGGGGGCAAGAAAATCCCTTGGCCATGACTCGAAGTTAGGTCTTAATTCAACCACTGGTAAATTCTTCATTGGTATATTTGATTGATACAGTACCGAAGAGATTCTATCTGAATTTAACGTAGAAATTATTCTCGGACCATTTGTTGGTTTCTTATTGATTTGATTTTTTTCCTCCGGTAGTTTGATTTCAAGGTTTGAAATTGAATCAGCAATTACTGCTGTATCGAATTTTCTTCCTTGACAAAATATCTCGCGCCAGTTAGATGGAGAGATTCTAATTTCTGCTAAACCATCTGAGACCCTTATTCCTGCAGGATATTGGCACCCACCGCCTAGTTTTTCCAAAATTTCCCTCTCTGCGTTTACATTCTGCTCGGTTTGTGAATTATTGATTATGTTTCTTATTCTACTTAATTCCTCAAATCGATCTGTGGTGCAATGGACGCAGATTGCTCCTTGACCTGGCGCGGTTGGCCACTGCTTCTCGTTTATCCTATATGCAGAAATCTTGCCTTTGAACTGTTGGAGTAATCCAGTTGACATTAATCGCTGCAATCCTATTTCAGCAAGAATTATCGCGTCTGCTCTTCCTTCAATCAAGCGTTTCATTCTTGTTTGAACATGCCCCCTAACTGAAAGTGGGATTATATCTGGTCTTGAACTAAGAAGAAAGGATTGCCTGCGACCGGACACTGTTCCAAAAGTTGAACCATGGTCGAATTCGTCTAGAATTTCTGATATATTCATCGATAAATTTGAGTCGAGTGTTTCCTCAAGAGTAGGTGCTCCTTTACGGAATTTGGTCAAAACCAGATCCGAGGTTGTGCCTCTTTTTAGGTAGGCTAAATTCTTGATAGAGGTTGAATTGCCAACTGGGACATCTTTACTAGAATGTACAGCAATGTCGATTGAACCTTGGATTAACTCGTTGTCAATAGAGTGAATAAACTGGCCTACCGATGCCGATAGGTTTCCTCCCAAGCTCCTATCACCCAGAGATGTAAATTCCACAATCTCCGATTCAACTCCATGTTTGTCAAGTATTTTCTTTACTGCAGATGCTTGCCAAATTGCCAGTTTGGAAGATCTTGTGCCAATTTTTAAGACCATTATGCCCCCCCTAAAAATGAGGTTTGTTTGTTTAGGGCAAGAAGTTGTAAATCAACATCTCCAAGAATATGTTGCCTTGTGCTATCGCTTATTTTCCTAGACGAATGATTGATGAAGCCTGATAATTCGGAAACATAGAAATTTTTCTGTCTATGACAAATCCATGTTGCAATCTCTCTGGCAAATGGTCTCAAATGACGTACTTCCTCGGGTTCTATGCTTGGTAAAGATTCCCATTCTTGAGAAAGTTGGTCAAGAGTTGAATAGATTAAGCTGCGAAATTGTGCCTGGCTTTTATCTGTGGCAGAAACCATGTATTTGCCCTGAATTTCAGATATCATGGCTTCGCTTTTGTTGATTGTTGATTCATAGTTCCATTCTTCTCCAAAATTTCTTGCTGCTTGTATCCAATATTCCATGTCAAGAAGTTTTTGTCCTTCATACACTCCCGATTTTTCAATCGATGGTGGCCAAGAGAAATCCAGTATAATCGTAGGAGACTTGATCGGTACGCAATTCTCGGAATTGTAGGTTGGGGTTGAGTTTCTAATCGTTGATATTACAATATCAGCACGAGGAGGGTTTTGATTCCATTCATCATATGATATCATGTCACATCTGGAGCTTAAATCTGAGTTCCTTGAACTAGAAAGTTCCGGATTTCTCGATACAACGGTGATTTCGTCCTGTTCTAACTCAAGAAGCGTTTCTACTGCCTTTATTCCCATATCTCCAAAGCCAAGAACCGTGGTTTTCACATCGCCTTTTTGTTTGATGATATCTTGTAGAGAAGATGTTGCCAAGCTTAGCATCGATTCAGTTGTTTGATTAAAACCAAATTGCTTTCTGATGCTCCTATTGGCAGAGATAACATGTTCAAAAAATGATGAATTATAGAGGCTAATGAAGTTGTTGTCACGATGAAAAGTTATGGCTTTCCTAAACTGAGACATGACCTGTAATTCTCCAATTATGAATGAATCTAATCCACTGCAGATTTTTACTAAGTGGCTCCAAGCATTTACTCCAGAGAATAGAGTAAACGGAATTGTTTCCTCTCCGTGATATTTTTGAATTTGCTCACTAAGTACGTCTGGTTCAACTCCAAATCCCACATAGAGAACCCTATTACAAGTTGAGAATTCGAAAATATCACATGAAATATATTTTCTTAAGTTCCCGATGTAATCAACTTTTTGAGAATCCGACATGCCTTCTGTTGTGATTTTTCTTGCAATGCCGATATTTTCCGAATTAAACTTCAGTGCTGCTAAACTAATAGTCTCCTGATTTGCATTATTTTCATCATTTTGTCCGCGCGCAATGCCCACTAAATTGGTTAAGTTAACCAAACGGTCGGGCATGTAAACCATCGTCCAGTTAGATATGGAATTAATCGACTATACCAATCTTTGTTATTCGTATTTTCATTTCAATAGTTACAAAAAAATTACATTTATTTTCATTATATTTTTTTTGTTATAAAAATAACAACGAAATGTGACGCAGTCAATTGTTCGCAGCTTCTTCGCTCTGTGGAGTAATCAAAACATTGCTTCCATCCCTATTTATAACCGGTAGTGAAAGAATTCCTCCGGAAACCGTCACCGGACAGGTCGCAGAACATGCTGGAGGCAGGTAGTCTTCCCCACTACTAGTTAGCGTCAATGTAAACCAGTGGCCTGCAGGCAATATTACATCCATTGCCTGAAATTCCATCAGCATGGTCAAACTCTGCCCGGGAAGGACTGTTGTTGGCTCATACCCTCCCTGATGGTATCTTATGTCCATTGTCGCATGTCCAAGGCGCATTGAAGCATCATCATCATCCATCTGGACAAATACTTGTCCTCCGTCCCAAGAAGCTGTAACATCTAAGTGGAAAGTTGGCAATCCAGCAATGTGTATGTCCTCTTCGAAAGATGGGCACAAGAAAGTTACAGAAGAGGTTGTAGCTCCCCCAACCCTAACTCCGTCTTGCTCGCATTCTGACATGTCCAAGTCAATCCATTCTATGTCCTGAGGAGGCCATGTTTCTTCTATCCTCCACTGACCATCGTTGCGTTGAATTTGTGCATGTAAATCTGGTTGTGGACCAACTCCTTTTAGGTAATACTCAAACCATTCAAAGAGGTCTTGCCCCCAATCCCAACGAGTCATGTTGTGGATTGCTTCGCCGCCATATCCTGAATCCTGATTGTTGTGTTTAGTCCATTGATCTGGATAATTATGCTCCCATTGTCCGAGCATGCCTCTTACGTCAAAGCCTGCGTCTTTGTATGCTTGATACCAATGAGTTCCAGGTGGGCCTCCGAAAACTTGGTGTGGGTCAACATTCCAATCTTGCATTCCTTGAATCCAGTAAACTGAGCCGTTCCAATTTTCAAATGCTTTGTCGATGTGGCTTCTCTCGTCGTAATAACTTTGCATGTAAGGGTCTAATTCACCTAACCCATAAGTCACCGGCCCAGCAAAAAGCCCCTCGACAATATCTGGGCAGACGTTGTCTAAATCATCACCATTGTAATCAACAGTGCTCGAAAAATAATTCATGTGCATTACTTGGCTTCTTGCTTCTGCACTACCGTTTTTGTAGAGAAGAGGGTGAAGTGCAGTCGTTCCTGATATTGGAACTATTGTCTTGAGATGCTCGCTTCCAATTGCCGCTGCCTCCCATTGTGTGGCTCCCTCATACGATTTCCCATACAAGCCCACGTTGCCGTTAGACCAATTTTGCTTGCCAAGCCACTCGACCGCTTCATGAATTCCAAGACCTTCTCCGGCCCCTCTATAGTCAAAACAACCGCTGGATAGTTCAGTTCCAAAAACAGATACTTGGGCAAAAGCATAGCCGTGTGGAATGAAATTATCGTAAATAAATTCGCCTCTTCCTCCACCAACCACATCTGTAGCTCCGGATTCTGAGCCCGGTTGCCCAAATGAATAGTAGGGGCTTACTACTGCGATTACTGGGACCTTTTCTCCTTCTTGTGTGTTACTTGGCAACCAATATGACAGGTGTACTTGAGATTCAGCTGGCCCTGTTTCCCATACTTCTGAGGTATCTACATCGATGAATGCAGACTGAACGTCGAGTGCGTAGTAGGGGCCTGGCTCTAGGACCATGGCATATTCTCCAGTCCAGTTCCATTCTAAATCGGCTCTTTCGTTGATATCGGGGTACGGTGAAGTATTGGGCTCCTGTACATCGGATACGGCATCGTTACCCAAACATCCGCTTAGAGGAAGTAATAGCATTAACAAGACAATGCAAAATGCACTTAGTCTTGCTCGCATGATTAAAGCCAATCGCCCGACTTTCATCAAATTGTTCATCTGTAGACCCAACCAATTTAACCGAGAGGTTACACGGTTGAGTATGACTGTTCTAGTTACTGGTGCAACGGGTTTCATTGGTTCCTGGGTTGTTAAGTTGTTACTAGAAAGGGGGATGGATGTCCGTGCCACTGCTAGATCTCTAGAAAAGGCTGAATTTTTGAATAATATGGACAAAGGCAATGGTTCAACCCTTGAAATCGTGAAGATGGATTTGTTAGATTTGAATGAAGTGAAAAATGCAGTTCGTGGTTGCGAGCAAATTATTCACTGTGCTGCTGCTTTGCCTGTAGGTTCGAAAAACGATCAAAGAGATATCCTTGACCCATCAATTCAGGGATGTAAAAATTTGGTAATTGCAATGGATAAGTTTGGCAAGGTCAAGAATTTGATACACACATCCTCTGTTGCTGCAATTAGAGATCCAAGGAAAGGGAATGGGGCAATGCATACTAGAGAAGATTGGTGTACTGGAGCTAGTCTTGAGAAAAACCCCTATGGTTTTGCAAAGACGGAAGCTGAAATCATAATTAGAAACTGGGTAGAATCAAACCCAGAACCGAAACCAAGGCTGATTACAATTCATCCGTCTGTAGTTTTTGGACCAATCTTACATTCAAGCCATAACGAAGGATCTATGGCTTACATCAAGCATTTTGTGAAGGGTCCAAAATTTGTAATAAAGTCAAGTCTGGAATTTGTCGATGTTAGAGATGTTGCTTTGGCTCATGTAAACGCTCTTGAATTAGGCGATAATGGACAGAGATACATTTTGCATGCCCACAGGATGTGGATGGGTGAAATTGGAGAATTATTACAAAAAGAAAGACCGGAAAAAAAGTGGGCAAGGAAAGTTATACCGAGGCCGATTGCATTCATTTTTGCTATCTTTCATCCGAAATTAACTGTTCATCAATTGCGTAGAATATGGGGGAAATGGACCGATTTTGACTGTGAGGATATGGAAGAAAAATTACAGATTAAGTTGAGAACAAAAGAAGAAACTATTCTGAAATCAATTGAATCTCTAGAAACATAGTCATTTGATAGATAAGTAAAGGTCAATACTCTCCTTCTCAAGGATTAGCCATGGATATAGCAGAGGTCTGGGGCAGTCGTTGGGTTTCTTGCACAGATTTTATTTCAAGAAAATATATGCAGGTTGCTTACAGAAAGCAATCTCTTGTTTGTTTAGCCGCAGACAGGTCAACAATGGCTGGGCTACACGAATTGATAGACGAAGTTGGAGAATATATCGCTGCCCTAAAAACACATGTTGATCTTGTAGATGATTGGTCAAAAGAGGCGTGGGAAGGGTTTTGCCAGAAAGCAAAAGATGCTGACCTTCTAATCTTTGAAGATAGGAAATTTGCAGATATTGGAAAAATTACCAATAAACAGATGGGGGGGATTTACGATATTCGATCATGGTCTGACCTAGTTACCTCGCATTTAATTTCTGGACCAGATATAGTAGATGGGATTCAAAAATCATGGGAAGAAATTGGGAGAGAAGGTGGTGTTCTGCTACTTGCACAAATGTCTAGCAGAGGGAATCTGCTAGATGCTGAATATACCGCTGATGTTATCGCTTTAGGAAGAGAGCATTCAGGTGTATTTGGGTTCATTGGAAATGGTTCAAATCCTGAAGACATAATCAGATTAAGAAAAAGTGCTGGTGAAGGAAAAATGATTTGGACGCCTGGAGTGAATATCGAGGTTGGAGATGGGGAGCTAGGTCAGAGATATGGTAGCCCGGAAGAAGCAGTAAATGCAGGTTCTGACTGTATCATTGTTGGTTCGGGAATACACAAATCTGCAGAGCCAAGGTTGTCTGCAAAGGCTTATGCTGATGCCTCGTGGAATGCTTTAATCAATCGCTGATTTAATCAAATAGCGAGACTAACACACACCATGGCAGGTGTGCTTCAATGGTTAGTCGCCGCCGTGTTTTTTTCGTTGAACATAGTCTTGATATTCTTCATATGGAAAAAAAGAAATGATCTAAAAGTGAGGATAAATAATCTAGATTCTTCTCTATTAGATTCGAATTTTGATATCGAGGAAGTGATTCAAGCCCCTCAAGGTTCTCGAATAGTTAAGCAGACTGCTCAAAACGTGAACCCAAACCAGATGGTTATGTTGCAACTGGCTGATGGCAGGATTATTTCGCTGCCGTACCATCAAGCAGTACAAATGGCAAGACTCCAAAATTAGGCTAGACTCGTGAATGGGATTCCATTAATGTAAAACCCATAGGCTAATGTTGAGATTCCGGCTAAAACCAATAATAAAATTAGTTTCTTCCTAAACGATTTCTTCTTTTTGGGCTCCTCTAAAATGGCTGCTGGAGTTATTTCCGGCACAGGGATAATTGATTCTTGGATTGCCGGTACGGGGATTGCTGGGAGCTCTGTGCCGGGAAGCGGTAGGTTTGGTAATGGCAGTCCTGCTCCAGGTAGGGGCAATGGAGGTAGTTCAGGGGCTTTGTTTTCTCTTTCAGGGTACAACTCATCGATATCTGCTAAACCGGGTGCCTCTGGTATTGGTCCTAAAATATCAGACCAGGCCTCATCTACTATTTTTCGGCTGACTGGAGCCTCAAGTACAGCCACCGCTCCTGCTGAAAATGCGGCATCTTTGGCTAAATCAGACAGTCGCCTGGGAGCGGTGAAAACAATTCTAGACTCTCCACCATGCTCCCTCATTTCAAGTGCTGCTAAATGGCCGTCGAGAGAGGGGATGTCCAAAGCTAATACAACCAGTTCTGGATCTAAGCGAATATATTCATCTACTGCTAAATCACCATCTTCACAGACCTCTATTTTGAAATCTTTTGTTTTGAAAATTTCACGCAGCCTATACACGGACATCTGATTGTTATCGACGATGAGAACTACTGGCGCATCCTCAGAATCTATTTCGTTAACAAGCGACATGGTATGGACTCTCCAAATGTGCAGACCTCATCAAACATGCGCATAATTGCAATAGAAAACTTACAATTCTTCAGATGGTCCTTCTGAGGGAGATTCAAAGGATTGTCGTATTTGCTCTCCTTGAGCAAGTTCATCCTCTACCTTTCTCTGGCGAGCAGGGGCATGGACGAACCTCATTTGCAATTCTGAAACAATACCAGATAGGATCTTACTTTCTCTGTCAGTAAGATTGCCTTTTGTTTTTGATTGGATTGCTTTGATTACATCTATTGCTTCCTTAGCCTCTCCTAAATTGAAGTGGATTTTTCCTTCTTGATCCTCAAAATGCCCCATGTTGAATAATGCTGTTCTCTGGAGCATTTGTATTACCTGGAAGAATTTTGCAGTTTCTTCATCCTCGAACATATCCTTCTGCATCAATAAAATCTAGAAGAAGGAGGTTCTTTTAGTCCTTCATTCAAATAATTGCTCTAGTAGCCAATCAGGGTTAAATTGCATAAGGTCGGTGTATTCTTGCCCAACTCCTGCAAACACTATCGGTCTGCCGGTTGCAAATGCTACGCTAAGCGCTGCACCTCCCTTAGCATCAGTGTCAAGTTTAGTCAGAACCGCACCATCGAACTTTAACATCTCTTGGAGCATCTTAGCCTGATCAACAGCATCATTTCCGGCTAATGCATCGCCAACGAATAAAGTCAAATGAGGATTAGCAACCCTCCTAACTTTAGCTAATTCATTCATTAGATTTTGTTTGTTTTGCATTCTCCCGGCTGTGTCAACTAATACCACATCGATTCCTTTGGCTTTTGCACTGTGAACTGCATCTCTTGCTATTGCTGCAGAATCTCCTCCTCTTTCGCTGGATATGCACCTTATTCCCAATCTTTCGCAATGAGTTTCGAGTTGTTGAATTGCTCCTGCCCTAAATGTGTCACCGGCTGCAGCGATTACAGAA
>CAXAGT010000034.1:0-16714 GCA_963968885.1 uncultured Candidatus Poseidoniales archaeon | reverse complement strand
ATTCTGCAGATTCTGCTCAAATTTCAATCACTTGGGCAACACATGGTCTGTTCAATGTGACACTTGGAGCGATTGATGAGAATGAGAATACTCATTCTATTGAGATCAAAGTAAGAATAGAAAAAAGGTCATGGCATAATCAAACCAATACCAATAACCCATTAGATAATCAAATCAATGCAGCCCCAGATAATGACGGACAAAATCCAAAATCAATTATAATCAAATCAACAGTTGAAAATCCGAATGGACCATTCAATACAGGTTCTACTGTGATGGTTTCGTGGAGCGTGAGTGATGGTTCTGGTGAAGAAATAGCATCGGGAAGCGCACAAATTGGAAATGGACAGAGTGAGACTTGGGAATATGTTGTCCTGGATGTGATGCCAGAAACATACACTTTGTCTATCTCTAGAGACCAAGGAAATGATAACTTAGATATTCAAAATGATATACACATTACATATGAAGCTTCAGAAAGCCCTTCCAATTCCTTCGATGAAATCTAATCTAAATATGAATTGAAAGTGAATTGAAAATGAAATCTGCATCGCAAAAAACTGAGCAGTAGTGCATTTCCCGATGTCTGCTCTATGTTGAAAGTAAACTGAATCTGAAATCAAGGGTCTATCTGTCGTTAATAACTAGTTGGCTGTTCCGGGATTTGTTACGGAGTGAAAGAAATGCCGACAAAAGCAAAGAACAAGGATACAAAAAGCAAGAATGAAGACCTTCCTTTAACAGAGGAAGCACTAATGGAAGAAGATGAAGAGCCACAAGTTACCATTGAGGACTTACCAGGCGTGGGACCAGCAACTGCTGAAAAACTAAGAGAAGCCGGTTTTGATGAATTATTGGCTCTAGCAGTTATGGCTCCTGCAGACCTTGCAGAACAAGCAGAATTAGGAGAAGCAGTATCATCAAAGATCATACAAGCAGCTAAGAAAATGGCAAACATTGGTGGATTCGTTTCTGGTGAGGCACTACTCAGCAGAAGAAGAGAAGTGCAAAAGCTAACCGCAAAGGTACAATCAATAGATGACCTTCTTGGAGGAGGATTTGAAACACAATCACTAGTAGAAGTATACGGAGAATTTGGCTCAGGAAAGACCCAAATTGGTCACCAATTAGCTGTCAACTGTACTATGCCACTTGAAGAAGGTGGATTTGATGGAGATATCTTCTACATCGACACAGAAGACACATTCAGACCTGAAAGAATTACTCAGATGGCTAGAGGACACGGACTAGATCCTGACCAGGTACTTGGAAGAATACACGTAGCAAGAGCGTACAACTCAGCTCACCAGATGTTATTAGTTGACGAGATTAAGAAAATGAGTAAGAATTTCAATGTCAAACTAATAATTGTAGATTCCCTTACTAGCCACTTTAGGGCTGAATTCATTGGGCGTGGAATGCTAGCAACCAGGCAACAGAAATTAAACAGACACTTGAAAGATTTGAAGCAATTAGCGGATGTGAATAACGCATTGGTTTTGGTCACAAACCAAGTTCACTCAAAGCCTGATGCTATGTGGGGAGATCCAACAAAACCAATTGGTGGACACATTCTAGCTCACGCAAGTACTTTCAGACTTTACTTGAGAAAAGCAAAGGGCGGTAGAAGAATTGCAAGATTAGTTGATTCTCCAAACCTTCCAGACGGAGAATGCGTCTATCAAGTAACAGAAGAAGGATTGAGAGACTGATTGGCTCAGAATAATCCCCTTCAAAATCGTTTGATTTGGGGTTTACTCATGCGGTATATTCAAGATAGAATTTGATACCATAGCAATAATGCGCCATCTAATTGAAAGAGTTCTCGAAGTCACCGAAGAGGAAAGACCTGTCCCTGTGATTTCAGAAGGATCTGATGCTGAAACGGAATTACAAGCCTTACTTGAGTCATTGCAACCAAGGATAAGAGTATACGGCGTTGGCGGTGCAGGATGTAATGCTATCAATCGATTAAATGAGGAGAGATTATTCGAAAACTCATATGTCGACGGTTATGCAATCAACACTGACGCTCAAGCCTTACTAATGTCAACCATAGAAAACAAGGTATTGATTGGCAGAACTGCCAGAGGTCGTGGAGCCGGGGGCGATCCAACTAAGGGCGAAGCTGCTGCTTTGGAATCAGAAAATCAACTCAAGAAAATCACAGATGATACGCAATTAGCAATAATCACCGCTGGAATGGGAGGAGGCTCTGGTACAGGAGCAGCCGGACACATTGCAAGGTTAGCAAAACAACAAGGTGCAATGACAATTGCTGTTGTAACTTATCCATTCCAGTCTGAAGGAATGCTTAGACGACAAAATGCAGAATGGGGTCTTGAAAGATTACGAGAACACTGTGACACAATAATTGTAATTCCTAACGAAAAATTACTCGAAATTGAAGGAGTTAAAGATTTACCACTCGCATCTGCCTTTAGAGTTGGAGATGAACTACTTGTAAGATCAATTACGGGAGTTGCAGAATTATTGACAACAGATGGCATGGTTAACCTTGACTTTGAGGATCTCCGAAGCGTTGTTAACTCAGGTTCAGGGGTTGCAATGATTGGATTAGGCTCAGCAGATGGCCCCGGTAGAGCAAGAGATGCCACACTTGAGGCTCTCCACTCACCTCTTCTGGAATTAGATGTGACCGATGCTAGAGGCGCTTTGATAAATGTGGTAGGAGGATCAAGCCTTACCCTAGGAGAAGCAGAGGAATGTGCTCAAATCATAAAAGAGAAAATTTCTCCACATGCCAGAATAATTTGGGGCGCAGCTGTAAATGAAGACTTGGGAGAAGAGGTCAGAGTTATGCTTGTACTAACTGGAGTTAAATCAGAACAAATCCATGGTTCTAGTGAGAATAGACAATTAAAGAATCTTAAAAACCGCCACATAGAATTCGTAAATTAGTCTCTGGTTGCCCAAAATCCAACCAATAGTAGTGCGCCGATTCCGACAACTCCTGTCAACAGTTGTCTGTTACCATTGGAAATTGGATCAGAGTCTTCAGATACTTCACCTTGATAGTTGATACCAGGGACCCTTAATTCAAAAGAATTCCAATTATCGCCTGTTTGCTCATTATTCCCGTTAACAGCGTTTGCATGGAGCCTAAATCTAGTTGTCTTTGAATCGTCTTCGGGCGATATCCAAGTAACATTCCAAATCATCTCAGAAGCATTTGTGTGAGTATAACCTTCCTCGTATTCTTGTGGTGCTCCCAATATCTCCCCCGAGGATACTATCAATCTGAATCCACCCCAGTTATCTAAAGCAGCATCATCTCTTTGGACATCTGATTCTAGAACTAAAGATAAATTGTATTGAGTGGAAGAATTGTATACCTCGGGTAACCCTAGTATTTTCACAACTGTAGTCTCATCTGCAGCCCCGTGGCATAGGCAACCGGTATCCGCAGAATCACCAACTCCATCAGGGTAAGCAACAGAAAATGGAAGTGACAAGAGAGCCAGTAGAGTTAGCAATGTCAGCGCCTTGCTCATGTTGGTTCATTTTCACCCTAAAGGAGGTGTAATATCATGTTTATCATTCCAAATTTGACGTCGAGATGGTTAGTTCATCCATGACGACAGTAAATATATGATGAGTAGTTGATAATAACCATGTTTGACGGCGGGGTTGCGCAAGAGATTGAATTTGAAGAAGATGAAATTGATGTTTTTAGCGAGCTAGGAATCAACTCAAACACTCAACAAAATGATACCTTCAACGACCCACTGATGTCCCTAATGGAACCGGAGGAAGATGATCTCGAAACAGAAAATGTGGAAGAAGACATTGTTGAAGTTACTGCAATTGAGATTCCAGAAGTCGAGACTATCGAAGTCCAAGAACAAAATGATTCAAAATTCGAAAGGCTAAACTCAAGATTGAAGGCTGGATTTTTGAAAGAACTCATCGCACAGAAACTTGAGGATGATACAAACAAGGACACTAATCCAATCTCTAACGCTCCGCGAAAGATGTCTCTAGTCAAGGACAGTCTAGTTGTCGGAATACATGGAAACATAGCAAGGTTACAGATTACACTACAAGATGAAAACGGAGCGCTATTGAAACCTCAGTCGTTAATAGACATAAGCACAGGAAATCCAATGCCAACTTCTATGGCATCCAAATTACCGATTTCATACAGGTCAATGGCTAGAAGCCTCAATGCATTGCTCTGGGATTCATATTGTAATCTGAAACAAATGCTATCTAACTAATCCTTATGAATTACCAACTTCCATTCTTTCTTAACTTCAACTAGCATATTAGAAACTGTACAATATGTTGTATGACTTTTCTCAATGAGTCTTTCCAATAGTTTCTGTGGAACATCTCCTCTGATGTTATATGTCATCGTTATGTTTGTGAAAACCCTTGGAGGATCACTTCTCCGCTCTCCTTCCATATCAATCCAAACATCACTAAATTTCCTATCTTTTAACCCAGTTATAATGTCTGCAAGAGAGCATGCACCTACAGTTTGGAGTAGTAATTGAACTGGATTTGGACCCTCCTCCCAATCCATTTTCACTTCTTGACCTTTGTCGTTAATTCCAACTGCGCTGGATGAACCTGTCCACTTTACTGAAGCCTTCATGGTTCTTCCTCAGTTCTTTTGTTTAAAGACTATATCACTATTTTTCTAAAAAAATGATATCGGTTATTTCTTGAAGTCTAGCCATTTGGGTTAGGTTGAGCAACATGAGCGGTAATCCTATTTCAATGAACGATAGCAAATTAGTTATTCCAAATGATCCAATTGTCTACTTCATCGAAGGCGATGGAATTGGCGTGGATATTACTCCTGTTATGATGAAAGTAGTAGACGCTGCAGTTGAAAAAGCGTATGGAGGAAGTAAAAAAATAACCTGGGAAGAAGTACTTGCAGGTGAAAAAGCATTCAACCACACAGGGGAGTGGCTCCCGGAGGCAACACTTGATGCAATGAAAAACGGATTGGTTTCAATCAAGGGACCCCTAACAACCCCAGTTGGAGGAGGAATTAGATCTCTAAATGTAGCACTAAGACAAAAACTGGATCTTTTCGCATGCGTAAGACCAGTAAGGTGGTACCAAGGAACTCCTTCACCGGTAAAATCTCCAGAAGATGTTGATATGATAATTTTCAGAGAAAACTCAGAGGATGTTTACGCAGGGATAGAATGGGAAAGCGGTACAGAGGATGTCAAGAAAGTTATTGATTTCTTAAGGAATGAGATGGGAGTAGACAAAATTCGTTTCCCAGAAACTAGCGGAATAGGAATCAAGCCAATTAGCAGTGAAGGAACCGGAAGAATTGTTAGAGCTGCTCTCGATTATGCTATCGACAACGACAAAGATTCGGTAACTTTGGTTCACAAAGGGAACATCATGAAATTTACAGAAGGTGGTTTTAGAGACTGGGGCTATCAAATTGCAAAGGAAGAATATGGTGCTGTAGAATTAGACGGCGGACCATGGTGTACATTTGAAAATCCAAAAACAGGATCAACTATTACTGTAAAAGATGTTATCGCTGACGCTATGCTTCAACAAATAATAACAAGACCTGCTGAATATAGTGTTCTTGCTACGATGAACTTGAATGGCGACTACATCTCAGATGCTTTAGCCGCACAAGTTGGTGGAATTGGAATTGCTCCAGGTGCAAACATCAACTACGATACCGGAATTTCAATCTTTGAGGCAACCCACGGTACCGCTCCTAAGTATGCTGGTCAAGATAAGGTGAATCCTGGTTCTCTAATTCTATCTGCAGAAATGATGCTAAGGCACATGGGATGGGCTGAAGCTGCAGATTTGATTGTTAGCGGGATGGAATCTGCAATATCTGCAAAGACTGTTACTTATGATTTTGAAAGGATGATGGATGACGCAAAATTACTGTCATGTTCAGAATTCGGTGATGCAATTATTAGTTCTATGAACTAATTATTTCACATTCTAGATAGTCCAAAATTGATTACTAGACTAGCTCCAATTTGGGTTGATATCAGTTCCTAACCCAATCATTTAGGGTCCTGCTATCTTTGATAACTCCAAATCCGAAGTTCTCTTCACAAGCCCTTGCGACCATTGTGAAATCACCATCCCTGGTAGCGATTAGTATTGAACCAATTTCCTTTAGTGGTCTTTGGGCAAGATTAGAGCATATTTTCATCAATGACTTATCTCCCAACTCAGGATAGATGTCATCTCCATCCAATTTAGTTCTTAGAGGAGTATCTCTCATTCTCTTCATCTCAGTTAACTGCTCATAAATATCCTTATGTTGAATTAAGAAATAATCAACAAACTCCCTGGCTTCTGCATTGTCTGATTCTTCCTCTAAGCGTAAATCATCAGGAGTCCAGTTGTTGTAAGCCTTGAAGATTGACTCAACCATTTCGTTTATTGATTCTTCTTTTATTATCTCATTCAAAAGTTCAGGATCGACCATTATATCTTCAAACTTATTCCTAATATTGTCAGTATTATTAACAAAACCTAACATTTCTTTCTTGACAATGTTCGGCAGCCATAAGAAAACCCTGCCTTCTTCGGCTCTGTACTTCAGAACCTTGTGGAATTGTCCTCTTCCATCAATGTCAAGCGAAACCTCTCTGGCAATTGACAATTTGTCATTAATTAAATCAAATAAAGCGTCTACTAATACGTTTGTGTCGACTATTATCAACGGATTTAGGGATAGATTTTTCAGATATCTACGTGAGCTTGTCGGTATATCTTCTTTATATCTTGCAAACAACGTTTTCTCAGCATCGATGATTCTTTTCATTACTGATGATCTGAAGTTGGATGTACGAATTGCTCTCTCGATGAAATTCAGTCCTTCCACTGGTTTTTCTTCACAAACTTCTTTTGCAAACTCATACAAATCCTCAGCAGTACCTGAATAAATAGTGCTCATAATTTGGTTAAATGTTTGTTCATTAGATGCTCTGGTCTTTCTTCTTCTACTGTTGGTAACTGACGATAATGCTGCCATTACTCTTCCTTTGAATGGTTGGTCGGGAAGCGGTCTTGGATGCTCATCAGCATATGTTTTCAATCGATCAAGGTCTTCTTCAGAAAATGTAGTTCTGGTCTTGTTAATCATTTCCCCATCTTCATTTTCTTCTACGTAGTTAATTTGCTTTCTAACGTGATTTTTGACCATCTTTGTAGCTTCTTCTGTTTTCTTTTGGGAAGCCACGAAAGACACATTGATGTAGAGTTGGAATCTCTTCGTTATCGCTGTTTTAAGAGAAGGATGATTTTCTAACAACTCAACTGCTTCTTTCCATTGCTCAGCAAATGCCAGATGAATTAGTGATTTCCTGTACAAAACCATACTGTGCTCATAGTCAAAGTCCTTGTGGTCTCCAGCCCTTCTGTAATCTCTTGCAGCATTTAGTTCATCACTTTGAGAAGCCGCCCATGCAGCCCTTGCTAATGTATGCCAAGGCGAGAGAGGATCATTATTCTGATACCAGGAAACCAACGCAGGTAATCCAATGTCGTGCTCTAGTACCAGATGTCTGGTAGTGTGAATCATTCTAGTCGGAATATTTTCTCTAGTTAGCATATCGTTTATAGCATTCAGATTGGCTTCATCCATGTCCCCATTTTGTAGAATCAAATTGAACCTCGATAACCGCAAAGTATCGATTACCTCGCGGAATAAATGGTAAGCAATTGTATCAATGTTATCTTTTTCATATGCTTTTTCAACACTTACCAATAGTTTATCCATCTCTTCAAATTTTGTAAGATTGCTCGCCCCTGCTTTCAGAGATTGGCGTATAGGCTTGAAAGCCATCGAACCACCTTTATCCAAAACTTCGATAAAAACACCATCTTCTACGTCTACTCCTTCTAACAATCGGATTAAGTTTGTAGAAAGGTTGGAGAAATATTCTGGCGGGTCAACTTCAAAAACAGATGAAAGTGCGATTTTCCTACTATTTGTCATATTCAAAAATAAATCATTTTCTTTACCAGCAGCTAATAGATGTGAGACAAGTATTGTCTCCCAAGGATGTGAATTGACAAGATCGGGATATTCTGACAGGATTCTTGCTGACCTCCTGAGATTCATTGTTCTCATAAAAATCGGCAAAGAAATTGTTGCAGTACTAAGTTCAAGTCCTTGTTCAGAATCTTGGATTAGCCTAGCAGATTCTGCCTTGAGCTCAAATCCTAGGGATTCCTCATTTAGGAGAATTTTTAGACCTACATTAGAGATTCTTGGAAGTTGTGATTCTAACCATCCGTATGCGTCCGAGCCAAGTTGATTCAACAATGGTAATAATTCGCCTAAAGATTCTGAAGACTCAAGATTTATTTCATTCAGTGCTTCTAATGCTTCGGACTTTTTGCCTTCATTACATAAAGCGGTAAGTTTCCACCAATTTAATTTCTCAATGACTTCTGCTGATACATCCAATGAAGAAATCAAATCTAGCCCTTGGATTAATTTGCTTGATTCTAATGAAGATGCTTTTTCAGATGGATTCAACCAGGCAAGTTGAAGAATCCTAGTCGTTAATTCATCTCCTGCATCCGATGAAATTGCAGTTATGAAGTCATAATCTTGACCTGTTTTTATAGAGTTCAGTAATTCAAACTTGGAAGCTAACTCATCATCTGCTTTGCTTAATTCTTTCAAAATTTTATCCAGCTTATCACTTTCACTTTGAATTGCTAAAATTGCACTAAGTGAGGATAAATTCCCTTGTAAGTTAAGCAAAGATTCGTCCGGTGTTAATTTTCTGCCATCCTTTAATTGACCTTTTAGCGCTGCTAAGGAAACTCTACTTTTTGGGTCCTCTATGGATTCTTCTATGGCTATGATGAAGTTTAGTAATTGCTCGGAGTCATCTCCTGAGATGAATGCTTTAGACAAGTCAACCTTTGCTGTCTTAGCTTTTTTAGTAACCTTGGCTTTGGGAAAAGCAGCAAATTGTGCAAGTAAAGGGGTTTTTTCACCAAGTTTTATCCATGCAGGGTGCACTCCTTTTTCCAAGCATTCATTTCTTAATTGAGTCTCAACTTTATTCCAGTCATCTTCCCATTCATCTTTATTCAACTGTTTATGAACAAGCAATGCTGCAAGTCTAAGCGCTGTCGAGCCTGCAATCGGAAGAATTGCTTCTTTTGCACTAGGGATCATTGAAACAGGATTAGCAGCACCTTTTGAGCTGCCCCCTCTTCTTCTACGACCTCTACTAATCATCGGGCTGACACGCGCAGGCGAGTCGTTATCCTCGTCATCATCTGCAGGGACTTCCATTTCTGCAAGTCCAATGAAGAGGAAGCCCCTCATTTGGTCGTTTAGTAATTTAAATTCTGATGTCCGTGCCACTTGTGCTCGTCTTTTGAGTTCAGGCATTTTTTGCCTAAACCCGGCATCGAGGCAGGTGGCGAGATAGGATTCTTGCAATCTTGTCCCCCCGTTATGGTCTTCGCCTTCATCGCTTATCTTTCAATCCACCGCCTTGAAATCATACCTTTGCTATACCAAATCAAAAAAACCGGTTCAGTGTAGTAATGTTGGTTAGGGCAATGAATCCATTGAGTACATCTTTACTCCTTGTCCACCCAATCCTTGCACTGCTCTTGATTTATTGGATTACAATCCAGTATGGTTGGAGGAAAAGGAAGAAAGTAATGCCAAAAGAAAATATGGAGTCGGAAAGAGATAGGCATGCTAGAAATGGAAAAATTATACTTTGGTCTGCAATTTCAATTTCGCTATTTGCAATGGTTGCAAGGGCTTTGTCTGGTATTATAGAAAACGGAGATTTTACCTCTATGCTCATGCCACAAAGCCTGCACGGATGGACTGGACCTGTCGGGCTTATACTTCTGGGCATTATGAGCAAGTATGGAAATCAAACTCACAAGGCAATTAAGAACAAGGAAAAGAGTGGAAAAAAACGAATTATGCATGGAAGGGCTGCTGACTTCATCATTGTCCTAGGAGCAATACATGCATTCCTAGGATTTCTCTACACTTTCGCTATCTTAACTTGATTATTGTGTCGACAACAAATAACCCGATTTAAATAACAAATTTTACCGGGGCTCCTTATGGAAGGCGTCACAGACCCTACAATGCTGGAAGACAAATTCTTCTACAAGATGGGGCTAAGGATTCATGACCTTAGATTCGCAGTTCTATTCTTTTCAATAATCGGGATGTTCATGCTCGGTGGATTGATGGCAACAGGGGCAGAGTGGGCTGAATCTTGGGGCGAGGGGAACCTTGAATCAATACAAGCCGGTGAATCAATATCTGAGGCTTTTGCAAGCGAAGATGATGTTTCCTATGGTCCCACTTTCACTTGGCTAGTAGGGCATGAAAATCTAAATCATACAGGCTCACAATGGCAAAATGATACAATCCGAGCATTGGAACCCTTTTCTAGCCACCAACATGCCACTATCACATATTCATGGGAACGAGGACCAGCAGAAATTGATGATTTCGGAAGAGATTTTGATGGCACTTACTGGGCAAAAAATACAATTGAATTCGATGTAGAACGAACGGAAGCAAAGAAAATTTTCTTGGAAATTAGAGAAGATGTTGAATTTCCTGATGGATACGAGGATTATTCAACCGCAGGGATTGCTGTTGATGCCACATTTGATGACAGAATCAAGAATGATCTGATTAAGGCTGAACTCGTTTCAGGACCCCTTTCCTTGATAATTTTACTATTGGTTTTCGGCTCGGTAATTGCTGCTCTATTGCCGGTTGGAGTCGGATTATTTACAGTGATTTCCGCTCTAGGAGTAACAATTTGGCTCTCTACGCAAATTGACGTAACGAATTATGCCACGAATATCATTTCACTGATTGGGATTGGTGTTTCAATAGACTATTCCTTGTTTTTAGTAAATAGATTTAGAGAAGAGATAGCCAGGGGCAGAGAAGTCAAAATTGCTACAGCAATGACGACTGCAACTGCAGGTAGAGCAGTGTTCTTCAGTGGGTTAACTGTCGCTATAGGGCTTATCGGATTGCTATTTTTCAAGAATACCACATTGCCTTCCTTGGGAATTGGTGGGACTCTTGCTGTGTCGATTGCAATGCTATACTCAATTTTCACGCTTCCCGCTGTGCTATCTATACTCGGCCACAAAGTGAACTATGGCAAGGTACCATTCGCATTTACGATGGACAATGATGAAGGAATTTGGAAGAAAATAGCTACCACTGTTATGAACAATCCTTGGGCAGTATTCATTCCAGTTGTCTTAATTCTTGGTGGAGCAGGCGTGCCCTTCTTGTTCGCAGAATTTTCACTCTCCTCAATCGAATCATTACCGCCTGAAGACGAATCAAGGAGAGGTATTGAGATAATGGATGAAGTCTGGCCCGAAGATTCTCAAAACTCGATATTTATCGCTCTAGATTTTGATGGAGTAAATGCAACTGATAACATCACGCTATCTGCCATGTATGACTTAATCCGAGATATTGAACAGTTGGATAATGTCAAGACTATCTCAGGAATTGCCCTTCCGGATTCAGGTATGAATAAGTCTGCTGTACTTGATTTTTGGAATACTCCAAGCGAGTATTTACCAGTTGAATCCCAATATGCTAGAGAAGCACTTGCAGATAACTTCATTGCTGAAGATTTCACTTTTATTCTCGTAGTCATAGATGGTACTGACACTTCGGTAGAGTCAAGAGAATTAACAGTAGAAGCCAGACAATTAACAGGAGATATGTTAGACGAACTAAACGTAGGAAACGAAAAATCTGAGAATGTGGGTGGTTTCCCTGCTTACAATCAAGATACCTTGGATGCGATTACTAACAATTTGCTAAAAGCAATGTTTTTCATATTTGGAGCAACTACAGTCCTGATTTACATTCAAGTTAAGTCAATACTCATTCCATTCAAAGCCATAGCGATGAATGTACTTTCCATCAGTGCTTCTTTTGGTATGCTAGTATTCGTATTCCAGTGGGGATTCGGCCAAGAATTACTTAATTTCACACCTCAAGCAATAGATGCAGGAAATCCTGTAATCATTTTCTGCATAGTATTCGGACTTTCGATGGATTATGAGGTACTTATGCTCTCTAGGATACATGAAGAATGGGAAAGAACTGGAGATAATACATTGGCTGTTGCAAACGGATTGCAAAAAACTGGAAAATTAATTACGGGAGCTGCCGCTATCATGGTAGTCGTGTTTTCTGCATTCGGACTTTCAAGTGTTGTTGTCTTGAAACAGATCGGATTTGGACTTGCTCTTGCAATCTTCATAGACGCTACTTTCGTTAGAGCTTTGGTAGTTCCCAGTGCAATGCGTTTAATGGGTAAATGGAACTGGTGGTCACCTAAATTCCTTGGAGGAAAAAGTATGCAAATTGCTGATAATGAGCAGGAATAGGCTTTACATTGACAACTCTATTTCCCTATTTTGCCACATTGCCTTCCAGACCTCTAAATTCCGTTCAAGGTCCATTTGGTTAAGTTCTCTGTCTTCAACTAGGAAGTCTTCTGAAATAGGTTGTATTCTACAACCACAAGCATTTGCATGCCCTCCTCCTGTTTCATCTAATTTGGTCGCCAAAAGGGATAGATTATACTTGTCTTGTCCATCGGGGAGAAATGAATTTGCATAAAATGAGGCAGATAAAGCACTTTTTTTTGCGTCGTCTATCGTTCCGTCCAAGTAACCATGAGTAATACAGACTGCATCAGCTCGAGACCCAGCATAAGCAGTTACTAAGTATCCATTTGTCCTAATTCCAGTTTCATCCAATCTACAAATTGCAAGTCGGTCAAAAATTATGGTTTGGTCTTTGACTAATTTAATTTCATTTTTCCGAGACTGTTTAGCATCTTCCAAAACTTCAGCAACCCATTCATTATCACAAATATCTGAGATTGTTGTTCCAGAAATTATCAATTCAAGGACGTGGTGCATAAACTCAATATTGCGCATACCCAAACAACGGCTTAGCCTAACTATCGGACCATCAGCAAGAAATTCTTCAATGCTAATCTGTCCAGAATCTAATCTATCCACTATCGGTAAAATTTCTTCTAGGTGTGAAAGATCGTGGGATTTGCTAATCAAATCATATGCTAATCTTGCAGCACTAGGAGTTAGAGACCAAGAAAAAATCCCTCCTTTTTCAATGAATTCTTCCTCTACTATTTTGGATGGCTTATTTGTTAAGTGATGATCTAAATACCAACCGCAATTTGGGTGGAATGGTAAATCGACTATTGCGCAATTTGAATCAATAATTTCACTCATCGATTCAGACCGAATCAAAGCAGGATGAGAAAAAATGACCTCAATTGATGGATTTGCAATCTTTAAGGCAGCCGCTGCGCAAAGCCCATCCATGTCACTATCTGCAACCACTTTACTGATGTGAGAAAAATCGATATTTACTCCTCCAACATAGTAACCAAATGCAATTTGATGAAAACGATATCGGACAAAAAATTAGCGTAAATAACTTCAACGAGGGTTTTTTCGCAGCCAACATGGAAACATCCTGTGGGTTGGTTTTGAGCAATCTTGGAAGCATATTATTGCTACAATATCCACAGGGGCACTGGGACCTTCCAAAAGGACACGTAGAAGACGATGATAAAGACCATATTGCTACGGTTCGGAGAGAATTAAGGGAAGAAACTGGGATTTCAGATGTTGAATTTGTGCCAGGTTTTTGCGAAAGAAGCGAGTATTCATACAAACACAAAGGTAAGAAAAACGTCAAACAGGTCTATTGGTACTTGGGAGAAACTGAAAGAATAACCATCAAGCTTAGCCATGAACACAGAGGTCATATGTGGCTTGAATGGGACCAAGCATTGGAAATGCTTACCCATGAAGAGACTAGAACTGTAGTGAAATCTGCAATGGAACACATGAAATCTGTAGGAAAGTTGTGATTTAGTTCCGTTTTCCGGATTAATCCTTTTATTTCTTGATACATTACGGACAAACATCTATAAAGGCACAGGACTAATTATTAACATGGAGAACAAAGGTAGGAAAGTTTCGCATTACTTACTATTTGCACTTGCAATATGGTTTTGTGCAAACTTGTTGAGCCAATCCGCATTCATGGCAATTTACGGTATACCATACGATGCAATTACGCTACTCAAGAGCCTTGGTCCAATTTACTATGGAATAATGCTAGCAGAATTGGTTCTCTGGATTTTCGCAGGTGGATGGTTAATCAAATGGTTTACAGCCAAACTATCCAGCACTCCCAAGCCTGTTTGACATTATTGAAGGAAAAAAAGTCGTTAAAAAATCATCTCGAATCTTCAAAATAAACCGATTTGTATAAGTCCCTTCTGTGCTGATGTGATATCGTGAAAGAAGATTCAGACGATATCATCTTCAACGGACGACCTATGTTGCCCGAGGATTTGAATGAAGGTGATTCTAAGGTAATTGAACTCCCATCAGGATGCAAAATAGTTTCATTAGATGATGCGCGCTCAACACTGAAACAGAATGTAAATCACATATACACATTACAGGCATTCCAAGATGATGTCGAGGACTTAACTGAAGAATTAGACTACCTATTGGATAAATATGCAGTAACTCACCCGTTTGTGGTAGAGATTGCCGATTATCTTGCTATTCAAGTCAAGCAATGGCAAAATATTACTCAAACCATTGAACAAAATGGGGCTAGAATTGCCTCATTGGATCCTGCAAGATTAGAATGGTATGGAGTCGTGGATGGTAAAGTTGCATTATATTCATGGCAGGAAGGCGAAACTGACATCGAGTGGTATCATGCTGTAGATTCTGGATTTCCATTTAGAAAACCACTCATAGAAGCTTGATTTGGACAAGCATATCCGGAGGATATCAAATGGTCAAGATAACACAGGTACACACAGGCGGTGGAGATTCTGGAGATTCTTCTTTAGTTGATGGAACAAGACGTAGTAAAGCCGATATTCGTTTTGAAATGGTTGGAACTTGTGATGAATTGAACTCCATAATTGGAATATGTTTGATGGAGGTTGCTAGACTTGAATCTCTCCATGAGGATGGAGGACCTAGAGGAAATGTTCCCCGTGTTCAGAATTTAGTAAACATTGCTTTGATGAGAATCCAAAGCGAATTATTCGATCTTGGAGCAGAACTTGCATGCCCAGCAGATTCGATACCGGAATATATGCAATTAATTGGTGAGCATCAATCTTCAGTTTTACTTTCTGAGATGGAAGAAATGCTGGAAGAATGTGAACCATTGAATAGTTTCATTTTGCCTGGAGGAATTGGACCAATTGCGCATTTCCATCACGCTAGATGCGTCACTAGAAGGTTAGAGAGAACAATGGTTCATTTGAAAAATCAAACTCCTGACGAAGTCAGCGATATTTCTCTACAATACGTCAATAGGCTAAGCGATTGGTTCTTCGTACTAGCAAGATTCGTTTCAAAAAGAATGATGGTTGATGAAGTAATGTGGTTACCACTTGGAAGAAGAGGACCTGAAGAAGGGATTTCGGGAATCCTCCGAGAACAGAGAATGAACGACGACTTTTCTGGCCTTTGATTACTCAGATTCCTTTACAGAATTGTTTCTTGGACTCATCTTCTGTAGGGATTTTTCAACCGCTTCGATGAATTCTGGGGCAACTCCGTTTTCTCCTCCTGCATCGATAAGAGCGTCACGCCAATAAGACGCTTTTTCCTCTTCTTGTAAAAATACGAATATCCTCTCAAGGGCTAAGTAAGCCATCGGGTTAAGATGCTCTTCCTCTATGTCCCATCCCTTCTCAAAACAGGCAATTGCACCATGGTTTCCATGTAATTTACCTTTTTGAAGAGCAACCATGCCTGCTTGAGACCAAGCAAGAGGTAATTTTCCTATCAACAAACCACGGAAAACAAGCCATGTTTGACCTCCAGCGATAATAACAATAGCAAAGAACCCTGAGAATTGTTCAAACTTTGTCAAGTCTCCCCAGTAAGTAGCCATTAATGCAGCCACTGAAACGCTGAATATCGCACCAGAAAATGGTGCGATTAATACGTCTCTTCTAGTAATTCCCAAATGATAAACACCTGCTATAAGACCAAAAGACCCGATTCCTGCGATCAACGCTAGATGAAATTGTATCTCAACAGGATTTGGTGCAGTCTGCCCGATAGCCATTACTGAGGCTATGAATAGAATGATGAACGAAAATCTCCTACTAGGTTCTGGAAATGGTTGCTTGCCTGAAAGGTAAAACAAAGATATTGCAAGGGCAAATTCAAACAATAGCAGACTTATTGTCGCATTTTCTGAGTCAAAATACATCTCTGCTCGGAGTTGGCTAAAGTATCATCATTTTTCAGTTCACGCTTCAAACCTTGTGAACCTGATACTTTCGACTAGCAAGAAAGAATTTTCAATTTCTTTTACGCCAAATCATTGCCGATATCAATAATAAAATCAGCATCACTGAGTAGGGAGAAAGAATCGTTTGAGATGATACTGGTTCAACTTCCCCCGACTGCGCACCTGGACCGCCGCCACCACCGCCGCCTTCACAGCCGGCTGGAGGGGGGGCAATTCCAGGGCCCCATGTTTCACCAAACCCTGCACAGGGATCCTCCCCTCCTTCATCGAGGAAGGTTTCCCCGTGGTAGCACAGCAGGAAGTACGGGAAGCCCATGTCGCCTTCACCGTTCATCA
>CAXAGT010000033.1:0-17128 GCA_963968885.1 uncultured Candidatus Poseidoniales archaeon | reverse complement strand
CCACAGAGCCATGCACTGTGATGTTGAGGACAGACTTTCCGCCGCTCATTTCATCAATATACCTAGTTGCTTGTTCATTGAGAATATTTTCAGCTTGACTAACACCAATGGACTCAGTACTGGGATGGTCTGGAAAGTCCACCACTATTACTAACCATTCTTCCTGTTCTTGCAAACCTAGGAGTGTTAACTCTTCATTTTCAATAATAGTTATTGGCCTGAACTCCTCAATAAGTTCCGGCACCAGGAATGTAATTATGCCTGAAAACACAATAATAATTCCCACGGATATCTGCACAGCAGATTTCAGCATAGAACGGCGTAATCGTATGTTTCTATTGAATGCTTAGACTAAATGATAATCTATTTTTTATTTGAGACTAGTTGTTCACTTCGCACACAATTTCCAAACTTGTGGGTAATGATCTCTAAATCCTCATTTAATTTCCAATCACTTCCAACATTAGGCACAACGTTATCAAGGAATTCTGACAAAAGTAAAATCTTCTGATTTACATTTGATTGTGATTCTTTTATCCTCATGTTATTGATATCGAGGAAATTCAATCCGCTGACATCACAACCAACAACACCACAAGCATTTCTAAACTCTATTGGAAGTGGTGAACCGTCACAACCAGATACTATTATGTCAGTTATTTCAGAATATGCTATTTTATCGAGTAAAACTTCTCTTTCAATTATAGATTCGCACAGATTGAATACTTGTATTTCTCCTACTGGACTAATTGACAAAGGTGGTGTTGTTGGCAGAATTCCAGAACACATACAATCTACGAAAAGTAATTTTCTTTCTTTGAATTCACTATCCAATACTGGTTTTAACCCAGCTAGATTCGAACTAAATTTTTCAGAATTACTGCGAATTAATCCCTCAAGCAAAATAATCATAGAAACAATAACCAACCATTGTAACCCGTAGTTGTCAAAATTAGTTGTAAAAATAATTATGAAAAACAGAGATGAAAAAAGAACCCACCTCCATTGACCAATATTTTGCATATTAATCAAATTTAGTCCCCCTGCACAAAGGACTATCGAAACATATCCAAACAATAAAATCTCAAACCAAATTATGTTTATTGCGAAGTCCACAAGCAAAATAGTGTCATAATTTGGCTCTAGATTTGCATAGATTACACTATTGTGCCCTATCTCAAATAGGGCTGGTAGAACGAAATTAATCGTTGAGATTACACTTAGAGCTCCCACAATTACAATAGATGCAAAAATTCGAATAATGTATCTTTTTTCCCTTAAGAACAAAGTTGGTTCCAAGAACTTATAGATTTGATAAAAGAAAACGGGAATCAGAGGTATGAAGGACAACAAGAAAGCGAGTATCCATCTTAATTTGGTCCATGCATAAGGATCATACAAATTAGCACAACTGATATCACATGGAATTAACTTACTAACAAAAAATGTGAGTACATCATCTACTGAGTTTATCCAAAAAATGGATGAAATTAGAATTGCAAGTATGACGACGCCTATTCGCGTTACGAATTCATCAATGAAAACATGAGTAGAATGCTTGGAAATTAATTCATTTTCAATGGCCACGAGACCAACTCATGATTAAATCAAGTCAATAGACTTCTCTGGAGCTCTTGCTTGAACTATTGTTCTGTATACACCAAAAACAGCCCATAGGGTCAACATCCCTGTGACGAGGTTGTAACCCCAGGACATGCCAGAATCTATGGTCCATGCAAAAGTAACCGCTAGTCCTATTGATAGCAATCCTCTTCTAATTCCTTGAGGTATTGCAACTCTCATATCAAGATGAGGTGGACCTCCTGAGAATTTCTTTTCATAGAATTGACCTTGGACAACTGCACCTACAAGAATGATAGATAAAGTAAACCAGTAGTATATATTGCCATATTCGAAGAATTCTTCTGCAATTTCAGCTTGTCTTTCAGCCTCTAGTGCCTCTGGATCTTCTTCAGCAACGAATAAAGTTTCGAAGTCACCCACGCTTATTGTCCTCAAATCCTGTGCATCGCCTTCGTCATTAGTTGCAGTACCCGGACTGGAAATAATGAATGATAAGATGTTCCAATGGTCCCCTGAATCAAAGTTACCGTTTCCATTAACTGCGTTTCCAACTAGTTGGAAATTGACATCACCATTATCCTCACTTGGTGCTGTCCAAGTAATTACCCAGTTGTTACCATAATCACTTTGCCCTACGGCTCTGGGCTCATCGTCGGCATATCTTGATCCTTCACCAGGTGTGAAAGTACCTGCGCCATAATCCCATATTAGGAAACCTCCTTCCTCATTCTCAGCATCTTGTAGTGAAATAGTGAAAGTATATGTTTCTCCGGACTCATAAGCCCTAGGAACACCTGAAATTGAAACAATTACATTTGGGGAAGGAACACCATCACCGTGGCATGTGCAACCTACCTCTACTGTAAGATTGGAGCCACTCATCCAAGGAGGTCCCCCGGGCATACTCATAGCCGGAGCAACAAACAATAATGCTATTAGTCCCACTAATAGAATACGCGCTGACTTACCTAGCATGGTTTCACCTTGACCTTTCCACTAGCATTACCCCTTTGAACGTTGCTTACAAGCCCTGTAAATTTCATGAAAAATGTTAGGATTCTTTGATAGAATTGTTCAAACCAGTCATCATGGCTTTTCCATCACCAAAGAGCATCATAGTTTTATCCATGTAGAATAAATCGTTGTCAACTCCAGCGTATCCAACAGATAATGATCTTTTTACTATAACAACAGTGTTTGCTTTATCCACGTCTAAAATTGGCATCCCTGCTAACGGACCAGTATCGCCTCTAGCCGCAGGATTGGTAGTGTCATTAGCACCGATGACTAATGCAACATCTGCTTCTGCGAACTCTGAATTAATTTCATCCATTTCAATCAATTGTTCGTATGGAACGTTAGCTTCTGCAAGTAGAACATTCATGTGACCGGGCATTCTTCCAGCTACCGGGTGTATAGCATACTTTACTTCTGTATCATATTTTTCTGAGATTAAATCAGCAAATTCCTTTACTTGATGTTGACATTGCGAAACTGCCATTCCGTATCCGGGTACAATTATTATTTTTTGAGCACCGTCGATCATCATTGCAACTTCATCTGCATCTGAACCAACTTTTGTTCTGGTAACTTGTTCCTTGTCACTACCTCCAAATGATTTGAAAAGAACGTCGATCAATTGTCTATTCATTGCTTTACACATTATGAACGTCAGAATTAATCCGCTTGCTCCAACTAGGGAGCCAGCCACAATCAATACTGAATTGTTGATAATGAATCCTGTGAAAGCAGCAGCAATACCTGACAATGAGTTCAACAAAGATACCACAACAGGCATGTCCGCTCCACCAATAGGCAGTACGATCAAGATACCTAATAGGCAAGATAATCCGATAATTGCATAAATCAGATTTTCATTTGTTGGGTCAGATATATTCATAAAGATCAAAACAAGAATTCCAACGCCAACTAGAGCCTTTATTGGATTTAGCCATGAAGGTCCCCAAGTGGGTGTTCTTCTCCATTTTCCGAGGAAGTTTATTCCACCTTTCAATTTGTACATGGCTAGAAGTGATCCTGTTAGCGTAACCCATCCAACAAATGCCGATAATCCTGCAGCAACTACTGTAACCACTAATTTTAGATTGTCATCTGGAACAGCCTGTGACTCCTCAATCCACTTCCAAGATTCGCTTAACGCAACCAGTGCGGATGCAGCTCCACCAAATCCGTTGAATAGAGCAACCATTTCTGGCATCCCAGTCATTTCAACTTTAACAGCCATAATATATCCAATCAAAGAACCTAGAATTAGTCCTCCTCCAATCAAGATGTAGCCTTCCAAGCCAGCCCCAAGACCCATTTTTGCAATAGTAGTGACTACTGCAACTAACATACCTAGAGCACCTAGTTGGTTTCCTTTAGGTGCAGTTCTTGGATGACCTAGATTCTTCAGACCAAATATGAACAATGCTGCACTGATTAGATATCCAATATCAAACCATACAATATCCATTTCAAGCACCTCTCTTTTTCTTGCCGGCAATCATATTGAGCATCCTATTTGTAACGGCAAACCCTCCTACGACGTTTATCATTGCAAGAGTAACTGCCACAAATGCCAATATTCCAGATAGAAGTGTTTCACCACCCTCAAACGCTACATTTGCTCCGAGTAATGCTCCTACGATGCTAATTCCTGAAATTGCATTGGCACCACTCATTAGAGGGGTATGCAGTGTTGCTGGAACTTTGGTAATTAATTCAAATCCTAAGAAAATAGACAATAAAAATAATGCTATGCTTCCAATGAGTAATTCTGGTGATAATGCGCTCAATTTAATGCCTCCTTTAGTCGAGATTGTTTAGGATGAATTTCACCATCGGAACAGATTAAGACCCCACCCATACCGTTAACGTAGAAATCAGATCCTTCAGGTGCACCCACCAAGATGTCATCTTCTTCCGATAATACAACTTTGCCTTCATCTACCAGCGATGTGAAAAAAGTGGTCATATTATTGGAATACAGCATACTTGCTGAATTGGCTACTTCACCTGGTAAATTGGAAGTACCAACAATGATTACGCCGTTGTCGGTAGTTATAATTTGACCTGCTTTAGTCAACTCACAATTTCCGCCGACATCAGCGTTCATGTCAACGACAACTGCGCCTGATTTGAAATTAGAAACTGCTGAGGATGGTACTGTTATCGGGGCTGGTCTTCCAAAAATTCTAGCAGTTGTTACAATTATGTCAGCATCAGAAGCAACCTCGCAAACAGTATCATTCACTTTCTGAATGAACTCAGGTGTTAGCGGCTTTGCATATCCAGATTCATCTTCAAAATCATCCATTCCATCAACCTCGATAAAACGTCCACCGACTGATTCTATTTGCTCAGCCGCTGATTTCCTAACGTCTGATGCATATACTATTGCGCCCAATCTTTTGGCAGTTGCAATTGCTTGCAATCCAGCAACACCGCTACCCATAACCACTACCTTCGCAGGTCTAATGGTTCCAGCAGATGTTGTCATCATCGGTATCCCTCTGGGAACATGAGCTGCACCTAATAGAACAGCCTTGTAACCCGCTAAGTTGTCTTGACTTGAATTTACGTCCATAGATTGAGCTCTGGATAACCTTCTTGGAATCATGTCCATTGAGAGTAAGTTCACTTTGGCATCTATGCATTCTTGGACATTGCTAGGAGATCTGAATGGATCTGATACACATGCTAAGTTAGTTCCTTCTTTAATTCCGGAAATACCTGGGTATCGTATGCAGATAATGTTTTCACAAGACAATGCATCTTCTCTGGTCCCAACAGTTGCCCCAGCAGCAGTATACTCATCATCATGATAATTTGCAGTAATTCCTGCTCCAGTTTCGACAACTACTTCGAAGCCAGATTTTTTCAGCTTTCTCAAACTACTCGGCACTAGACCTACCCTTGATTCATTATCTGGTTCTTTCAATACACCAATTTTCAAAATCCATCACCCACCAACAAAACTTGTCGTCAAATCAGTCCAATTGAAACGGGTTTTTAGGTTAGACGGATTTCTAATTTCAATCTTTCAATCACAAACAACGAATTTGTCCCAGTAGGTGTAAATTAACATACCATTTTACTTATGGAGTAGTTTTGTTTGGGAGGACTTGGGAGAGACTATGGCAAGAGGACGCCGGAAGATAGCAGTAATTGGTGCAGGTAACGTAGGAGCGACATGCGCATTCACGCTAGCACAAATGAAAATAGCAGATATTGTAATGTTGGATATCTTCGAAGGCTTTGCTAAAGGTAAAGCATTGGATATGAGCCAAAATGCAAATGTTTTGAACTATGATGGTATGATAACAGGGACTTCTTCATATTCTGACATCAGCGGTGCAGAAGTTGTTGTTGTAACATCTGGTTTCCCACGCAAGCCTGGAATGACTAGAGAGGACCTCATTGGAAAGAATGCAGAGATTGTTCAACAAGTAGGAGAAGGAATTAGAGAATATGCACCAGATTCTGTGGTCATTATGGTCACTAATCCACTTGATTTAATGACTTATCACATGCAAAAAGTGACAGGCTTCCCTACAAGTCGCGTAATAGGTCAAGCAGGTGTTCTAGATTCTGCAAGAATGGCTCATTTCATCGCACTAGAATTAAACTGTGCTGAGGAAGATGTCAGCCCAATGGTACTCGGCGGTCATGGAGATACAATGGTTCCTCTACCTAGATACACAACAGTTGGAGGGATTCCAATTACCCAGTTAATTTCGGCAGATAGAATAGACGCGATATCAAAAAGGACAGCTTCAGGAGGTGGAGAAATCGTGAAATTGTTGGAGAGAGGTTCCGCATTTTACGCACCAGGTTCCGCAGCAGCAATTATGGCAGAATCTGTCTTGAATGACAGAAGAAGATTGATACCTGCATCATGTCATCTAACCGGGCAATATGGATTGGATAATGTGTACATTGGAGTTCCATGCATAATTGGATCTAACGGTGTTGAAAAAATCTTTGAATTAGATTTGTCCGATGATGAATTGAGTAGTTTACAAAAATCTGGAAATTTCTACAAAGAACAACTAAAAGATGTTCTAAATTATTGATCACTTACTAATTTCTAGGCAGTTGTTAGCCCCAACAGTAGTTGTGAATTTTTGTTGGGCAAATTCCTTTTTTACCTTTTTTAGGACCCTGCCAAATGAGTTACGAGAATACATTCTAGTCAGTATTTCTTGTCCTACATAGCACCCCTTGGAGTTATGAACATATTTACTCAAGCCACAATTATATGGTGTCAAATCACCGTTTAGTTCATTAGGATAAATAGGATATAGATTTTCTACTCGCCAATTATCCCAAAGCTCCTTGTCGATATATTCATTTTCTTTCCATTCTTTAATAGGTGTAATAGTTATGCAAAGTTCAGTAGTTAGTGGTACAATTGTAACAGTTTGAATCTGGACGACAGAATTGTAATTTCCGTCTATATCAATTTGATATTCAAGGATGTTTAACCCTGTTATGTCGCGAATACTAACTTCCTGAGAAAGTATCTTTGGATTAAGAAAGTCGATTAATTCATTTTGGTTTTCCATATGGCAAATTGCGGGAATAAAGTCTCCCATTTTGAACAATGTTAGATGATTGATTAATTTACCTTTATTATTGCAAACAGATGCGGTAATTGATTTGGTTTCATCTGCAGAAAAATCAACAAGATTGGTGCAGACAGAATTCAGAAACTTTACTACGTCTTTACCTGAAAATAGCAAAACAGTAGCTTTGCATGGGAAAAGCATTGATTATATCCTCAAGCGAAAGATTCTCCACAACCGCATGTAGAGGAAGCATTTGGATTGTTAATCTTGAATCCGCCACCCATTAAACGATCCGTGTAGTCGATTTCAATTCCATCTAAAAGATGAGAGGAAGCAGATGGAATCAATACTCTAAATCCATCAATGTTCTTCTCTTGGCAGTCAATATCAGTAGTTTCAACTATTTGCAAATCATACATATATCCTGAGCAGCCACCGGATTGTACTCCTACCAGTAAAGCATGTGATCTATCATCCCCAAATGCTTCAGATAGCATCTCTATTGCCTTTGTTGTTATAGTCAAATTTGCATTAACTTCAGAAGGTTTTTCAACTTCTATTACTGCTGCAGTCGGGCACGTTCCGCAATCCATGTACAGGCCAAGGGGTTAACCTTCATGAATATGTGCCTTATTTTCACCAAATTTTGCAATTCATCTAGCACTTTGCTTTTTGTTGGCAGCTTTTTGTATTGCCTTGCATCTTTTGATTTGAGTTTTACAACGATCTTCCTCAGTTTTGGACAATCCTCTAGGGATGGCTTGTTCAAAACACTTGATTGCATCAGGATATCTCTCCATTGCAGCATATGCAGTACCCATGTTGTAGAGCGTCTGACCTTTGACCTCAGTAGGTTTCAATCTCATTGCTTGAAGATATGATTCTACACATTTTTTGTAATCTTCTAGGTAATAGAATACATTTCCTCTTGCATTCAAACAAAGAACCATTTTATCTTCATCACTGCCAAAGTAAGTTAATGATTTGTCAAAGCAATTTAGTGCTTGCCTATATTTTTTATCTTCTAACAATTGTGTTCCCCTGTTAAACCATTCTCTTGCTTGCATTGCTTGCCTTTCTGGTGATTCATTTCTAGCGGCTCTTGCCTCTAGTAAGTCGCTGTTGACTTTGTTAGTTGCATCTAAAGCAGCCTTAGCTAGATCTACCTCTGGATTAGGGTTTACTGATTCAACTTGAGATTCGTTAACCCTAGGAGTGAGTAAAATAGAATTGGCTGTGTTTTGAGCCTCCAAATTAACCTCCTCTTCTTTGATGACTTCATTGGCGGTTGGAATCGGAACCGATTTAACTTCTGGAATCTCTTGATTTAGTATCGGTGCAGGTCTTGTACTAGCTACTTCCATTTTCGCAGAAACCGGTTGATTAATATCAGATTCGCTAGATATTTGAGTTGGTTCCAAAGTGAGTTCAGGAGTTGAAGGCGTAGACAATGTGTTTGCCTTGGCATGGCATTTGGAAGCAGTATCAAGGTCCCCGGCGTATTCTAGTGCTTTTGCTAATCCCTTCCAATTATCCGGATTTTCTTTATCTTGTTGTATGAATGATTTCCATATTGAAATTGATGCCGGATGATCATTCATGAGTGAGAGAGCCCTTGCCATGATTTTACTCTCTTTGTCATCAATTAGTGAAGAGGCTTTCTGTGCTAATTTAGGTCCTTCTGGAATAGTAATCATACTTGTATCTACATTTTCAAGAATAACGGATTCACCTTCTGCAACTGCTAATAGTTCTTCGATGTATTCGGCTTTCATACTCGAATTGGGATCGATTTTTAACAAGGCATCCATAGCAAAGAAATAATTTTCAATATCTGATATGGATTTAGCATGTTCTATTAGAGCTACTATGGACTTTGAGTGCTCAGAGTCAATTGAAATTGCCTCCTTCCAAGAGTTTGTAGCTTCGTCATTATCTGAACAAGCCACGTAAATTTTTGCCAAATTATGCCATGCTGTAGCAGTCTGCTCCAGTTGAATTGCATATCTAACTGCTTGGATTGCGTTAGGATAAAGTTCAATTTTAGCCATACATAATCCAGCGACGAGCCAAGCCGTATGGTTTTGAGATGCACTACCTTGAAGATGTGGCTTCAGTAATCTCAAACCATCTTTAGGCTCTCCATGTGCCAATTTCAACTTAGCATCCGAAATAATTGAATTAATGTCCACCGCGTCTTCTTGAACCGGTTCATTATTCTGCAAAGTAGGGTTCTCTATTTCATTTTGAGCAATCTCAGTAATAGCCTCTACTTCTGGTATGTCATCCTCTGGTTCTTGATTGACTTCTTGAGCTATTTCAACTGCTTGTTCTTGAGCAGCAACAACTTCAGATGCATTTTTCAATTCATCATAATCAAGGTGACTATCTTCATTTAAATCGTGATGTCTGGCTTCATCCAATACTGCTTGTTCATCTACTACTCCTGATTCTTTCATTGCTTTGACTAAAGTTGCTTTTTGATATGAGTGATCATGAGAGTCATCTTGAACTTCCCCATCTGATTCACCTTCACCGCTACTGGTTCTGTCTAAGACTGATTTTATCGTAGGATGCCCAGGGTAGAACTGCAGGGCTTTTTTAGCCATCAAAGCGGCTTCATCAAATTCACCCATCCTTTCTAGAAGAACAGCCATATTTGCGGTAGCAGGTGCGTGGTCCGGGTTTAAGTCCAGACAAATCCTGAAAGCTTGTTTTGCTCCTCTGGCATCTCTTTGTCCTTCCAATAGTACACCCCGATTAAACCAAGCCATGTCTGAGGCTGGATCTATTGAAATAATTTTATTGAAGATAGCTAAAGCCCCTTTGATATCCCTTTGTCTTGATTTAGTTTCACCTTGAATCAACAATTCTTCAACCGACAAATCATCTTGAATAATCTCAGTGTTGTTCACTTCTGCGGGTATCTCTTGAGAAGGACTTTCAGCACTAGAAGATTCTTTGTTAAGTTCTTCATTAATCGTTGTACCGAGCATGCTACCTAAGCCAGCCGACTCTAGTGCATTGCTGCTCATGCTGCTTATAACTGACTCGAAGTCTTCGTCATCTGTTGGTCCAGACACCTTCTCACCAAACCCTTGGATGAACTTTAAGGGATAAGGGTTGCTTATTGTTGAACAAATCAAAGTGCATAGTTTATTCATGTATCCTCGTTAGAGTCAACCATGGCAGATATTGAATTTCTGCAAGACCGATTCGGCAATGAGTATAGGTTCATTAAAGGCGGTGAGTTCAATTTCGGTGATGATTCGGGATACGGATTAAAACGAGAACTACCCTCCAGGATTATTATAATTGAATCAAATTTTTACATTGGAATTCATCCCGTAACTCAGACTTTATGGGAAAATATCATGGGCTCAAATCCATCAAAACACAAAGATGATTTTTTTGATGGTCTAAATCCTGTTGAATCAGTTACATGGGAAGATTGTCAAAATTTCATAGACGAATTGAATCAATCTTATCCTTTAGTAACCAGTTCTAAGGGCAAATGGAGATTGCCAACCGAAATGGAATGGGAATTTGTTGCAAAGTCAGGAACTTCAACAAGATGGTGTTTTGGAGACAAAGATAGAGATTTAGATGATTATGGATGGCATGCTGGAAATTCTGGAGGAAGACCAAAGTATGTAGGTCAGAAAAAACCGAACCTATGGGGTATACATGATATGTATGGAAATGTTGCTGAATGGTGTTCATGTCACTGGACAAAGGACCATAACCCTGATTCTGGGCTCAATTATGATTACAAAGTGCACAAGGGAGGAACTTGGTATTCTGAAAGCGATTCTACAAGACCTAGCGCTAGAGGAAAGGGTGATCTTGATAGGAAATATGATGGGATAGGTATGAGGCTTGTCTGGGAATTTAGTTCATAATTCCGCATCTAATTCTAGATTTTCAAACAATTCAGGATCAAGTCTAGGGTCAATGTAGAGTGGCTTTTTTTCCCAATTCGGAGCACTGCTTTCGTCAACTATGATTATCAATTTCTTGCTTTTTAATTGTTCTAAAGCGAGAGCTGTCCTTTGAATTACGGGTGCGATTTCTTCGTTGAATATTTGGTCCATAGTAGAACAAATTTCTGAAAACGTCCTAGTTCCGTCACATAACTGCCATAAAATAGAATTTTTTTCTAAAAGTGGTACCTTGAGTATCTTTGGGCCCCTGAAAATTTTCATCATAATCTTCTCTAATCTAGATGCTGTTTTATGCAAAACAATAACCACTTCTCTTCCACTTAATTCATGCCTATGGGAGCCTTTCTTAGCTTCTCCTCTATAACCCCAGTAAACTGGCATCCTGATAGGATACTGATTATACAGTGGATGCTCTTCTATACCATCAAGCATTTAGAATCCTCACACAAATACAATCGCTAATATACCTATCATGGAGATAACACCGGATATTGCGGAAATTTTTGTCAGTTCTATTCTTTGGGTGAAATTTTTTAGATACCATGTCGACACTCCAAAGAACATTACTAAAAACCACAGAAGGTAAAAGACAGCGGGATACTGTTCCTCAGTGGCCATACTATTATCCAGAGCGTGCTATCATTAATTCTGTTGGTCTAATTGTTCAAGATATTGCTGCCCATACCATTTCCATTGTTCCATTGTCCATCCTTGTGGCAATCCAGAAGTAGGTAGAGGAGGAATTTCAGATTCTGCATGACCTATTTGGTTCTGATTAATGCTAACTGTTTCATCTTCTGTGCCTGTTGTTTTATCTACGCCTGAATTACTCGCAGGAGGTCCATTAATGCTAGCAGGTGGTCCACTTTGAACAACTACTGACTCATTTTCAGTTGAATTTTGGATATTCTTATCCGAATGTAAATCAGTGGCTTCAATGTATTCTTCATCATTCTTATCTTGCAAACCAACTGTCCTAATGAGGACTATAGATCCCAAAACTATGACTACTAAAATGAATATCAAAAGACTGCTTGACTTAAGTTTTGATATCAGTGATACGTCATCGACATAAACCTCGAATTCAAATGACATAGGGTAATCTATGGCAATGAAGCCATCATCTGTGGTTACGTAAACAATAATGTCATCATTATAATTACCGGAAGTCATACTTACAGAGCAAATCATGTTGTAATATTCGGGCGAAAGACTACCATCTTCTAGAGTTACTTCAAGGGTGGATAATTCGGTACCGTTCCATATATGTTGATCACAAATCACAATCCAGCCATCTGGTGCTTCTATTGAAATGATAATAATCTCTTGACCTGTTGATCTGGTTGTCAAATTAAGCCAAAATGCACCCTCGCCACCGTGTTGAATAATACCATCTTCGAGGTTATCAAAATCAACGTCCACAATTCTTTGTTTGTCTACTATTGTCATTACATTGTTTTCTAATTGGTAGGGGAAACCATCAGGGTTTATTCCACCCCTTGTGATTATATTTACTACAATTCTAGTGTTCAATTCAGTATCTAGAGGCGTTATGAGATCTATCGAGAAGTTTGCTGATTCTCCCGCGAGCATAGAAACCTGTATGGCATCACCGTTCAAAATGTGTGATGTACCCTTTATTGTTATGAATCCAATCAATTCAGATAATTCCGGTGAAGAGGAAATACTAACATCGACTGTAACAGAACTATCTGGGGCATTTCCCGAATTCGTAAGAATCCCTTGAATGCTATATCTGTCGCCAGCAACGATAGATTCAGGAGATGAAATTATTGTAATCTCAGGTTTTTTTACTGAACTCGTGATAAATGAAAATTCAGCACTATTGTCGTCTGGAGTTAAATCATCATTCCCGCTAACAGGGATTGCAATGATAGTTAGTTCATGGATTTCACCACTAGCTTCCCCTGGGGGCAAAAGTATCCACATTTCCAATTGAATTATATCTCCCAAATCATATGATGCTGTTAAATCAATATTGCCTGTATGATTTTGATCATTTATCCGTATCCACCAATTCCAATTTTCTGATGAATCTGGAATATCGATCATAGCAGAAGTTGCACCATTGCCATTATTTTCAATTTCAAGCAAAACCATACTAGGTTCTCCTGGTTTTATTCTATCAAGAGAATTCAATATACGTAATTCCAAGTCTTCTTGAGTTTCTACCCTCAATCCAGAAAAATCTGAGGACTCAAAAACCATACCAGACCTTTCTGAAGTTGCTTTGATTGTTATTGTTGGTCCATGGTCACCTGCTTGTGCATTTTCTGGAGCGACTACTAAAACCGATATTGTTGAATGCGTATTTGGGTTAATGAATAATGATGGTCTGTGTTCATCTACTACTTCCCAATTCAATCCGCCAGAAGATATTACATCGATTTCTAAAATGTCCTGCCGACTCGCGTTATTGTATATGTGGTAATCCAAGCGTATTTCTTGACCTGCTTCTACTTCCCATGAAAAATCAGGACCTGAGTTTAATTGAATATCTATTTCACTAGTTAATGCAGCAGAAATTGAAATCTCTTTTGCGTCAAACTTAGAAGAATCGTTTTGTGAAGTTGCAATCAAATCGAAATCCGTTGTCGAGTCTGGTATTGCGTCACTTGGAACAGTCATTTGCAAATTGACAAATACAGGTGAATCAGGTCTAACCAAGACACCGGATGGTTGGCTCCATGCTAATTGAACGTTCCATCCTGCAGCGGTTTGAGAAGTATCAGTTGATAGAGAAAAGACATCGGTTGCTTGCCCTAAATTCTTAACTTCAACTTGGAAATTACATGTTTGCCCAGGAGCGCAAGAAGGCCTTTGATCAGGTATTACTACATTTGGCACTCTATTTGGTTTAACTTGGAAAGATACAGGTAAAGTTGAGTTAACAAGAGAATTTGTTGAAGATTGAAACACCAAATCTAATTGCTTGAAACCTATTGATTCATTGTTATCTGGTTGTAAGAATAAATCAATTTGTCTCGTTTCACCAGGCATTAGAGTAAATCCTGAATTTTGAGAAATGGTGGCTCCAGAAGTATGAGCAAAATAATATTGCCAATCCTGGTCTATTCCGTTCAAAACAGGAATCACTCTATCAGAAATGTTACCCGAATTAGTAATTTCAACACTAACCTTCCCCCATTCTCCAGGTAATGCACCAGTAGTTTGTATGCCTTGAGATGAAAATGAATACTCAGACGCCCTTGCAACCTGGTCATAAATAATAATGAATTCATCAAACCAATATCCTATGTCTTCTACTGAGGAATCTGCTGTTAATTCAAATTTGATCTGGCTATTTTGGTGCATGTGTTTTGAATTGTCTAGTGGGACCACGGGTGAGGAAAAACCGTTTGCATTTGCAGAGAATGTTTGCCAACTAACTCCGTCTTGGAAAGTACCGTCAATTGTATTTTGAATAGTTAACAGGGAATCCCAATTTCCATTGCTATTTTTCGCATAAGCGCTAAACACATCACCTGCTCCAGCAGAACCAGTATAGAAAAATGTAATTCCGACTGTATTGACTGGGTTAGGATGCGCATCTGACATATCTATAATCGGAGTTACCAGTGATGTTACCTGATTAGCTGAATATGAGGAAAATTCGCCATTACCAACATGACAACTCCTTCCAGCCGAAATAAATGTATCTGAATTCATTGACCATTCTGGTCCAACATTCCAACCAGTAAAATCATCACAATTAGAATAGCTGTACGCAGCAGTGAAATGACGGCTAAATTGATCGTTGTTGGGGTTTTCATCAATCCATTGATATTCTGGTGTAATTTGTAGAGTGTGGTTGCCAGAATAATCGACCGTTACAACAATAGAACCAGTAGCAGAATTTCCAGCACCAACATTAATCATTTGAAAAGTACCATTGAATAATTCAAATTGTTCGTACTCATTATGCAGGACTTTGACCCTTACTGGAAAATTACCTGAATCTAAAGTTCCAGAATTAGAAATACTTACATCAAGATTGACTGGAACCCCTGCGACTGTGTCTACAGAATACAAAGAAGCTGGACGGTTAAAACCAAAAATTGGATAGTTAGAGGAGAACATTCTATACATATTTTCATCAGTGCTTGTGGTGTATGAAATACTCACAGAATCCACCTTAATGTCAATACCACTTGACCTCCCAGATGATTGATTTACACTTTCATTATCATCAAAAACAACACCATTCAGTGGCACCAATATAAGGAGCAAAACTAAGAAAGGTGCTGCGAAACGCATTTGGCTCGATGACAGACTAAACATCAAGGTATTTATTTACAACGATTAATGATTCTCTGATGAAACTTCAATTTCGTTGATCAATTCGCTGTCTGCTTCTTCCAATTTTGCTTGTACTTTCTTCTCCTTTTCACGGGATACGAAGTAAACCATGAAAGATGGAACCAATAATATAGAGAAACAACCTACTACAGCAGCAAAAGCCCAAACCAATTCAGTTGCAGCATCAACCGAGAATACAACTACGTCGTTCAATTGTTCATTTTCGCTATCTATTGTTAAAACAGGCTCAATACTCTGGTTACCATTTTCTACCACACTTACTCTGAATACAGGAATTCCATGGTCACGACTCAAACTTTCCCCAGCCTTAATCCATGCTTCATCAAGTGATTTTGCAAAAACAGTCCCGTTATTCCTCTTAGCTGCTTCAACAGTGCCCAATGTGTAAATTTTGAATTCACTGTTAGAATCAAATTCTACGTCATGTGATGTCTTATTTCGACACATTTCTGAGCACGAAAAATCATCAGCGCTAGGATTTCCTAAATCTCTGTGGTAGAACAAACCACCAGCGTTAGAGACAGTAACAACAGGCATGTCCAATTGACCTTCGAGAGTGAAATTTACCCAAGTCAGATTGTTTGTGTCAAGGTTCGTTTGCCAAGTCCACGTAGTTTGGTTTGATTCTGAGTTGTAAATCCTATTTTCCAGTGTAACTTCTTGACTGTTGTACTGTGTGTCTGAATCATACAGATAATAAGAAGGGGAAACTGTTGCCCCATAAACAGCGTAACCAAGGATGAATATCAGGGTGAATGACAGCCCCAACAATGTCCTCAAGAGGTTCGGGTTTTGCGCCAAAGCCTTCCTCATGTCACGCCCGAGTATCTACCCATTCAAGAACCCTGTCAGTTAAGCAGTACAAAATACAGGTCTAGCAAACGATTTATCTCTGTTTTTCACCCGTGGCTTTCATATAGGGGTGGAAAGTCGGGGAAACGCTCGGTGTATTGATATGACTACGCATTTCGACGTTTCGGCTGACTTACTAATTCCTGCACTTGCTGATGCAATTGAAGGAATTGATGCCATATCAACGCCTGACTGGGCTGATTATGTCAAAACAGGAGTCACAAGAGAGAGACCTCCAACTCAAGCAAACTGGTGGTTTATTCGCTCTGCGGCTATCCTAAGAAAAGTTGCAAGGAATGGACCGGTTGGCGTCACTGCCTTGTCACAAATGTACGGTGGTAGGAAAGACAACGGATCTATGCCAAACACACCTGCTACTGGTTCAAGACACATCATAAGAACTTCACTCCAACAACTTCAAGATGCTGGCTTAGTAGAATTAGTTCCTTCCAAAGAAGTGGAAGGTGAAGATGGAAAGGTTCAGCTTTACAGCGGCAGAATCATAACTTCCGCTGGACAAAAATTACTGGATCAAGTTGCTCACAGCGTGAGAGAACAAGCAAACGAAACATATCCAGGCTTGGATAAATACTGAGGTGATTTCATGTCTAGAAATAAACCAGCAGCAAAGAAAATGAGACTTAACAAAGTGACCAAGCAAAACAGAAGAGTTCCTGTTTGGGTTATGCTAAAAACCAACAGAAACACTGTATCTCATCCAAAGAGACACCACTGGAGAAGAAGTAAACTACAAAGGTGAATATAATGGCAAGAGCAATGGAATCCGAAATAGTTGTTCCCCTGAGGAAAGCTTGGAACATCACTAGATACAAA
>CAXAGT010000032.1:0-17769 GCA_963968885.1 uncultured Candidatus Poseidoniales archaeon | reverse complement strand
GCAGCAATGTGAAGACTTCCATCTTTGTAGAATACCTGGAATGACTCTCTTCTTTTTCTTGAAAGGGCAGCGACAGCGTCATAGATTTCGTCATCACTTACTTCGAATGCTTTAGCAGCATTTTTTGTAGACCACGCAACTTTCTCAAAATCAGAGGCTGCAATCCACTTCAGAAGTTTTGCTTCCAGTTGTGTCAACTCGTCTGACATGGTTGCCCGTAGGGCTCAAGACTCAAAATCTTATGCAATAAGGTACCTAGATTGAAATCATTCTTCTGCAACACTCTTCTGCATCGATATAACCATCCAATAAGGTGTTCAGTGCTTTGGTGAAGGGCACTTGGATATCTAGGTCTTCTGCCCTTCTCATGAACATTCGAGCGGCTCTTACTCCTTCGGCAACCATAGACATTTCCTCCAGTGCCTCATCTAATGATAATCCTTTACCGAGTTTTTCACCCATGCTACGGTTTCTGCCATAAGGTGAGGTCGCAGTCACATAAAGGTCTCCAAGCCCCGCAGGTCCGAATGCAACTTCTGCTCTAGCTCCTAATTGTGGTAGCAAGAGGCATCCTTCTTTGAAACCAGCAAAGAAAATTGCAGCTTTGAGATTATCTCCTCCAAGAGTCCCTACTTGCGCAAGACCATCTACAAGTCCACAGGCAAGTGCTACAACATTCTTGAAAGCACCCCATAATTCTGCACCCTGAGGGTCATTTGCAGCCTTTAGAACGAACGTAGGCGTGCTCAATGTATCTGCCAACCTCTTTGCTACTGAGGCTTCTTCACTAGCCACCAGTGCTGTAGTCATGACTCCATTTGCTGCTTCCGGTGCAATTGTTGGACCGGTTAAAACAGCCAATGGGTTATGTAGTTCATTTTCCTTCAGAATTTCTTCAATAGCAGATGATATCAATCGCTTTTTTGGTGCAAGGCCCTTTGCTAGATCGACTATAACATGCCCAGGTCTAAGGTGTGGAATTAAGTCATTAACTACATCAAGAATAACCGATGAAGGTACTGCAAGCACAATAATTTCAACTCCATCAAGAGCCTCTTCAAGATGCATTGTAACATCTAAACCCTTTACAGAGACACCTTCTAAGTAAACAGAATTTTCATCATTCATCATGATGCTTTGATAGACTTCTTTTTCGATAGTCCAGCCTTTGACGCTATGACCATCTTTGAGCCACATCGAAGCAATAGCAGTTCCCCAGTTTCCTAGTCCTAAAATGCCAATGTGTGCCATGCTATCATTTGGGCTGGATTTGCATATGCCTTTAGTGACTTCCGCTTAGTTGCGATAAAAATCGTCTATTATCCTACTAATCAGAATAAGTCATCATCGTCCTCGTCAAACTCGAATACATCTTCTTCGACCTTGACTTCATCATCCTTCTTTTCTTTCTTTGATGATTTCTTACCAGACTTTCGCTCTGCCTTCTTTTTCTCTTTAGCAGAAAGTTCTTCCTCTTTTGCAGGCTCTGCTTGAGATTCTTCATCCTTCTTTTCTGCTTGTTTAGCAGCAAGCAATTCTTGTTCTGCTTCTCTAATTGCTAATTCTTGAGCACTTACTCCAGTTTGAAGAGCAAGAGCCTTTCTTCTATCTTCTCTTGCTTTTTGCTCAAGTTGCTTGTGCCTTGCCTTTTCTATGCATTGTTGCATATACATTGCGTCGTGCTCAAGGAGCGGAGAATCTGAGATCAATGTGATGTCTAACCATCCACCGTCTTCGACAATAAATTCTGCCAAAGGCTCGAAATTCAAGTCGGATTTTTTGATTTGAGTGTAATGATTTGCATTTCCAGACCTATGTTCAACTCCAGAAAAGTGGCAATAGAATTCTTTTGTTCCAATTGTCTCTCTGACTTGGTCAAATAACTCTCCGTAGTCCTCACTAGTTCTCATTCTTCCATTCCCTCGGGCGTGAATGTGTGCTATGTTTAGGACAGGAATAGTGCCTTCAACGTGGTTAACTACTTCCAGAACTTCTTCAAGTGACCCCCAAAGACCCTGCCTTCCTGAAGTTTCAATTCCGATTTTCGAGGGCTCGCCATTTTTTATCCATGGAAAAACTGGGAATTCGTCTTCTTCGTCGTTCCAGATATGGTGAACCCTGTCAACGATTCCAGCAAATACATTGGCTACATGCTCGTTTGCGGCTTGTCCTCTTCCGAACTCTCCATAGTGTCCAGTGTGAAGTGTTACGTGGCGTGCGTTTATTGTTCGTGCAGTTTGAAGTGTAGCCTCAATTTTTGCTAGGGATCTTCCTCGCTCAACCTTGTTTCCAAGTAGCTCTGAATAGTACGGTCCGTGAATGTTCATCTCAAAATCAGTTTTATTTGCTAAAACCCCTGCTTGCCAATACTGGTCAAAGTGTGCAGGAGATATCAAACGAACGGTTTGTACCTCCATAGTTCCTAGTCCCAAGGCAATGATGTCATCCATTCCCTCTACGATTGTTCTACCCTTACAAGATAGCGGGACTCCTGCTGGACCTAATTTTATTGACATGGTGAACCCCCCCCGCAGAGCCTATCCAAATGGTTCTTGTCAATAAGTCCTTTTCGTTATCAACTACCCATTTTGAAATATTCTCTGCTCAAAGTTATAACAAAACGACCTTATTTGAAGGAGAAGAAATGAGCAATGGATATGCGCAAAGAAATGGAGCAAGCACTCCAAGCGTTTCGTAACGGAGAGCCAGTTTGCCTTTTTGACTCGGAAAAGCGTGAGGGAGAGACAGATTTGCTCTTTCCTGCAGAGCATGCTCACCCAGCAACAATGAGGCAACTGCGCCAAGATTGCGGTGGTCTGCTGTTTCTTGCAATTGGACATGAAGTTGGGCAGAGATTTGGCTTGCCTTTTCTTCAAGACCTCCATACCGAGCAGGATATGATGGATAAGTGGAAAGTTCTCCATCACTTGAAAACCAATGATCTTCAATACGATTCGCGCTCTGCTTTCACACTCTCCCTGAATCATCGTGATACTTTCACTGGAATTACGGATAAAGACCGCTCTTTGACAACAAGAAGATTTGCTGAATTGTACTCTGAGCTTGTAGAAAATGAATCATCACAGGAGGAATCTATGTCTGCACTAGGAAAAGAATTCCGCACACCAGGGCATATTCCTGTTTGTAGAGAAAGTGAGGGCGGTCTAAAGACAAGGCAAGGACATACTGAACTTGCAGTTGGACTTGCTAGATTAGCAGGATTAACTCCTGTGGTTATTGGAGCGGAGATGCTTGAACCAAATGGGGATAATGCGTTATCTGTCGAGCAAGCAAGGGAGTGGGCTGAACAAAGGAATATACCTTTTATTCAAGGCTCAGATTTAATCGATGCAACACTATGACTTTACAATATATCAACCACCTTAGTATCGGAATGACGGTGAGAAAATGAAGAAAGTGATGGCAGTGGGTGTTTTCGACTTATTGCATGCCGGTCACCTGCATTATCTAGAACAGGCTAAATCACTGGGAGATCACCTAACTGTGGTTGTTGCTCATGACCAAACTGTTAGAGTGAGGAAACACGAGCCTGTAACAGGAATGGACCTTAGAAGAAGAATGGTGGAAGGATTAAAGCCAGTCGATAAATCAATCATTGGTAACCCTCCAGAAGTTTCAATGTTTGACATATTACCTAAAATAAATCCTGATGTTATAGCATTGGGATATGACCAAGAGCATGCAGAGGAGAAAATCCGAACCTCTTTGAATGAGCGTGGGCTATCACATATTGAAGTTACCAGAGTCGAAGGCTTAAGCGATGATTTAGATGGGACAAGGAAGATTATAGCAAGGATTCTAGCCAGGGAAAATAAACAATAATTTGGGGGATAATATGTTCACGGGAATCATCAAACAAATCGGTGAAGTTAAGTCGATTACTGATGGTCAATCCATAATTACACTCGAGATTAAAATCGAAGATGTAAGTGGCTTGGAAATTGGAGCAAGTATAGCAATAGATGGCGCCTGCTTGACAGTTGTTAAGTTCAACTCAGAATCTAAGCACGTCTGGTTTGATGTAATTCCAGAGACGCTTCAAAGGACAACCTTAGGGGAACTCAAAGTTGGAAACAAGGTCAACATCGAAAGATCTCTGAAAATGGGAGATGAATTGGGCGGTCACTTAGTCAGCGGTCATGTATACTGCATGGGAAAAGTTGAGAGCTTACATACAAGCGGAGAATCTATAGATTTGAAGATAGGGTTCCCAAACCATGTGGGAAAATACATTGCTGAAAAAGGATATATCGCGATAGATGGGATCTCTTTGACAATCGGTAAGGTTGAATCAAATTGTTTCAATCTACACATCATACCTGAAACACAAATTGCTACAACTTTGTGTCAAAAACAAGTAGGTCAATCAGTAAATATCGAAATCGATACTATGACAATGAGTATTGTCGATACCACGGAGAGAATTTTAGCGGAGAGAGGATTATGAGCAGAGTGATAATTGTTGCAGGTTCATTTCATGAAAATGAAACAAAGAAGATGATTGAATATGCCAAGGACGAATGTTCTAAACTAAATTTAACAGTAAAAGATGTCATAAAAGTCCCAGGTGCTTTTGAGATTCCCTATGCAATCAAGCATTATTTCAGAAGAAAAAATAATCAGCAAGGAATCCCAGTTATTACTTTGGGCATAATTGAGAAGGGACAAACTGAGCATGGTAAGACAATTGGAGATGTTGTTTTATCTGCCCTCATGAAAATACAATTCACTTACAATGTTCCAATCGGTTTAGGAATCATAGGTCCTGGAGCAGAGCCAGAGCACATTGCTCCAAGACTTGAAAAGCATGCAAGAGCATCAGCAAACGCAGTTAGAGCAATGCTAGATTTGTGATGGGTTAAAACTTGCAAATTCTTGCCAGCATAGGTTCAATAACCACCCCATTCTGCAAAACTCGAACTCATATGTCTGAAGTAAGGAATGTCATAATCATCGGCTCCGGTCCTGCTGGATATACAGCGGGACTTTACACTGCAAGGGCGCTACTCGAACCACTAATGTTTGCTGGATACATGTCTGGGGGACAACTAATGCTGACTAGTGATGTGGAAAATTTCCCGGGATACCCTGCAGGAATTGCTGGACCAGAGATGATGACTCAATTAAGGGAACAAGCAGAAAGATTCGGTCTTAACGTACAGGATAAGAACGTTGAGAGGGTTGATTTGTCTTCAAGACCCTACAAGGTTTACGTGGAAGGCGAAGAATTCCTCACTGATTCAATCATCGTTAGTACTGGAGCAGAATCAATTTGGTTAGATGCTGAAGGTGAAGCAGAGCAAAAAGGACGCGGAATAAGCACTTGTGCAACTTGTGATGGGGCATTTTTCAGGGATGAAGAAGTTATTGTGATCGGTGGAGGTGATTCAGCAATGGAGGAAGCAACTTTCTTGACTAGATTTGCAAAGAAAGTAACACTAATCCACAGAAGAGATGTATTCAAAGCAAGCAAGGTGATGTATGAAAGAGCAGCAAATCATGAAAAAATTGAGATAAAAACATTCAGGTCCGTCAAAAAATGGCTCAGCAATGATGCAGGACTTACTGGAGCAGTTTTAGTTGACCCAAGAGATGGCTCTGAGGAAGAGATCTCATGCACGGGAGCATTTATTGCAATTGGTCACAAGCCAATTACCAGCTTTTTAGAGAACCAAGTCGAGGTTGATGAGCATGGATACATTATCCACAAAGAGCATACCATGACTTCAGTTCCAGGTGTATTTGCTGCTGGCGATGTTGTTGATACTAGATACAAGCAAGCAATAACAGCAGCAGGTATGGGTTGTCAAGCAGCCATTGATGTTGAAAGATGGCTAGAAGACCAACATTCATGAAATCGAGATGATTTTATGTCTAATTTGAGGTATGACAGACATATATCATTGCCTCAAGTCGGCTTGGATGGGCAAAGGAAACTGAATGAATCTTCTGTACTCTGCATCGGAGCAGGAGGTCTTGGCTCTCCGATTCTGATGTATCTGGCAGCGGCTGGAATAGGTCGAATTGGGATAGTAGATTTTGACGAGGTAGACCTCTCCAATCTTCAACGGCAGATTCTTCATTCCGAGGATGCAATCGGGACCAAAAAAGTTCGGAGCGCCAAACAAAGACTACAACAACTAAACAGTGATGTTGTGATAGAAACATATGAAGAAATGTTGACTGCTAAAAACGCGAAATCCATCATACAAAGATGGGATTTAGTCATCGATGGCACAGATAACTTACCAACACGCTACCTGGTAGATGACTGCTGTAGGTTACTTGGTAAAACATGGGTATATGGGTCAATCTATAGATTCGAAGGGCAAGTTTCTGTCTTCAATTTTAACAACGGCCCATGTTATCGAGATTTATTCCCGACTCCACCGCCACCGAATTCTGTTCCTTCATGTGCTGAAGGTGGTGTTTTAGGGGTTCTTCCCGGCGTTATTGGCTCAATTCAAGCAACTGAAGCAATTAAGATAATCCTGGGAATTGGAGATGTTTTATCAGGAAGACTACTTATCTACAACTCATTAGAAATGAGTTTCAGGCTCCTGAATTTCAATAAAGATGATGAAGCCAATAAGCCTTCAAGCTTGGAAGAATCTGGAAAGCTATTCGAAGAATTTTGTATTATCTCTAAAGGCGAGATAGAATCAGTTAATACTCAGAGTACTGGCACAGAGGATATGATGTTCAAGCGAATTGGTGCTAGTGAATTCATTGACAAAAAAGAAAACGGTTGGAATCCATTCTTCTTAGATGTAAGATCCGACCAAGAATATGCTTCTGCTAAAATAACAACTATCGATAAACAGATTGAACACTTGCAGGTTCTATCCATCGCAGAAGAACTTCCTAAGGACAGAGACATAGTAATACACTGCCATTCAGGGATGCGTTCTCAACTTGCTTGTATGTTGTTGATTGAAAATGGGTTTGATGCCAACAAATTGTACAATCTTGAGGGTGGAATTGTCGCATATTCGAAACTGAAGCCTGAAGAAATCGAATGATTTCGGGTAACTTATTGCTCTTACCAAAGGGATAGATAATCCTTAATTCAAGGGAGAAGTTCATTTCCTTAGTCCTAACAACACGGCTAGAGGGTGTCTGTTTGCCTAAATTGATAGTCGCTGACGAAAACGAAGGTAGGCGTAGTTTGCTTGCAAATACCTTTGAGCGCAATGGATTTGATGTTACAAGGGTAAGTACACTTCGTCAAGCGGAAGGAACAGCGCTAGCAACTATGCCAGAAGTAGTTCTGATGGAGGGTGCTTGGAAAGTTGGGGACGTCATTGATTCTGCACAAAGAATGATGTCCGACCCCGAATTTGCTTTCAAGTGTAGAATTGTAATTCTGTCAAAATCACCAACTGATGATTACCTGGTTAGCGCTGCAAATGCAGGCATCAGTGAAGTAATGAAAAAACCCATTGATATGAATAAATTGATTGAACAACTGCAAAAGCATGCTGCTAAACAATTTGTTCCCCCTCCTGCAGAGGTAACAACCAACTCATCGCTCTCAGCAGGATCGTTTAGCGTTGATGCTGTCATGGGCGGTGGAACTTGGGCTCTACCAATGCTAAGTGGTTTGGTTTCAAAAGAAACAGTAAATCAAAAATTTGTAGACGAGATTTTTGAACAATTAGGTGAAGAAGGCAGAATTATTGACAAGGATAACACAATGCAACCCCAAGTAATATCTGAAATGCTTAGACTAGCATTGAATAAATTAGTTTCTGAAAATTCGTTAGCAGAGGAAGAAATTGCACAAGATAAAACCCAAGCTCCCAGCTTTAATCAAATTTCAAAAGGACAAAAACTTGGTACTGCTATTAACGAAAATAGTTCGGAAAGAAAAGTTGCAAATGTCGGTTCTTCAATGGAGGAAATTCTTCAAAGACAAGCCGATGACATAGCAAGAGAAATAGAGGATAAGATGGATGATATTCTTGGTGAAAAACCTGAATTTATTACACTACTAGAAGATGAAAACCGTGTCCCTATCGATAAAGAAATGGCAGCGTTAACTAAGCATACAGCAGATTTTGTTCACGAGTTATTGTGGGATTTAGGCAGACCAGGTGCAGTTAGTGACATTACATTGATGACAAGGATTGAAGATGCAACTTCGATGATGAAAGACATACTTGATGGTTTCTCATTTCTTGAGGAAGAGTAGTTTCAACAATTTAATGCAAACTAAACTGAGGTAGAACTTGAAAAAGAACATCCTTTGCGTCTGCATGGGGGAGTAAGATGGTTCAAGGTTCACTACCACCAATTTTTGGCAAAGATTGGCAACCTAAATCCCACTTGAAGTTCCAAACTTTGTTAGATGTAAAGTCAGCAAAAGCAGAAGTAATGCGCTTTGTAATACAGAGACATGATGGTATGATTGCCCTTGCTGGCAACATTTGGGATCATGTGATCAGTAAAGATGTGAAATCATTTGATGGACCTTCATGGCATGAATTTAGTAAAAAATATGTCATTGCTTTGAGTAAAGGATTGATTGCTAGTGCAAAATCAGTCGGTATTGATGAAAATAGTCTGGAAGAAGTAATTCCACGTCGCAGTCAGATAGAATTCCTTGAGAGAAGACACACATACTTTTTGCTAGATATGCGTTTGTGCATGCGAAGAATTGGCCATTACATGTCAGTTGATTTGGAGCAGAGAATAAATTGGCAACGATGGATGACAAGAACAAGAATGCTTGATGAGAATTTGAAAGAATTATTCATGAATGGTGCGCCTACTCCTGACGGAGGTAGATTTGGTGGTAAAGGGTTCAGATCAACTTGGCAAGAAGGAATTGTTGCCGCTGCATCAGCTATAGTAACTAATCCAGATGCTAAACTCGGGTCAACTCCTGGAAACGGGTACGATGGAGATTTAGTCGCTCCAATGATTCGCGATGTTGGCTTAGGTTTGGCTATGGGGGACACTCCTCTCTCTGTTATGGCAGCTAACTTAGGAAAAGTTGGAAGCAATCAAAATGGAGGTTGGGATGATGCTGGTGGTAGGGACTTGCACGTTGGCGCATGGCATGTTGGAGTATTGCCTCCAACTGCACCCCTGCCGATTGCTAGTGCTACAATGACAGGACTTGCATTTGCCGCATGGAGGCAAAATTTAGATAGATTCCATCTTGCTTGTATCGGAGAGGGCTCTTCTAGCAGTGGAGAATTTTGGGAATCTTTGAATCTAGCTGGTGCTAGAGGATTACCAATTTGTTATGTTCTTCAAAATAACCAAATTGCTCTTGATACTCCACCTGTTCACCAATCAGGTGTTGAGGTTTGGGCCGATAAAGCTGTAGCTATGGGAATACCTTCGTGGACAATAGATGGCAGCGATCCTGCTTCGATATTTGCAAGTGTAGCATGCGCAAGGGAATTCACCATGAACGGAGGAGGTCCAACATTAATTCACATTGAGACCATGCGAGGATGCGGACATGCCCACCATCACGATGATTTGTACCTAGGTAGTGAAACCGGTACACCACCAGGCTATGTTGACAAGGAATTGGTTGAATATTGGGAGGCTAAAGACCCAGTTACAACTCATAGAGAGTTGTTGTTGAATCTTGGAGTCAAGGAAGATGAATTGGAATCTATTGAATTAGAAGAAACTGAATTGGTACGTTCATCAAGAGAAAAGCTGGATGAAATGGAGTGGCCTGATCCTCAAACCGTGACAAAGGGAGTAACTACTCTAAACAATTCAGATACTCACGACGATCATTTGCAAAGATTATCCAATCCGAACTTAGATTCGGCGGAAGATTCAGGTCTGGAGGTAGGTGAATACTCCTTCCAATACGCTGAATCTGGTGGTTGGACATACTCAAGGGCTATTCAACAGGCTATGGTTGAAATAGCAAACTCTGAGGATTCTAACACCGTATTCATAGGAGAAGATATGGAAGTTGCTGGGGCTTTTGGGATGAATATGGCATTGAAAAATGCAGGTCATCAGGACAAGTTGGTCGATATGCCACTTTGCGAAGCCATTATTGTTCACACTGGAGTTGGCGCAGCCTTGAGTGGAATGAGACCGATGGTAGAGATTCAATTTGGTGGTTTTGCTGCACTTGGTTACAACGCGCTTGTGAACAATGCAGCAATGCTTCGATGGAGGTGGGGTGCGAATTGCCCTATGACAGTTAGAATTCCATTAGGTGCAAGGACGAGAAGTGGCCCGTTCCATGCTAACATGATTGAATCTTGGTTCGCTAACGATCCAGGATTGGTGGTAATTGCACCAGGTACTCCGCAAGACGCTTATGATTTATTGATAGAAGCCAACCGATGCGATGATCCTGTCTTATTCTTAGAGCATATCGGGCTTTATGGCCTTAGAGGTGGACTGACGGGTTGGGGTCAAAACATCAACCAAGTTGTTGACAAAGACTCCGTCAAAAATGCTATTTCAAACAATGAAACTTACTCACTTGGAAAGGCTAAGGTAATTCGTGGAGGCAGGGACGTATCGCTGATTACTTGGGGTGCTATGGTGCACGTTGCAAGGTTGGCTGCGGATGAATTATCCAAAGAAGACATCGAGGTTGAAATCGTTGATTTGAGAACAATTATTCCATTTGATGCAAAAACCTGCATTGAATCGGTGAAGAGATGTGGTAGATTCGCAGTACTACATGAGGCTCAATGGCATGGTGGTCTAGGTCATACAATACAATCTCGCATACTAGAAGAGGTGTTTTACGAATTAGAATCTCAACCTGCCGTAATCGGTGCCCTCGATACTCCAGTTCCATTCTCTCCACCATTGGAGAATCACACTATCCCATCTGTAGAACATGTTGTAAAGGTACTAAGAGAAATTGTCAAAGCCTAATCAAGAACGGACAAGGGCAATGGATTAGACCTTATTCTATAGAAATATAATGAGGCCAGACAGGCACCAAAAATACATGTTCCAAAATACATCCATAACAAATCTAATTCCTGAGAGATAAGATTTGGTCCGAATGTTCTAGCAGGGTTCATACTCGCTCCGGTGAATCTACCAAAAATGAACGCCAGGAGAGCAACAGTTAATCCAACCAAAGAGGCAATTGCAAAGCGATTATCGGTTTTTGAGACAATCAACAATATTGAAGCCATCAGCATGAATGTGATGAAAACTTCAATTCCCGCTGCGGTTGCTATGCTGATGTCATTCGATACAACTGTTGGTCCAACCGGGCCAATCAAATAAGCAGCTAAAAGACCTCCAGATAACTGGGCGATGATGTAAGGAATAACCGCTTTTCCCTCCAGGTCTCCGTGTAGCCAAAATGCAATACTAACAGCGGAGTTTATATGGGCGCCAGAAATTCTGCCAAAGATTAGAATTGCTATGGTGACTGCTAACCCAAAGGAAATTGATATGATCAGTGCGGAATCGGTAAATACAATCGAACCACATCCAAGACCAACCATTAATGCTGTTCCGAGAAATTCGGATACAACCCTTTTCCACACGTTTCAAACCTAGAGGGACATATTTTTGATATTTCTTGAGTAAATCATTGCCATAAGCATCAATAAGGACTGAGTCTGGGTATTGGTTATGCAGACAGTGAGTGTTGAACTTGGTCTGCTGAATCTTCCTAAAAATAAAACATTTTTAGTCACTCTAATTTCATTTATTTCATTTGTATCAATAGGATTCTTTTTTGATATTAAATCGATGCCTGTAACTATTTTTCTTCTAGTTATATCAATAGTTTTGCTTATTTCATCGGTTGATTTTTTCATTGATGGAGCAAAAGGTCTAGCCAGAAAATTAGGCATAGCCGAAGTCATTATTGGATTGACCATTGTTTCGGTTGGAACATCTCTTCCAGAAATCCTAGTAACCTCTGCTTCGGCAATTGATTCAGGAACTAATCCCGGCGCAGCTGACCTAGCATTTGGTTCAATATTTGGCTCAATTCTATCTCAGATTACTCTTATTCTGGGAATTGTAGTTCTTACAACTAGCGTTAAAGTCCATCCTAACTGGTTCAAACGAGATGGTATGTTAATGCTGACTTGTTTAATTTTGGTAGGAATCATGTCAATGACAGATTCGGGTCTTAATAGGACAGAAGGAGCCATTCTTGTAGTAATCTACCTTGGTTACGTGTATTACCTACTAAGCAATAGAAACAAATTGGCAGAAGACGAGGGGGGCGAATCAAATTTACAAGAGGCGATTACTTGGTCTAGCGTTTCTTATTCAGTGATGATTATTTTGGGTCTATATTTTGCATTGTTTTCTGCACAAAAGCTAGTGGAATTAGCCTCCGAATTGGCATTGGCAGCCAATGTTCCTCACGCCATAATCGGAACAACAGTTTCTGGGATCGGTACATCTCTTCCTGAACTTACAATTGCAATAATGGCTGCTAAGAAATCAGAAGGGGTTGCTATTGGTACACTAATCGGTTCCAACATAACAGACCCAACGCTTTCTATCGGTCTTGCTGCTCTAATCGCTCCAATGACCATGACAGGTCCTGGAGTTGATATGTTGATGTATCTGATTTTCCCTTCAACTGTTGTAGGGGTTTTGATTGCACTTGTTTTCATGAGGACTGATTACGAATTTAAGAAATGGGAAGGTGGAGTCCTAATTGCTGTATATGGAGTTTTCTTGGTTCTAATGGAGATGTACAGAAGAGGATTGTTCTGAATGTCATATCTTACCTAGATAGCATTCAATAATCCAGTCTATGTCGCACCAACATGGTCAACTTTGTTCTTGACGAAATGCAAGAGATGCTAAAAGAACTTGCTAACGAATTTGCTCGTGACGAAATAAGACCTTACGCAGAACACTGGGACCTTAATTCGGAATATCCCAAGGACGCTATTTTAGCCGCTCATGAAATGGGATTGCTGAATCTTCACATTCCTGAGAAATACGGTGGAGCAGGTCTTGGGTGTATGGAAGAGGTACTTGTCAATGAAGAATTAGCATGGGGTGACCCAGGATTTGCAACCGCAGCATACGCGACTGCTCTAGCCTCAGCACCAATTATCACAGGAGCCACCGAAGGACAAAAAGAAAAGTGGCTGGGTAAAATCGCAAATGATGGAGCACTTGCCTCTTATGCAATAACTGAGCCCGAAGCAGGTTCAGATGTAGCTGCAATCAAGACTTCAGCAATAAGAGATGGAGATGAATATGTAATCAACGGGAACAAAATGTGGATTACGGGGGCAGGTTATGCTGATTTCTTTTTCGTATTGGCAAAAACAGATCCCGATGCTGGTTACAAAGGCATGTCTGGATTTATTGTTGAAGGAGATGCAGATGGAGTTAGTTTAGGTAAAAAAGAGACTAACATGGGTCAAAGATGTAGTGACACCCGAGCAGTTAACTTCGAGGATGTTAGAGTTCCAGCAGATCAACTAGTTGGGGAGTCCGAATCTGGGGGATGGATGAATGCGATGATGGCTTTTGACCTAAGCCGCCCTAACATCGCAGCTCACGCTACTGGATTGAGCAGAGCAGCATACGAACACGCATTGCAGTATTCCAACGAGAGGCATTCATTTGGTAAACCACTACACAGGCACCAAGCAGTCCAATTCATGCTCGCTGATATGAAAACAAAAATAGAGGCATCTAGGTTATTGACTTGGAAGGCTGCAAGTTTGTGTGATTCAGGAGAAAAAAACACTGAAGCTGCGGCTCATGCAAAGAGATTCTCCGCTGATACAGCCATGGAAGTTACTACCGATGCAGTTCAGGTTTACGGTGGATATGGATATTCAGAAGAATATCCAGTCGCTAGACTTATGCGAGGCGCTAAGGTAATGCAAATTTATGAGGGCTCTAGCCAAGTTCAAAAAATGATAATCGGTAGAGAAATCACCAAACACCTATGAAAAAATCACAAGAATGGATCCTCTGATAGTTCTCTGGCTAATTGTTCCATGTGTGCCTCATATGCCGCCGCATCTGCGCAACCACAATTATATTCTTCCAATAAATCAGTAAGTTCACAACAAGACGGTTCCTCATCATTATCCTCGAGGGTAAAATCACGGAAATCCATTGGCACAAAATCATCATCAGGTCCACACATAAGCATATCCTCCCAAACTACATATTCATCTTGAAAAGTGTCTATCTTTGCTAAATGGTCTCTAGGCGTGATAATGAATTGGGCAACCAAAGGAATTCTCAAAGCTAAGTCTATGTCATTTGTAAGGTGTAAACAAATCGTTGCAATTCTGTCTCCAATCGGCAATTCTCCCTCTATCCTTTCTCCGGTCACAGGGTCTTGTTCATAGCCCCTAGTTGTAGGATTCAAACACAATTTTGCTACAAATTGATTTCCAGGTTTCTGTAAATCCTTTTTCCACCTTGCTCCATAAACTGAGATGACATAATCCCGAGGACCTATTGAAAACATTTGTGACTCAGCATCGTTCGTCAAAACCTTATACCATCTGCCAGATTTTCCTTTAAGTGAAATCATTAAACTGAAAATCACATTTTCAGAACAGGTTCTGTATGCCATCAATGTCATATTAGGTGTATTTACTACTATATCACTCAGCATTTTTAGAGACTTGAGTTTTGGTTCGGAAAAAATATCTGAATTTTCAGGTATTAGTTCTGAAATTTGGAATTCAGGACTTGGAATAATCCAGTCACTAATCTCTCTTGGCTTTGGTTTTTCGAATTTCTTTATCTCTCCAAAAATCTCCGAACTTAGGCTCCAACTGTCGATTTGTGACATAGACACTTGGTAAATCGCTGAGTCTTTATCAACTCAAAATACTGTATTGAAATATTACCGCTACATGAGGATAGGCATGAGGAGTGTTGCCTTGATTTTAGCAGCAGGGGCATCATCAAGATTGGGTGAGCCAAAATCATTGATCGAAATAAATGGTAAAACAGTCTATCAGCACACCGTAAATAAACTAAAAAAAGCAGGAATAAAAAATATTTTCTGTGTCACTAGACAAGAGTTATCTGTAGACATAATGTTAGGCGCTGAATCAGTAAATGTAGTTGTGAACTCTCAACCAGAACTCGGCAGGACAGGCAGCGTTCAAGAAGGGCTGCTCTCGATACTGAAATCAGAAAAAAAACCGCCCAACTGCGTCCTAATAGTTCCGGTCGATAGACCTTCTTGGGATGAAAAGACAATCAATGATTTACTTGCTCAAGAATTAGCAAGTGCACCAATTCATGGTGGTCACCCGATGATAATTTTTGAAAAGGATATCCAGTCAATTCTTCTGGCAGAAAAAGATGCTCCACTAAGAGAGGTGGTCAAATTTGAAAGGATATACACTAGTGAAATAGAGCAGATAAATCTTGATTATCCTGAAGATATAGAGAAATTAAAATCTCTTTCTTCGGTAATTTTCAAAGAATAAATCCTGTTATATGCGAGGCTATTGGGTCATTCCATGGGAGCCGAGATGCTTAGTGCTGCGGTCTCCATGCTCAGAGCCGGAAAGAAATTGGTTTTAGCAAGTGTAATTCAAACAAAAGGATCCGTGCCTGGAAAAGTTGGTGCAAAGTTGATTGTTTCAAAATCAATTGACGAATTTGTGATTCATGGTACCGTGGGTGGAGCAGGTTTAGAATTGAAGGTTATTCAAAAAGCTAAGATTTTGTATGATGAAAATAGTAAACCTACAGGGCTTATCGAAACCTTTGGTCTCAATAAAGGAGCCAAGGGTTATGAGGTTCAACCGCTTAATTCATTATGCGGTGGTCAGGTAACCATATCATACGAGGTGCTGATTCCGATGCCACATATTCTGCTGATGGGAGGGGGACACTGTGCAAAATCAATTTCTAACCTACTCCCAATAATTGGATGGGATCACAGTGTTCACGATACTCGGTACGACTATTGCAATCCCGATGTTTATCCATCAGCAGTTGAAACCCATTGCAATTCAGTAGGGGATTTCTTTGATGCTGAGAATGAAGATTCAATCTCTAGATTTAGTGATGTTCTTCTCTTGGGTCATGACTGGGCTGAGGATGAGCAAAGACTCATTTCGCTTGTTAAATTAGTTGAAAATGGTGCAAATATGAGAATAGGAGTAATTGGGTCTAAATCGAAATGGAAGGCTTTCAAACAAAGTTGTTCAGATGCAGGAGTTAGTGATGAAACCCTTGCACAAGTTAGGTGCCCCATAGGCGTTAATGTAGGGGCAGAGACTCCAGACGAAATCGCTATTGCTGTATTAGCTGAAATAATGGCTTATCATAAGGATGTAGACATAAAACAGCCTAATTGGAGAGAGAAGATGGATTCTTGAAAATCTCTTCACGGTATGATTTTAACTCAGCAATTGATTCCAAAATGTCATCTCTTGCTAAATGAGCACCCTTTTTCTGAAATCTTTTCAAGCCAGGGTACCATCTTCTTCTGAGTTCTTTTATTGTAGATACATCTACCATTCTATAGTTTAGATATCTTGAAACTTCATTCATTTCCTTCTCGAGGAATTTACGATCATTCCATATGCTATTTCCACACAATGGTGCTTCCCTGTAGTTGACCCACTGCTTAAGAAATTCAAGGGTAAGTTGCTCAGCCTCTTTCAAATCCACGCCTTCATTTCGAACTCTGTCGATTAATCCTGATTCATTGTGATGTTTAGTATTCCATTCATCCATGCCTTCAATCAAATCTTCTGAGACTTTAATGGCAAGGTTTGGTCCTTCTGCGATTATATTCAAATCTTCATCGGTGACGATTGTAGCAATTTCTATGATGCTTTCTTTTTCTATATTTAGCCCAGTCATTTCAAGGTCCATCCAAACAAGTCGAGAATTAACAGAGGACATATGGGTGCCTAAACTCCGTCCCTCATAAACAACGCAGGTTTGAAGATAGACAGCATTGAGGCCATGTTATGGCTGAAGAGGTGCTTGAAGCAAGTCTTGTTGAAGACAAGGTGGTTTCATCAGATTCGGATATGTCCAAAAAAACCCAAGCAACGGCTCTTTCTACAATTATTTTCGTTGCTCTTTTCACCACTCTGGCAATGATTAATCCTGCAGATGAACTCGATATTGTTGATACTGGAGAGGTGGGTCAAGCTAATGATGATTTTAGACCATTTTCTGTAATTGCTCCTATCGATACGGGAATAAATGTCTACCATGATCACTTCAGAACAAACGAATCTTATCCACAATGGTTACTCGATGGTTTGGGAGTGACAATGGTTTGCGACATTACGCTTGAAGGAACATATTCTGAAAGACTTGAAGCAGATACTGCAGATTGTTGGGACAAAATCACTGCATCAGATATAGTTTATTTCACGGGAACAAAAATAATCGGTCACTCTCCTGATTGGTCAGGTGACGAAATTCCGATACTTGATGACCCAGCAGACGGGCATGGTTCAGCAGTTACTGGTGCAGTCCTAGACGCAAACCCTGATGCGATTATTTTCTTTGTCGAGGGATTCAGTACAAATGCTGTTCTAGCCGCAGCCCAACAACCTCTTGTTGATGTAATTACAACTTCATTCGGCGCAATAGGTTCTTTGCCAGTACCTGGTATTGAAACTGCAACTCAGGAAGCAGTTGTTAACCAAATGAAGATCCATACTGGTGCGGCAGACAACTCACCTTCTCCTGCGGTACAAGACGCAACTGCTGGTCCACCATGGTCAATCGGTATTGCAGGTTATGCAGAAGGCGGTGATGACCAGAAGGAAATAATGTCAGGTTCATATC
>CAXAGT010000031.1:0-18026 GCA_963968885.1 uncultured Candidatus Poseidoniales archaeon | reverse complement strand
ACTCTGCTTTTTGTTGCATGGATATCTCTATCTTATGCACAAGTAAAATTTCATGCACCAAACCCGGATTTCCCGATAGGATTGAAATTCGGGGAAATGCCGATTGGAATACTAGCCACAACGATTTCAATATTCATTTCCTACATGATATGGAAAGCAATTAGAGAATCTAGGAATTGGCATGTTGAAACATATCACTTGAGCGAGGATGTTCGTGAAATGGAAGAATCTATGAGAGAACATTCACTCAAATCTTGGTCGTTCATATTTTTGACATGGTTGTTCATATGTCTACTAAATACATGGTCTGGAGCACACTTTATAGGTGAGAGATCTGCTGAAAGAATCGACATGTGGTTTTTGTATTTAGTAACAGGAATTTTAGTTCCATTGCTAATTATGGTTCTAATATGGTTCCCTCAAAGGATGTTAGGCAGGCAAGGAAAAATATTATCCAAAGCAGCGTCAGAAGCTGAAAAGAACTTAGAATCCCAAGATGGTTTTGGAAATCAGAATGTTGCTTGTCAAGTCTGTGGAGAAAGTGCACCATTAAAGAGAGATAAAGATGGTAATATTCTCGTTCCCTGCTCTGCTAAAAATTGCAAGGGCTTTGGCATACCATCACTAGATTGTCCTGTTTGCTCAGAATCAATTCCTACGAGATATACATGTACGAATTGTGGAACTAATTCCCCTGTCCTAGACTACTTCCCAGACATGGAGGCATGGTAATGAACTTAGATAGAACCAGAGAAGATTTCCCATTATTTAGACAAGAAAACCCACCTGCGTATTTGGACAATGCGTGTGTTACATTGAAGCCAGACTCTGTTATCGAGACAATCCATGATTATTATACAATGAATCCGGGTTGTGCAGGTAGGTCAGTTCATCGTTTTGGAACTAAGGTCTCCCTAGGAGCGACTAAAGCAAGGAAAACACTTGCTAATTACATCAATTCAAAGGAAGTTAACGAAGTTGTCTGGACAAGAAATGCTACTCACTCATTAAACCAAGTAGCAAAAGGACTCACCTGGAATAAAGGCGATGTTATTCTTACGACTGATAGGGAACACAATTCAAATCTAGTTCCTTGGATACAACTTGAGGAAGAGAAAGGAGTAGACCACAGAGTTATTGCAAGTAATAGCGATAACTCCTTCAATTTAGAAAATTTTGAGAGAGAATGTGAGAAGGCAGGATCGGACCTCCGCATGGTAAGCATATCACACGTTGGAAACTTAGATGGCGTGAAAACTCCGCTGAAAGAGATCTCAAAAATCGCTCATGATTATGGTGCTTTAGTATGTGCTGATGCCGCACAATCTACACCTCACATGAAAGTTGATGTTCAAGATCTTGATGTTGATTTCATGGTTATGTCAATACACAAAATGCTCGGTCCCACTGGCATGGGTGCTCTATGGGCAAAAGAAGAACACCTTAACTCAATGAGGAGCCTTCAATCTGGTGGACAAACCGTAAAAACATCGAATTACAATAGCGTAGAATGGGAAACATCACCTTCAAAATTTGAAGGGGGACTAGGTCATTTCGCTGGAATGTTAGGAGCAGATCCCGCAATTTCTTATCTTGCAAATCTAAATATGGATGATGTTCATGAAAAGGAAATTAAGCTAAATAGAATTATGACTGATGGAATAAAAGACCTACCCGGAATTGAGATAATAGGACCAGAAGATGCGAGGGAAAGATCAGGTATTTGTTCAGTTCTTCTCGATGATTTGCCGGTTCATGACATTGCTTTACTATTGGATGAAGCTGCAGGAGTCATGTGCAGAAGTGGAAACCATTGCGTGCACTCTTGGTTTAACGACCGAGGACATGTCAACGGGTCCCTCAGAGCAAGCGCATATTTCTACAACACAGAAGATGAAGCAAAATTATTTGCCGAAACACTATCAGAAGCAGTTAATGCATTTTCTTGAACAACTACAGGTGAGGATAATTGCTAGATGACATTATCTCGGAAGTTGCATCCATAGCAACCCCAAGCCCCTTCAGAAAAAAGAATGGGCGGGTAAGGCAAATAGTATCAATAAGCGTGGCATTATTGCTAATCTTAATTAGCATGTATCTTGTTAATGTATTGTTCAAGGGTGAAGCAGCTATTCTCTATCCAAAAGAACTTAGACAATACGAATCTGATTTTAATTCGCAATTAAGCATTGAAGGAATTGATTACGATGGAAGTGGAGTCAGCTTGTGTATAGTAGACTCGGGAATAGACATGACTCATTCCGCATTCAAATCTCTGGAATTGAAGGGTTGGCAGGATTTTATTGGTAATTCTGAAGAACCATTCGATGATAATGGACATGGCACATCAATGGCTGGATCAATTGTAGCCGATGGACATCTGAAAGGAATGGCAAGAGGCGTTGATTTATTTGTAGCAAGAGCTTTACCTGCAGATGGTCAAGGAGAAGATCAAGATGTTGCTGATGCAATCGATTGGTGCAGGGCACAAAATGTTAACATCATTTCTTTATCACTTGGTGGATCTGGATCAAATCCAATTATTGATACTGATGGCGATAGACCTAGCGAGGATGCTGCAATAAGAGCGATAGAAGATGGAATCTATGTTGTTGCTGCTGCAGGAAATGATGGGGGTTCTGAAGATGATGGCGATGTTGCTTCCCCGGGAAATGTCGAACTTGTAATCAGCGTTGGGGGTATCAACAGGGATGGAACACATTGGTCTGGTTCTTCAACCGGAGATAATGATGGAAACTTTTTTTCTCTTCCATTCATGCTTCCGAGAGATGACCCAAATATGAAGCCAGAAGTACTTGGACCTGGAAATGAAGTACCAATATTGATGCTTGACAATTCATATGGTTATGCTTCAGGCACATCCTCTGCCACTGCATATGTCTCTGGCATTCTTGCTTTAATGCTTGAAGCAAACCCTAACTTAACTCAAGGTGATGAGGCTACAATTGAGAGTGTAAAACAACTATTAATGGACACATCAAAGCCTAAACCTGGTCAAGATGGACACGATAATGACTATGGATATGGTATAATACAAGCTTCTAGAATTATTGAAGAGGTTGAATCCGTTTCATAATTCCTACCAGCGTACCACCAAAAATTGGGTTCATCCTGATAATATGAGTTTGTGATATTTCTTTAATTAGTTCAATCCAATCATTGAAACCTTTCACTTGCTCTTCAAAAATTGGATCCGTGCCATCTGTTTCTCCAACTGGAACATCTGGTTCTCTTAACAATAATACACCTGATTTACTCAAGTGAGGAAGTAGGTTACGAACAGTTTTTGCTAGGTTTTCGGCTTTTTCATCTACAAGAATGAAGTCAATTTCCTGCGGAATTGGTGATTCTGAACTTGAGAGGTTAGTCGTATTAGCCATTTTCCAAGCCTTAGCATCGGAACAAAGAGCATTAATATCTCCAATTTTGATATCAGCCCAATCTTCAGCATCATATCTTGTTCGAAGCCTTGCTAGAATTACTCCGAATTTTCCACCCTTCTCTACCATTACGTAATGTTCTGGCTTGTGACCTTCTATGCTAAACAAATCAAATAACCAAGCACTTTTATGACCAATTTGAGCTCCTGTTTCAAGGACTATTTTTGGTTGCAAGATTGCACAAGCATCTCTAACCCTTCTTATTAGAGAAATTCCCCAAGTATCAAGTCCCATGTGCTGAAGTTGTTGCGAGATGTTAGAAGCAATTTCTGGCTCATTGCGGGGCAAATCCGACTTCGCTGATAGAAGGATTTCCAAAACCTTCCCTCTATCTGGATATTGATTCTGATTATCAACATCCCCGCTCATAGTCATTTGTCTTGACCTCCTTCTATCAACTCTTTGTATCAAAGTATTAACTTCATTGTAAGCGGTGAGTTCAAACATAAGATGCAACGGCAGGGTTTCATGGAGGATGAAGACTTGTACTCAGAGGAGCCAGATTATGAGAACGAGGAACAGGTTGCTCCTTGTCCATCCTGCAACGACTCGATGCCTTTTGATATCTTGAATGAAAAGAAAAAGGGCAAAGGATTTGATATGTTACTCAAGTGCAAAAATTGTGAACATGTCTACACATACCATCTTAGACCACCAAAGCAAAAAGACATCCCGTTTATGTTGACTGATGCTGAAATGACAAATAGAGTTGTTTTGCAAATCGAAGAAGACGAAATGCTGGAGATCGATGATCATTTTGAAGATTCAGGAATGGTTTGGAGAATAAGTAGAATTGAAATCGATAAAGAAAGAAGTGTCAAAAAAGCATTAGCAGGAAAAGTTACTAGATGCATAGCATTGAGAGCAGATGAAGTAATGGTAAGAATTACAAAAACTAGAGGAGAGTGGTCAGAATCAACTTCCCTTAGATGCCCTCCTGATGAGTACTTCAAAGGCGGAAGTAAAATGTATTTTGAGGGTGAAGAGTGGCGAATAAGGGCGATTCACACAGGTGCAGGTCGAACAATGAAAGGAAATGTAAAGGCAATAGATATCAAAAGAATTTACCTACATGAGCCTATTGTTGAAGAACAATTACCTGTTCCTAAGACTGAAAGAGAAAGAAGGCAAGCGTGGAAGGAAGGAAGACTCGGATACAATCCTAACCCTATAAAGCCAAATCAGAGTTCAGACCAAAAACAGGTTCAAGGTAGACCAAGAATAAGGAAAAAGAAGCGTTATTGATTTGATTCAATGTGTTTTTTCAGAGATGGGAGCATCTTGGAATCGAATTTGGAAACTAATTTTGCGACTCTCTCACTTGGTTTCCATTCACCATCGCTTTTTTTGAAGCATTCACCAGAATAAATTACTCTCGTGATTTGCTCTTGAGGCTCTACTGATATCGTAGCAATTGCTTTGTGGCTTGAGGCATCAATCTCAACTGTGTAATGAGAATTTTTAACGAAATCAGTGCACTCTGCTTGCTCAGTTGCAGTAATGAAAAGGATTTTTCGTGTTTCTTCCCATCTTGTTCCAAGACCAAATTCACCCTCTGTTAAAATCTTATTACTGATAACTTGCTTGTACCATTTTGGAGTGTTTTTAATATCACAGATAACCGAAAAGACATGCTCTGGAGGAGATTCTATACTAATCTCCATCGTGAATTTATTTCCAGACAATTTATCACCTTAAGCTCGATTTGTCCAAGGCATTAAGAATGCCTTGACAATATGAATAGATACAGTAGGATTTTCCTTTAAACGCCTAATTGAATATTCATACCATTTCTCTCCATATGGGATATAAATCCTGGTTCGATGTCCTTCTTGCGCAAGTTTTCTTCTTATGTTTCCTCTCACACCAAGCAACATTTGGAACTCATAGCCATTGCCCTTGCCCTCTCTTTTTTCACCTGCATTCGGTCTAGGATCTTCAATTCCTGGACCCATATTCCTCTTTTCTAATGAAGCCTTTGCAGCATCAATAATTGGAATATCGTGAGTTGCAATTCCAACATAAGCGCCCGCATCCAGCATTGCATCCATACACTCGATTGTAGCATCAGTAATGGCTTTTCTATCGGTGTGAGCAATCTCTGCTGATTCAAGATATATTCCCTTGCAAATTCTGTAATCTGCTAATGACCCAAGTTCTGACTCTAATTGCTTGATATCACCTAGAGTCCTGAACAGTCTGCCTTGAAGTACTACTCCCATATTTGTGAGACCTTTGTTATGCATGTCCCTAACGACTTGGATTGTGTCATCCGTAACACGATAATCTTCCATATCTAACCTTGTGAACATATTATTATCATGAGCCATTCTTACTAATTCCTCAATATTCTTCATACCCTGAATTGGGTCTAGCAATAATCCGAATGCCGTTGGTTTAATGCTGATATTAGCGTCGAGCGAATTTTCTTTTATCGCATCAATGACTCTTTTGTATTCTTCCAAGAATTCATTTGCTTCCTCCATGGAAGATATTTCTTCTCCAAGTACATCAATAGTGAAACAAGCACCTTCTTTTGCTTTCTTTTTCATCACAGCAACTGCTTGGTCGAGGGTAGAGCCGGCTACATATCTTCTAGATACTATACGTACGAACCATTTTGGCATACGCACCGTCATGGCAACGATACTTCTCGATACCAGTCCTGCCATAGGTATACCCACTTATACCAAACCAATCGACTTATTGAGCATTGCTCATTTACCATTAGAAATGAGTTCGATGTAGTCTTTAGACCGAATCAATGGAATGTTAAGTTCCTCCATCAATTCTCTAACAGCTTGTCTTTGCCAACCTCGAAATGATTTCTTGTCCATAGAGGCAACAAGTCGACATCCAGGGAAAGCCAATTTTGTTGACCTTATTGCTTCAATTATAGATAATTCCCATGGCCCACCCCTGATTGGATTGCCATCTTGATCCTGTTCAAATGGTAGGGAGTGGTTTGCCAACATGTGTCCAAGCCATGCATTCTTTGTCTTAGCCACCAAATTCCCTCTCGGTGCATAATGACCACCTCCCAAAGTAATCATGACATGCTCACCTTGATTCTCTGATTCTGACCAATTACCAATTTCATCACCCTCGTTCAAACCCAGCCCTCTTGATATTACTTCTGCCAAAACCTTTGCTGCTCCTTTGTGAGGCCAAGTCTCAGCAGTTGAACCAGTTTCGATAAACAAGGAAGGACAATTAACAACAGGTCCATGATGAGTCACTTCTAAAGATAAATCAAATCCCTCCACCATATTATTGCCTTGGGCTAACTCACAAAGTAGTTTGTACCAACTAGCAATCCTTGGATTAGGAGGAGGACAATGATTCACATCACCTCCATAGATCAAGTCATTCTCATCCATAACATGTGGCGTTCCTATTGGGTGAATTGTTAACGATGCTTTTCCACTAGAAGCATAATGACGAGATGGGAAAATAATTTCCTTTACTACCTCTCCTGTAGAATTTTGCCATCTAGTATCTAGGTTATTTTCTTTCAATACTCCTCCTTCTAGCCACCACATTCTAACATTCTTGTAAGAATAACACCGATTACCTTCTACATTATCCAATTGTAACCAATCATGCATCAAAAGCAGTTCATCTGCTTGATTGGTAGAAGCAATATCAGAACCACTTACCACAATCAATACAATCGATTCTGACTCCATGTTTGACGCAATTTAATCAAATATATGATAGTAGTCAAATTGGATATTTAGGAACGAAGATTTGAGAATCATAACCTCTAGGGTAGTACATGCGAGAATTGCCGCCTTCATTACCAATAAGGGTAAATAAAGCCCACGAAATGGATGATGGTAGAATTGTTGCTATCAGTACGGATGGCGAAATTATTGTAATTTCAGAAGACTTGAATGATTTTAGTGACCCAAAGATACCATTCCCAGCAATGATAACCAATTCTGAAGTCATTGGTAACAAATTAATTGCGACTTGGTTATCCCATGAATTCAGAGAGGCAAGGATGGCTTGCTTAGATTTAGACAAATTAGAAGTTGGTATCTCTAAGGCTGAATTAAGATTATCACAATCAACTGATCAAAATCCTCAGGTAGCAGGTGCAGATTGGTCAAGGTCATTGAATGCAGAGCCCCTAGCGATTTGTAGGATACCAGACGGAGTAGCCTTCGTCCTATGGAAAAGAGGAATTTATGCAATAACAGAGAATTCAATAGAATTATGGCGAAGTGAACACATAGAATGGGGTGAAAAATTACCTAGATTTGATGAAATCGTTTCAGTGGAATCTGATGATGATAAATTATACATTTGGTCAAAGGGTGGAGGATGGAAGATACTTTCAAACATAGACGGAATTGAAATTTCAAAAGGTAAGAAAGAATTTGATTGGACAATAAAAAATGTATTCTCACATGGCGAAAACAGGCTTTTTCATCTCGAGGACAATAGACTATTGAATCTTGCAGGCTCGGAATTGAAATTGGAATGCTCGATAAAAGGTCCTATAGGTTACGCTTGTTTTGATACAGAGAGTTCTTCTTGGCGGATTGCCGGTTGGAGACAGGAATTACTGATTAATGATAACACCCAGATAACAAAGGAGAATGATGAAATTCTTGTCTTTACCACGAAAAGAGGTAACCATTGGTTAAACCTGGATAATTCAGGATCTTGGTCTCACTCATTCATTACAGTGTAACCACAGCGACCGCATGACTTACGATCTTTGTGAATAGCAAGGAAAACACCGGGTCCGCACTTAGGACATGTTTCTCCCTTCATTACTAATTTATCACCTTCAACAGTGAATTTAGACCATTTTGCACCTGCTTTAGGAGTTCCTGACATCAAGCCTCACCTCCGGCATCTTCACTGTCACCTGAATTAATCTCACCTTGTCTTTTGAAGACATATTTTGGTTCAACTGATAGGGATTCTTCGTCGGAATAAACAAATGCAATTCCAGTAGTTGATGCTTGACCGAAACGTGTATTTGTGTTCTTGACAACGACTAAGCTCGCTTTTGCACCTGGCTCAATCGCAACTACCTGAGCAACTACGTCTTTTCTGGACGGTGTTGATTGTCCTTTGTGTTGAATTTGGAATTCTAGTTCAACTCTTCCCAATAATGGATTTTCTACTCTACTGATTATTTTCATTCTATCACCTTGTACTTACTTTTAATGCATAAATTCCAGGAAGTTCAACTTTCAATCTCTTTGCAATTTCAGACCTTGCTGGGTGCATGATTACTACATAACCCTGCCACTCAAGAGAAACTGGCGCAATAGGATTCCTAGGGCATTGAGGGGCAACATCCTTTCTTCCTTCCTTTTTTGATGGAAGGATTAGGTGACATTCAGTGCATGCAAATTCTTTGTTAACCATATTATCAACTCACTCATCATCTTCTAGCCATTCTAGAGAGCCAAGCCCTGGCTGTTTGCATGTTAATCCGATTCTTGACCTGCGAGGATCACTGGTATCAGGGCTTAAGGATACGATTCTAGCTCTAACTGCGGAACCGATACCTATCTTCTTACCTGTCTTTGCTCCTTCTATGTGACCTGCACCGACGTTAACTTGGACAGAGTCTTCCATAATTTGGGATTTGTGGAGAAGCGCTTCCATTGGTCCTATTCTTACGAACGCACCGAATTCATTTACTTCTGAAATAGCCCCTTCAACAACTTCGTGGTCGTCCATACAGAACAATACTGCATCGAATTTCACTTTTTGGTAGATCGCACCATCACCGTGAATAATTCTTCCACGCCCAAGTGGTTGATGGTTACTTGTTACCAAAACAAAGTCTTGGTCGTCATTGAATCTTCCTTCGAATGCAGTCATTGCTAATCTGTCAATGTGGTCATTCAGAGACGCTCCCTTTCTCATATACTCTGCAGGAATACGTATTGTATCCTCCATTGTTACTATTTTGTACATTGCACATTCCTCCACCGGTAAATTTCGTGGGGGCTTGAGGGGATGAGGAATGGACAGGGAGTCCAATTCCGTCCATCACCGGCTCTTTGCCTCCAGAGGGATTCAACCGAAGTCATCCGAGCCACAAAAGACCCCTATTTATACCAAACCCATAATTTATGGATTACGGTTATCGAAAAACACCTCTAAATTCGGCGTTGTTTTATGCAAGTTGCCCAAACCCATAATATCCTAAACCCAACAATGTGACATAATGGCAGAAAGCGATAGCCTGAAAAGGTTTCAAATGGGATTTGCCATAATCGTTCTTCTATTGATGTTAATGTCAACGACTTTGACTCATATAGCAACCGGGACTCTAGAAGATTCTAAGCCTGTGGACCTCTCACCGGCAGGCAATAATTCTTGGAACCCGGATGAACAGCCATGGGGGCAATTTGCAAAAAATCCAAGCAGGAACTCATCATCACCTGAGCATGGAGTCAATCCTTCAGATTTACTTTCAACCATCGACGATCCTGTTGTTAATTGGGTTGCTTTAGAGGAGACTGATGGAAGTACCCTTTACGGTTCAATCATTGGAAATTTTTCAGCAAGCATAACAATCGAAGGGAATGCGATTGAAAGATGTGGACAAGGGGACCTATTTCCAGTAATAGTGTGGTCAGATTCAGACTCCTCTACGTCGAAATTGTCTATTATCTCAGGTGATGACGCCGATGTAGCTTGGGAAGTAGATTTGGGTACTACTCGAGATATTCGCTCAACACCAGGTATCCTGGATGCCGATAATGACGGCTTAATGGAAATAGTAATTGCCTACGAGACTACAACTCAAATCATTGTAGATTTGTGGTCTCCGGAATTAAGATGTTCGGAATCCGGATGGCAGGTATCTGGACACTCAAATGAAAAAAAATGGTCTTGGACTAGTTCTGATTATTCATTAAGCACTCCAAGCCCTCACGTTTTCTCGTCACAGTCAGGACACAGAGCCGTCACACAACCGCTTTTTGCTGATTTATCATTTGATGGCATCCCTGAGATTGTTCTTGCTGTAATAGATCAAAACACCGAAGAACCTACAGTGATTTCTTTACCTCTGGACACCTCATCAGCCCCTGAACCTGATTTTGAAGTTGCGTTAGATAGAGGAACTAATCCAAGTGACCCTGCCTGGGCTGCATTGGACTCATCAACATCTGCCGTTGTATTGACCACTATAGACAGTAATTCAGGTTCAATGTGGGTTTGGAGAATTGATGGAACTTCTGGTTCTTTAGATTGGGAAAGGGTTGCACTTTCGGGGACAGACCAAGATGGCGATTCACCTAGACTAAGGCTGCCAGGACCGGTAATAACGCAACTTGATTCAGATACTGCTCCCGAGATGATCCTAACAATACCAACAGATGCAAACGGAGGAAACTCAGGTCAAGGCGCAAGATATATCGGCATGGAGTTAACCTCTACTACCCAAATTTTTGATTTTAGGGCAACCAATGGCTACGCTGATGTTCAGCCTTTGATGCTTGACACCGACTCAGACGGTATAGATGACAGATTGTGTTGGGCTACATGGTATGCATCATCATGGACTGATAGAGAAGGAATGGTTGGTTGCCACGATATATCAGAATCACCTCCATCCAAAGATTGGTCCAGACTTATGAATCGAGGTTCCGGTAATGATAACGACGAGATAGCAGTATCAAGTCCTGTTGCAATGGATATCAATGGAGATGAAACCGAGGAAATCATAGTCCCATTTGGAAGAAGGTTGTTTGCGTTTGATGGAGTGACTGGAGCACAAACAGATGTTTCTTCAAACTGGGAATCTGCTCTTAGCCTTCCTCACAGAACTTGGGCAAGTCCTGCCTTAGGGGATGTTGATGGAGACGGATTCATTGACATATTGATTGGAGATGTTCTCGTCTCACAGAGATTACCTGATTTTGCTCCACTTCAAGACAATCGAGGTTTAACATTCAATCCAGTAGACCCTGATCCCGGGGATTTAGTCACGGTCACAGGACAATTAGCAAACTTTGGAGTTAGCGATGGAGATGCACCATTAGATATCGCAATTACTCTAAACGACGTGGAAATCTTGAGAGAGAGGATTGAAAACACAGAACCAATATCACCATCTGGAGAAGGAGGACCTATTACCGTATCAACCACTTTTACAGCTGAACTTGGTTTACACGAACTTGAAATGATAATCGATGTAAATGGGAATATTACTGAATCTCAAGAAGATAACAACTATTTTGTAACCGAGTTAGCAATCTTGGCACCATATGTAGCAAGAATAGACATTCCTAGCGAAACAACTAGAATTACTCCCGGCAATTCTTCTGATGTTGACCTAGTGTTAACAGGAACCGGTTCTAGGGCATCCGATTGGTCCCTTACATGGACTGAATATCTAAATCCCGGATGGAGTATATCCATGGTTGAAGAACAATCAACAACATTTACTCTAGATCCGTATGTCCCCAAGAATATCAAATTTTCAGCATCTGTGCCAGAAACTGCATTAGGAGATGAATCAGGGTATGTCAATTACACTTTGACCAATTTAGAGAACACATCTATAACTGCACATGCAACACTACCGATTGAAGTCCTTCGAACCCGGGGCATCTCAATAGAAGGCCCTGAAGGTCTCTCAGAATCTACCGCATATGGAAGACAAGGCTCAAGTGCACTAGGTTGGTTAAGAATCAAAAACTTAGGAAATGCACAGGAATCTACTACCTCTCTTGACTGGACAAATCCTAGTTGGCCTGGGACTCCTTCTCTAGTTGATTCAACAGGAACTGAACTATTTTCCGTAGACTTAGGGCCTGGCCAAGAAATTGAGTTATTTGCTAAGTTAGATGTTCCACAAAACACTCCAATAGAATCAAGTTCAAACTCGACTCTTACACTGTGCATTGGTCAAGGAATGCAAGAAATTTGTGAATCTATTGATGTTATGTTCATTGCCTCAAATATCGAGATTAATCCAGTACACGTTAGAACACTTCCTGACAATAATATTTCAAGATTGATAACGTTAGAAATCCCTAACTCTGGTGAGTTGAAATGGAACTTTGCAAGCGCAGGTATGCTAAGTCCTGAATATGATTGGAGTGTTCAGACTAGTAATTCTCTCGCAACAGTAGAATTTAATGCATCTTCGTTGGAAGTTAGCGGCCCTAATGGCATGGTGTTTGATTTAGAATTGACAATGCATATTGACAAGGACGCAGTTCCTGCTAGATTGTCGTTTAATGCAGAAGAAGAAAATCTTCAAGAACATAATTTGAGATTCTCAACACACATACTCCAAGTTTACCGAGCAAACTCTGAAATCGTTAGCCCCGTACCCGACCTTGGAGAAACTGCGGTATCGTTGAATGTTTCAGAGGAGCATAGAGTCTTGCTCAGATTATCTAATCCTGGCAATGGTGATGACACGTATACATTATCAGGTAATGTTGTCGAAGGATCTGCATCAGGTTTTAGCCCTGTTGTAGAATTCATTTATTTTACACCAACAAAAACTCTGGGAGCCAAAGCAAATACAATATCCACAGTGGATATAATTCTATCAAGTGATACGCCAGCACAATCGGAATTTGAGATTGAGTTTAGTTGGCAATCACTATCTGACCCAAATGTAGTATCGACTTCTATCATTCTAGTAATGGCTGAACCAGACAATAGGTGGAATTGGACTTCTTTCAGCAGTTCCAACCAAACAATCAATCCAGGAGAAGAAGTGATGTTAAATTTCAACATTACCAATACAGGAAATACAGTCAATAACGCAATTCTAGATTCTTCAATCAGTTACAATTTTGAAGGTTCTGATAATTTTGATTGGGAAAGCAATTCCTCGATTTCTGAAAATTTAGAAATCAACAATTACACCAATATATCAATTGGAATTACTGCGAATCAAAGTTCTTGGGCAGGAACTACTGCAGTAGTCAACGTACTTCTCAAGTCAGGTGGATATGAGATTCTCTCTATGAGATTTAATTTCACTGTGAATAGAGTTAGTGGTTGGAGTTTTGATTTGTCAAGCTCAGATCTCGTGGTACACCCTGACGGAGGGAATGTAACTCTTAATCTCATACAAATGGGTAATACACCTACCGTTCCATATTATGCTAAGGCTAGCCAAGGCTGGCCGATAGACATGCCTGATTTCGGAGAAATAGTCAACCCTGGTGGAACTACTAATTTGACAGTGGAGGTTAGTCCGCCTGAGAATTTACTCGCAGGAACAGTTGGAGTTGTAAGAATTTTAGTGACCGATGCAGACGGATTAGGACAGACTTTCCAAGAAGTCCCATTGAGAATAGGTTCAGCCCCAAGTATACAATTAGAAAACAAAGATAACTGGAAGGTAAATACTAACATCGGATATCCAACAGCTTGGATTAACAACACAGGAAATGACTTATCTCCCGTTGAATTAGAAATATTGAATTTGCCTGTGGGTTGGCAGATAAGTGGAAATTCTAGAATAGTCATTCCATCCGGTCAAACAATAGGTGTCCCACTAGGAATTATACCGCCTGCTGATTGGGATAGATCATCATTGCTTCTAGGTCTTAGAGTAAATCACCCAGATTTAGACCCCATTGAGACTGCAATTACTGTAGTATATTCTAAACATGCATTTGCCTCTTCTCCAGTAGGTTTTGGTATAGAAGACAGAACATGGATAGTCGATATTAGTGATGAATCGAACCAACTCATAAAAGTATCAAATAATTTCAATAGTGATTATCAAAACATAACAACAAATCAAGAAAGTGACGCTTTGAATATTCATCTATTTGGAAAACCTCTTACAACCGCAGACATTGATTGTGATTTCAACACCCAATTTTTCCAAGAACTTGGACTTACTTCGAAATCAGGTGAAATTGCAAGGTGTGATATTTCTACTTCAGTAGATGAAAAGTTCAACGGAAGGGTCTTTATGATAACATCTAACTCAGAAATTCTACAAATAGATGACGATGAGATATTTGTTCAGAACAACACAAGCCTCGAAATTGGTATTAATGTTACAAGTTGGCTTCCAGATGTTGGAGAACATGAATTATTTTTGTACATACTAGACGAATATGGAAACACTCTGGCACTAGAAAATTACTATTACACAGCTTACAAGAGCGGATGGAATTTAGGTATATTTTCGATTACAGCCGACAAGGAAATCAAAGTTGGTATTCAGAGAGAAGGCTGGGAGTTACTGGGAGATACGATATGTGTTCTAGATGTAGAAGCAAGTGATGGATGGTCCACACAAGTTAGAGTAGATGTTACGGGGAACTATGCTCCTACAGTGGTTATAGAAGCTCCAGCAAACATGCAAACAGATACCAAAATAAACGCAACAATAGGTTGCTCATCCCCTTATAGTTTGGAATCTGACATGAGTGATAATTCTAAGGAAGAATGGTACATTGCACCAAGCACTATCCAAATCAGCAGTAATGACATGATCTGGACACTTGGCATAACAGTCATAATAATCGGATTACTTGCAGCTCTTGGTTTGTTAAAATCACCTAATAATAATAAGATAACAGATTCATTGGATACGCAAAATATTGACGTACAAAAGCAAAAATCAGAAACTCAGGATGAATCGAAACCTGAAATTGAAGATAAGACTAACTTAGAAAAGCAAGAAGCCATGGAAAGGATGACAAAGATGATGGCTCATCAAGACATTGAATTAGACATAGAAGAATCATCTGAAGATGAAAAGGAAGTAGAAATAATCAATCAGGAAGAACCTGTAATTGAATTAGAAGAGGATGATTCTGTCCAAAGTAGATTCGCTGCTTTAAGGAAAGAATTTTCTGACGGTGATGGTGAAGATAATGGTTCAGTTGAAGACAGAATGAAAAAATTCTTTGGAGAGTGATACAATCGCTACTACACCATTCTATACATTAGATGCTATCGATGATGAATTATTTGCAATGATATTAAATTCAGGCAAAGAAAACAGTTGGAAAGAACTGTTAGAATTAAATTCGGTAAAGGGCAGATTAGCTTCTCAAGGAATTACTACCTTAGAGAGATCTGAAATCACTTGGGATGATGCTACACTATTGTTCACCTTAGGTCTGAAACTTGATAATAACAATATTCCAATAAAACTTGGTGACCTTAAGAACAGGGAAAGGTTTGGCAGATTTCCAAGTTCAGATGGTTCAGCTCTGAACTATTTTAGCAAATATACTAAGGCAACACAGAGAGATTCTAATCTATTAAACAGACCAACTTTTGATGAATTGATGGTGTTAATCGATAAACTAAACAAAGGTCTGGAGGAGACAAGTTTCTCGTCAGGAATAGGTGGACTTAGAATTCATGGTTGGATTACCTCTAATGAAGCTACTGAACTAAGAAAGGCAATCAAATCTGGACAATGGGGGGTTGCAAGTGATGAACCACTTGACGGTGGAGTAAGAGACATTATCAAGCATGTAGTGGCAATATTGCGATCTGCAGAAAGAAATCAAGTTGGTTTAATGCTTAGATCTCACTCATAATCAAAACTTGTTTGAGGTTAATCTCTCATACATCGAAGAATAGAGTTCAGCTGTTTGTTGGATAATTTCATCAGGTAACGCAGGAATAGGAGGATCCTCTCTATCTTCATTCCTAGCAGATTCTAATTCTGCTTGGTGTCCTGTTTCAATGTAATGGGTTCGAACAAATTCTTTTGACAATTCCACTTGTTCTCCATCTGCGTACTTTTCTGCATCCCACCATCGGTCTTCATCCAATGTACCAAAGGTGTCAACTAGAACGACTTTTCTTCCAGGTCCAAGAGCGAATTCCTTTTTGCCATCTACATGAATAAGTCCATTTTTGGCTGCTTCTCTCTCAATGACTGCATCAATCTTAAGGCAAGCCTCGATAATAGAATCAAATTCTTCATCTGTTATATTAGAAATTTCTAGTGCTTCTTTTCTATCGACAAAGCGATCATATGCTTCAAATTTCGTAGTCACTTCTACTAGAGGTTTAGGCAATTTTTGACCATATATGGCTTCAGAAGTGATACCGAGGTCTTCAGCAGTCAAATCTCCTCTTTGGAACCTTCTCCATGCCGAACCCGCTAAGTAATGTCTAACTATGAATTCAAGCGGAACAAAGACCCACTCTGCGTCCCTTGGGACCATTCCTGGTTCTTTTATGACATCAACTCTGCGAACAAGACATCTATCTGGAGCATTCAATTCAATCAAGTGGGTACCACAGATACCTTCCTCTTCCACTAATTTGAACCAATGAGCTGTAGTTCGGTTGAGAGTTTCTCCTTTTCTAGGGATTAGTGAAGGGATAATTTGGTCAAACACTGATATTTGGTCAGTGAATCTAAATTCATAAATATCCGGGTCATTGGTTGACCAGACTTGCTTAACTTTGCCTTGATAGAGCATTTCACCCATGACCTTATGTCGGTGAATTCGGCATTTGAATATTCGCTTGCCAATTTTTTATCGGATTATATCAAATTAATCCAAGAGCATCTTCTATCCTATTCAACTCAGGACCTGTAGTTTCTTTACCAACTATGGCTCCTGTATTTGATGCACAAATTCCTGCTCCAACATACGGAGAACCAAAAGAGACGGTGCCCACCATTGGAGGAACTTCGAGAACCTCCTCAATTATCATTACTTCATCGGGAGTAACGTCAGGGTGAATGAGAACTCCTTGATCGTTTGCAATTCCTAATGAACCCACTATATCTTGTCCTCCAATTGTGGTAGATACAACATCTACGCCACAAACGTCAGCAATAATTTCTAATCCATCCTCTGGTATTGCAGGAGAGGCAACGCAGCCATACTCGTTTACGAGCAATAGATTTCCTGCAGTATTTACTCCACCTTGCATAACAACGACATCGCCATAGGATGTAAGAACATCAATATCATTATCAGTTGCAATATCAGCAACTGCCATTCCATTGGAGTTACCAGCAATTAGTGCTCCAACAAGAGCAGAGCCACCGATGCTGATCTCTTTTCTTTCAAGCCCCAATGCTTCGTCGATTAATTCTAACGTGTTGTCTGTAAGTCCTGTTGGATGAAATAGTACATTACCAATTCTAGCAAGATGGACACCTACTTGGTCTGAACCTGAAATATCAAGTTGTCTAATTCCCATCTTGCTCACCTATTCCTATTTGCTATTGGCTTTGAAGTTATGCAGATTCGAAACAAAGTTTACACTAGTATCAGATTGAAATGTCGGGGAATCCGAGGAAAAGAGAGGGGCACAGTGACAACCGTTCCCGTGGACTCTCGTACCACAGTACAGGGCGTGACGCAGGAGGGCTTGACTTCTGGGTTCGGAATGGGACCAGGTAAACTCCACCGCTATGACCGTGCTCCCAACTCCTTTCGATTCGGATATTGGAAACAACGCTACGCGTTGTTGCGAATTTATATTGGCATGATCTCGTCGATGAAGGGCACTCGCTTGTGCGAATGCAATATGTAAAAAGTAGATGCTCGACTATTAGTGCTGCTGGACTGAACACGTCGCCGAAGCTTCGTGCTTACATCCGCAGTC
>CAXAGT010000030.1:0-18180 GCA_963968885.1 uncultured Candidatus Poseidoniales archaeon | reverse complement strand
AGGATAAACGAGTAATCTACTTCTAATCTTGCGTCATCATCACTCACGCCTAGATTGAAACTAATTTCAATTCCCTCGGTAACTTCAGTATACTGAATCTCGATCAGCTTGACTTCAATTCCTCTCAACTCTCCATGATGTAATAGATCATTGTTAACTGAATCCAATGCAAGTATTGCTGCTTGGTCTTCTTCAATACCTTGATTAATCCACATATCGTATCTTGCTTGGGTAACTGGTTCAATTGTTTCAAGCACTTCCTGCGAGACATCGAGTACACCAGTTGAGTTCGGCTCGTAAGGCATAGACATACCTGCTAGTTTGACACTGAAAATTGCCATTGACAACAATGACATCAAAAGTACTATTCCAGTTGCTAGGAGCATCTGTCCAAATTCATCTTTGGAGATGCGAGTGAATTTCATTATGCACCACCGCCGACATTCCAAACATCAATAGAAACAGTCCACACTACGGTTTCTGTGTATAATAATCGATGAACTGTAATCGTTTCCCCAGAAGGAGTTCCAACTATTGAAAATGGTTCACTTGGAGCTGAATCTTTGGACAACCAACAATTTCCTTGCTTTGCTGGGATAAGATTGTCAAGTATCAACTCACATGCATCATCATATTCATCTTGTGCAAGATATTCATGTAATAAGCTGTCAAAATTTTGACTAGAACTGGTTGCTAAGGAGATGTCTATTGCATCTTCTGCTGCTAATTCCAATGATGCGTCAAAGGCTGTAGACGGAGCATCAGGGACATATACCTGAATCAAGAAGGTGGCAGACATAAAAAATACCCAGAATAATGTGAGCATCTCAAGGATGTGAACCTGAGCGTTCTCATCCTTCTGCAACTACATCACCAATCCAGTTTAGTCGGCCCGAATGGATTTGGATTTTGACCCAAATCGGTGAGAACTTGTACACCTGTTAAATCAGGAGAGAATGCAATCACATTGAATACAAGAATTGCCATTATTATCATCATTCCTGAGTGTTTGAATCCCGAAGTGAACCTACCAGTAGCCATCAATCCAGCCATCGCTCCATTGCCCATAGCCTGCATCGTGACACCATAATAGAAAATCGTAAGGAAAAACAGTGGATCAATTGATCGAATCTTCATGTTTCCAATGTTCTGTCCACCGCCATCGCCTTCACCAGAGTTAGAATCTGCGATAGCAGGGATAAAGACCTTGGCTAGAACTACGATAACCCCTAGGAAAACACCGTATGATGTCCAGATAACTGCAATATAGGATCCAATTGCCCGTTTCCGCTCCCCCTCTAGGAATTTGATTTCTCGACTATCATTTGCTGCAGTTACAAGAATATCTGAGATTTTACCTCCAGCACGATCCGCTTCAGCAATCAATGCAATCGCTCTTTTTACCAAAGGCGTGTTAACCCTATTAGCAAAGAGATTAATCACGTCACTGAATTTCACACCCCATGACAATTGTGCCGACATTTGGTTCACTTCATCATTCAAAGCTCCATACTCGGACGTCGCCAAGGTTTGTACCGCGACGGTCATCGATAATCCTCCCTTCCAGTACTCAGCCAAGTCCCTGAGGAAATCTGGAAATTTCTCTTCCTTGTTGTTTCTCTTTGTTTCAAGTGATTCCAAATAATACGAAGCAGGGAAAATCAGTAAAAAGAAAGTCAAGCCGAAAAAGTTCAGGAATATGAGAGGCTTGATATTAGTATTACCGAGTGAGGGACCAACCCATAATGACTTGTTATTCATATTGTCAGGAATGCCATCATAGACATGAGCGGTAACCTCAAAGGTTGCAGACGACAATAAAGCGTCTCGTTCGGGTACCCAGAATCCAATTTCATATCTATCTCCAGCAGGTAGGTCATCGATTTGAAAACTGCATTGTTCATTTTTACCTGTAGTACCGTTGTAAAACGCAACTATACTTCTTTGCTCATCCCTAATTGCAAATGTATAATCTGTTGGAGCGGTTGCAGTAGCAGAACAATTTGCATAGAATCCCTGTTCTTTTCCAAACACACCGGTTTTGTATTGTTCTTCTATCCCAGGCATAACGAATGATACTGCGAGCCGGTCTACATATTCCCAGTCATCTTCTACCCATGTGACAATCTGTGCTTCATCTTTAAGCAAAGAACAAGACTCATTTACTGCATAAGATGGTGCAACATTGCTATTGAATGCAGCATCACCGGTTATTGTTTGACAAGCAATATTTGTGAATAGTGGCTCTCCATTTGCAGTTGGAATAAACCCTGAATTTGTGACCCAAAATAACCCTGAAGTCAACCCAAGAATAATTGAAATTGCTAGAATAATTTGCAGATTCCTTTTGGTAGGGTCGTCCTTTGGCAAGTCAAGATCTACGACAATCTTCTGCTTTTTTCTTGCCATATTCTCACCTCACATTTCTTGCTCTTTACTCGAGGACCATACTAGGAATGAGTACGCCACGTGAATAAGTGGAATGAATCCTAATACTATACCATACAACATACCTTCAGACATTTCTGCACCAGAACCACTAACCCAGAACATAATGACAAGCATTACAATTAGGAAAAGAGGCATAGCAACTGCTACAACAATGTATGATTCAGCGAGCAAGGCAATACTCTCTAGGAAACTTTGCAGCCTAGTTCTGTTTTCACGCATGTAGTGCTCTGCCCTGTTAAGGAAGAACAGCTTCAATTGTCCTCCAGCGGTGAGCGTACCAATCATGCCCTGGAAAAATTCAGTAAGCCAAACAGACGCTGCTCTGTCTACTGCAAATTTCATTGCAGTGATTAAATCGTAACCTAGTAGAGTTACGTCTCTGTATATCATTGCTGCATCATCTGCGACATCACCATAGATGTCTTTGTTCATGGCTAAAGAACGGAAGATTTTGGCAGGAGTGGCGTTTGCTGCACTCATAGCAGCAGTGTAAGAAGAAGCATATGGCAAATACTTCTCGATCATGTCTCCTCTCTTCTTAGCCGCTGACGCAGCACCACCTGACAGAACTTTGAACGTAGCGAAAGGTGCGATTAATCCTAGACCTCCAGCGATCGCTACCTTTCCAAATAACGGGAATACACGGGTCTCGTAGTGCGGACAACCACCGAATGGCTTAGTTTCATCAACTAACTCCTCATTCCAATATTCCCAGATGAAACATGCATCTTCAACACCGGGTGCTGTTAGTTTTTCGAAAAGAGCAATACCTCCTATTTCTGGCATGAAAATTAATGCAAGGAAGCCAAAACAAACTAATGATACTGCAACAGTGGTAACTAGAACACTGGCAAGATAAACCTCTGGCATCATTGGCATTGCGCCTTTGACAAGATTGTCAGATAGATCCTTATTTGCACGGGCTCTTTTCTTCAATGCTCGACCTAACAAGCGATTGCAGATTCTTTGCCATGCAGTTAGTTCCATCTGGATGCCTCCTTTCACCTTAGTCCGTCTACTCTTGCGAGAATCTCATTCGGCCTCACGTAGTATTCAGTTATGATTTGAGAAACCTGGTCTGCCTTTCTAATGTCGTTTAGAACCATCCATTCCAAGATTCTCTTTCTGGTTCTGAGCTCTCGCCTCATCTCGTCTTGTGAGTAATTAATCTTCACCATAATCTTCTCGAGAACATATGACTTTCCAGAGAAGATGAAATCATCTGATGCAACGTCCCATCTGAAAACCTCATTGGTGATGACCTCCAGAGAATTCGGGTCAATACCAACAATCTCTACAAGTTGTTTTGTTCTTCTTACACGACGACCGTTGATCCTTGTTTGAATTTGAATCGAACATGCTTCAAGAGCAGGTAGAAGAACACGTGGAATATCGATTGGTTTGTTCTCCAACCTGTGGACGAGTGAAGGAACTGAGTCGGCGTGGACCGTTGAATAAGCACAGTGCCCAGTAGCCATTGCTTGGAACAGAACATATGCTTCAGCACCACGAATTTCACCCACAATAATATATTCAGGTCTTTCTCTGAGCGCCGCTTTGAGTAATTCGAACTCTCCAATTTCACCCTCGTTAGACTCACCACCAAAACCTTGCCTTGTAAGACCGGGTACCCAGTTAGGCTGAGGGATGTTTACTTCTCTAGTAGACTCGATTGATACAATTTTCATCTGCCAAGGAATAAAGATGCACATTGCGTTGAGAGTTGTTGTTTTACCAGAAGCAGTACCACCTACGAACAACATCGGTACTTCGTTTTGGAAAGCAATCCAAAGATATGCTACCATCAAAGAAGACATTGTCCTAAATGCAACTATGTCACACGGCGAGAAAGGATCGTCTTTGAATCTTCGAATACAAAATGCTGACCCTCTTGTCGATACTTCTCGACCAAGTTTCATGACAATACGAGAACCGTCCATCAAAGTAGCGTCGAGTAACGGATCGGCAACAGATATGTGCTTACCACATCTCTGAGCAAGCTTGATGACGTATGATTCCAATTCATCATCGGTCTCCCACAAGCAAGTGGTTTCGACAGATTCGAATTTTCTGTGATAAGCGAAGATAGGGATGTTTGTACCGTCTAAAGAGATATCCTCTACGTTGACGTCATTCATCAATACATCCATCTTTCCGTAACCGATTAAATCCCTGCGAATATAATAGAAAATCTTCGATTTTTGCTTCTTAGTGATCTTCATACCGTATGATTTAATCACCTTATCCATCGCTGCACGGAGATATTCTTCGGGCTTGGCATCAATTGCTTCGATGTCAGCTTGTAGTGAACGGATGAAAATATCCATTATTTCATCAAGATATTCTTGTTCTTTCTTGGTCAAAGGCGGTTCAATAATCTGGTAAATAATGTTCAGCGTCCTCTTATCACGGACAACTTTTGCATAAGCATGCGGAGGCATAACAGGATATCTATCTAATTCGTCATACAAATCCTGTTGACGTTGTTTTCTCCTGCCGGAGCCACCACCTTTTCCTTTCCTAGCCATGGACATGCCCGCCTATGCAAATTCTTCACAGATACGACCACACTATAACCTTTGGCAGAAATCCCATAGTTTAGGGCTTCATTAACACCTTTTTCCATTGGCGAAAAACCCAGTACTGATAGTTTATTTTTTTCAATTTTCAAATGGTTTATCGCCCCATTTTTTATCCATCATTTTCCACAAGATTGCACTTAAGATTAACAAAACTCCAGATACTCCAATTATTCCGTAATATCCACCTCTCATCTGCTCTGGGTCAAAGTACGTTGACGTTGCATCAAGTCCGTCTTGTCCAACGCGATCCCACCAATTTCCGTAAAGAGCAACATCTCCTTGAGTGAATGATAACAAGAATAACATCAACAATGGAGCAACTGTCCCTAGGTAAAACCAAATCATAATCGATGAGTCAAAAATTGCTTTATTTGGTCGCATGCCCATCAAATATGCGGTCAAAGCAACGATGTAAATCGAGTTACAAATCATCACAATCAATCCAGTTGGTAAAGATATCCATTCATCTAACCTCCAAGCCATCAGGATAAAAAATAGCACAGAAATCCAAGAGGTTGCGATGAAGTAAACTACCACTTTTGCTCTAATCAACTGAGTAAGCCTTAACGGTAAACCATTCATGAAATCTGGTGAATCAAGAATAGTTAGCCAGGAGTAAAAATTGAAACCGAAGAAACCCAAAAATGGAGCATATGAAAGTAGATTAAAAGGAATTGGAAATTCTGCAAAATCAACAAGCCATGCCAATCCCAGTAATACCAATAGTGGGACTGCATAAGAAATCAGCATCTTTTTCATTGTTCCAGACCTGATTAAATCAACAAACTCTTTTGCAACTAGAAGCCTTAATTCTGAGTTGCCTAGGAACCCGAGTTTATTGTAGATTGGCTCAAACAAATCTGCTCTTTGAACGACATGCACATCAAAGTCATCGAGTATCAAGGATGATGCAAAACCCCCCGCAAGGATCGTGATTACCAAACCACCAACCACCCAAGCCAAACTTTGTTTTGTTTGAACTGCTAGACCCAGCATTGCTTGGTCCCAGGGAATTAAACCTAAGCCCACCGCAATTCCTGCAATAACAACTAATGCAGGACCAAAAGTAGTGAATGGTTTTCCTCTCAACCATAACACTGAGACCATGAAAGCTACGGCTAATCCTTGTGCTAAAGTTAGGACCATCGCTGCCCATGTCCAAGGAAGACTGGACCATTCAAGTGGAGTATTTATCGCTGTATAACTGTCTAAAAGAAGACCTAATGCCATACCAAAAATAATCGGAGTAAGTATCATTACAACATAAAAAACAAGGTCCTTGATGAAATAGGAAAAATGCGCTATTGAGTTGTTAAGTGGCTGTAGTGCAGGAGCAGCAAGAAGTTCCATCTTTTCACCAGTCCTCTTCAAGATTGCATCCCTTCCCTTGAATGCAAACATACCCATACCCATCGAGAACATGAACAAAGGTAAATGCAATGCAAATCTAAGTTCGGACCAACTGAAAGTTTTAGCATCAATATCAGAAGATTGAGCAGCACCGCTGCCTACAAGAAATTGTAGACCTATCGTTGTGACCATTGTAATCAATGCAAGCATTAGAGGAAAGGTTAGGACTTGTCTTGCCTTTGCGAAGTCAATACTCTTCCTCCATTCTTCCAAAAACATCACTTTGAATGTCGCAGAAAAGGCAGACCATCCCGTCAAGGGATCTAGTAAAGTTTGGTCGTTACTCGTGGTATTAATTGCACTCGTATCCACAGGCTTCAATAAATTACCATCAACATCAACAACATCTTCCCAATTTCTTGAGCTGATGGTTGTTGACAAGTTCATTCCTCCTCGCTAGAATCGTCATCCATGCTCTCAACTTCTTCGATAGACTTTCCAACCAGTCTAATGAATACATCCTCCAGAGTTTCATCAGAGGATTGTTTGAGATCTGAAACTTTTCCTGCTGCTAGAACCCTTCCGTGATTTATGATAGCCATTCTATTGCACATTCTTTCAGCCATTTCAAGAACGTGAGAACAAAGGAATATCGTGCCTCCATTAGCAACATGATCCATCAACCACTCCCTACATTTTCTCTGATAAATGGGGTCTAAATTTGCAAATGGTTCATCTAAAAATAATAATTTTGGCTTGTGAATAAATGCACATGCAAGCATAACCTTCTGTCTTTGCCCTTTGCTCAAATCTTTACACATAGTGTCTCTTTTTTCTTCTAAACCAAACCAGTCAAGCCAATATTCGACTTTTTCATCTCGATTTTCAACCCCTCTAAGGCGAGCGACAAAATCTAGAAATTCAACAGGCGTCAGGAACGAAGGCGGTGATTCTGATTCCGGAACAATACCAATATTGGCCTTAAGCTTCTGTGGATTCTTTTTTGCATTTATTCCTAGAACCTCGATTTCCCCTATCGATGGTTTGAGTTGCCCAGTCAAGAGCTTCATGAAAGTGGATTTTCCTGCCCCATTTGGTCCAAAAACACCAAAAAATTCACCCGAGTCTACTTGGACATTAAGAGGGTGAAGGGCAACAAATTCACCATACCTCTTAGCAATATCTTTTGCTATAACCAAAGGAGATTCTTTATTGCCCATAACTTGGCGATAAGCAGAGATTTTATTTAATATTCCAATGTAAATTTATACAGCAAAGATATGATGAAGTTAGAACCCTAGGCCTGTATATGTCAGCACCGGAAAGCGACGTGTTCAAAGTTGAGCAGATTGAAGTCGATGGAGGAATTATTGCCATTGGCACCATTAACAGACCGAACAAAATGAATGCCTTGAATCAAGATGTGATGGCATCGATAAGGGCATTTACAACATGGGTTGAAAACAATGACCAAGTGCGCTGTGTTGTATTCACGGGAGCAAGTCCACTAGAGCCTGAAGAAGGGAAAAGGGCAAAGCCTAACTCATTTGTAGCAGGAGCAGATATTAGTGAATTTGTGGGTAAAGGCTCACATGAAATTAGACCAATATTTTCTGATAATGGAGTTGAATACATCTGGAGATTATCAAAACCAACTATCGCTATGGTCGATGGATTTGCATTAGGCGGAGGATGTGAAGTAGCCTGTTCATGCGATATGCGAATTGCCAGCAGCCGATCCAAATTTGGAACTCCAGAGATAAATCTTGGGCTGATTCCTGGCTTTGGTGGAACTCAAAGGCTTGCAAGCCTTATTGGGTATGGAAAGACGATGGAGATGATCATGACAGGAGAGATGATAGATGCTCAGGAAGCCATGAAAATTGGGATGGTTAATCACGTTGTCGAGGCTGATGAATTGAGAGAATTTACAATGAATATCGCAACAACAATCGCTTCAAAATCCAGCCACACCTTAGGAGTCGCAAAGAAAACAATCCGCTCTGCTCTCGACATCGGTATAACGGCAGGAATTGCTATCGAGGCTGATGCATTTGCTAAATTATTCGATACTGAAGACAAGGAAATTGGTGTGAACGCATTCCTAAATAGAGAAAAAGCAGAATGGAAACATCGCTGATAGTGGTAGTTTTCAAAAACCTCTTCCCGTAGCACAAGTCATGTCTCTTGTCTTGGCGGTTTGCGGCATGCCTGGTTCAGGCAAAGGAGAATTCGCCAGCATTTTCATCGAACAGAACATTCCTGTCCTCTCTATGGGCGACATGATTCGAGCTGAGGTTGCAAGCCGTGGCTTGGAAGAGTCACCAAACATATTTGGAGAAATTGCAAGCGAGTTGAGGGCTGAGTTTGGCGAGGAAGTTTTAGCAGTTAGATTGGCTGACAAAATAGATTTGATGAGGTCAGATAACGAGTTAATTCTAATCGAGGGTCTTCGAGGCACAGCGGAAAGAGACATCTTTCAAAATAGATGGAATAATGAGTTCAAAGTCGTTGGAATTCGTGCTGATAAAGAAGTAAGGTTCCAACGAATCATGAAGAGGAATAGAAGCGAGGATGGAGACAGGGTAAGCTTCGAAACCAGAGATGAAAGAGAGAAAGGATGGGGTCTTGAGCAGTTGATCGCTCAAGCAGATTATCTTGTTGAAAATAGAGATCCACTAAGTGAGTTCTACAAAGATACTAGAGAATTATTGGCAGAAATTAAACGATAATTTTTGAATCTTTGATTCAAGGAATATCCATGGAAGGGGAATCCATGCGTTATCGTTGGGTTCCCCAGACTCTTGGATTAATTACTCCTCTTAGCGCAATTATTGGGCTTTGGATTGGTGATTGGTTCATGGGAATTACCATTGTTTACTTGCTCGGACTTTCAATGATTCTTGATACAATCCTTGGAGTTGACAATTCTGACAGTCCAAATCAAGAGGGAGTTATGCATGACTTAATCATACACCTACATGCACTTCTTGTGCCGATTCTAACATTCTTTTTGGCCTACACAATTGTTACTAACGAATGGACGAACTATAATTGGTTGGGGATTGCTTCAGTTGGTTTGAGCAATGGTGCATCAGGAATAATTACAGCTCATGAATTGGGACACAGGAAACCAAAATCATTCAGTTGGTACATGGCTAGAGTTGACTTACTATGCGTCCTATACCTCCATTTCACTACCGAGCACAACTACACCCATCACAAGCATTGGGCAAGAGATGTTGACCCCACATCCTCGAGATTTGGACAGTCAATTTATGGACATTTCATTCGTACTGTTCCTAGACAAATTAAGGGAGCGTACAACACAAAAACGCGAAATACAATCAAGCAATTCTCACTTGAGATCGGTTTAATCACTGTAATCATGCTTTATTCTATTCCAGCAGGTTTAGCATTCCTTTCCCAAGCCTTAGTGGCAGTATTTTTACTTGAATTTGTCAATTATCTACAACACCATGGACTTGTTAGAGACCCAAACCAAAGAGCAGGTCCTGAACATGCATGGGAATCAAGGCATAGATGGTCAAGATGGACTCTTCTAGAACTTCCACTACATCCATCGCACCATCTCAAGGCAAGCACTCACTACGAAAGGCTGGAAACTCATGACGACTCTCCACAACTACCCTTTGGATATTATGTGATGTTTTGGATAAGTCTAATTCCGCCACTATTTGAAAAGGTAATGAGAAAGAGTCATGAGAGATTTTTATCTCAATGATTAGTCTTCCATGTCGTCTTTTAATGCTGCTAGAGCGCTGCTAGCTGCTGGCATTGGAAGTGGCGCAGGAATTGGCAGTGGCATACTCCCATCCAATGCAGGTAGCGGTGGTAATTGTAACTCCGGCTCGGATTTTTCAACCGCTTCAAATCCTTCATCCATAGGAACTCGAAGTCTGAGTATCCTAGATTCATCAATTCGCACAAATGTTGCACCGTACACTTTACCTGGAATTGCTTCAGGAGGATGGACTAACACCGTATGCCCATGGTTTGGATTTTGCAATAATGATACGATGTCTTCGCCATCATCATAATCCTCAAGCATTCTTGCGGTACTAGCACGGATTTCTGCCAATTGGGTTCGCCTTCTTTCTTCTATTCTTGAGCGGATCCTATCGTGGTGTTCCCTTCGCTCCCCAACAGTTTTCAAAATATCTGCGTCTTCGATTGAATCAGCAGATACTTCGACAACGAACTCATCTGCAATGTGAACATCTTCAACTTCGATTTGGACATCAACCAATGGGGTTTGGTCCTCTTCAACAACCTCACTTTCTGCCATTGCTTGTGCTGCGGCGGCTTTTGCAGCCTCTACCTTCGCCCTCTTTCTTTCTGCAAGTGTGGCAACATCCTCATTTACCACTGGAGAAGGGATATCTGAATCTTCTTGTTCTACTTCAACCTCAGTCTCCTCAACTGATTCCATAGGGATTGTTTGGTGATTAACAACTGGGCTGCCTGATGACCCGAGTTTGATGAAGATAAAACCAAGTAATGCTAGCATAGCAACGCTTCCCCAACCTATTTCGTCGGTTAATTGTCCTGCGTTGAACAGATAGAAAACCAAAAGCCCGATGAAGGCAATTGCGGTTAACAATCTTGCTGGACTCATTTGGCTCACTTCCGCGGAGATTGAACTTGTTTATCATGCTGATGTAACGCTCAGTCACAATTTACTCAGCAATGATTCAATCGCTCTCGACCTGTGACTATATTTCTTCTTTTCTTCTAAGCCTATATCGGAAAATGTCTCTCCATGCGTGGAATTTTCGCCCTGTGATTCAAATGGAATTGGGTTACCGATAGCATCCAAGTCTGCAGGAATGAAAATTGGGTCAAACCCAAAGCCATTCTCCCCAGACTTTTTCTCTGCTATTCTTCCTGGACAAACTCCCTCTCCTATCAAAATTTCACCATCTTTCCATAAAGCAGCTACTGCTCTAAATTCAGCCTTCCTCAAATTACCACTCAAGACCGGATCTTCTGAAATTAGATTGGAAAGCAAAGATAGAATTCCGGCGCATCCAATAGTTTTCAAAGCATATGAAGAGTAAACTCCAGGAAATCCACCTAGTGTCTCGACAAATAGACCTGCATCCTCTACTAATAGCATGTCTTCTTTACTAGGCAAATGTTGTAGTGCTTGAGCGATTTTTGCCTCTGCAACTTCGTTTAAGGAATCTGCCTGCGGCTCTACTATTTCTTTTTCAACAACTAATTGCTCAACAACATGTCCATGTTCAGCAAAATGATGCTTTGCTTCCTCTACTTTTCCAGCGTTCCCGGTAAGAAACCATATCTTTGCCATAGTATGTCCTCCAATTCATTACACTTGATAATTACACCAAATTTCTTCGAATATTGGATTAAACTCAAATCTAAATCATTTTCCAATTAGTCTTGATGCAACAAGCAATCGTGGTGGCAATTGGAGGAGCCGTAGGTGCACTTGCAAGGTGGAGCCTTACTTTGATTCTAAATTCTGATGAGCTTCCAATCGGGACTTTTACCGTTAATCTGTTAGGCTCATTTCTGCTTGGATGCTTAACTTTTGCATTAACTCAAGAATTAGTGTCGGAGACTACTGCTTTAGCCCTCGGAGTTGGATTATTAGGTGCTTTCACGACGATGTCAACTTTCTCTGTTGAAACTATGAAAATGTTCCAAGATAGCTTGTCTACAAATGCAATATTGTACGTCATGCTAACAATGGTTATGTGTCCATTAGTAGCAATACTGGGGTGGCACACCGGAGCAAGAATCCTAGGCTAATGCGTAATGTTTACCATTTTATTTTCCACATAAGTTCGCTTAGCACTATATTTCAGATATTGTTATCCATTCTAAATCATGCTGTTCTGCGTGAATGAATATTTCCTCTAGTTTATCCAGAGTCACATCTTTCTCGCCTTCACCAATGCCATGCCCGTAAAATAACATTGCCTGATGATTATCATTTATCGATCTCATGTTGTACTTTATCATTCCATAATTATCCGAATCTTTTGCAAGCGTTTGAGCATTGTAAACAGCCCTATCACTGCATTCAGCAAGCCAAGGCTCAGTCTGCTCAAAGTAGTTATTAATGCCCCTTAGAGCGGTAAAATTCTGTAAAAGCAGAGCATCAATACTCGGAGACTTTACTCCTCTGGGATAAGCAAATGAGGTGATTGCAAAACCATCATTTTCCATCATTCTAACTCCTGGTTCCACCTCTTCAAGCCAATATGTCATGTCTGTTCCACCATTCTCCAAATGGATTCCATAATCTTGGTGAGACATGCCATGAGCGCCGATTTCGTGCCCTGCTGACTGAAGTTCAAGCAAAAAATCAATTTCATCTTGATTCAGATGATCATAGTTGTCGATGTAGAACGTGGCTTTCACATCATATTCATCTAATAGTGGCATCATTGTTTTCCAATCATCAATATTCTTGATGTCATCAAAGGAAATACTAACGCCCATTGTTGAGTATTCATAGCATCCCTCATTGTTTGCGGTAAATGAAAAAGTAGCAAGAAATAGTGTTAGAATAACGAATACTACAGCAAAATCCTGAGAGTTTACCATAAAACTCACTTTGGAATTGAAAGCATTCTGTTTAGTGCAAGCATTGAGCCTTCTTGAACCGAGTCTGGTACAACAATCTGGTTTGGTACTTCTCCGTCAACCAATCTTTCCAATACGTCCATCAGATAAGCAGGGTGAATCATATACATTGTAGAACAAGGACAGACTTGAGAATCTAAGCATTCTATGTGTTTATCTGGATGTTCATCAGCTAGCCTCGCTACCATGTTAATCTCAGTTCCAATTCCGACTTTGGAACCTTCAGGCAGGGATTCGACATAATTCTTGATGTATTGAGTTGATCCATTAGAATCTGCAGCAGATACTACTTCTGCTTCACACTCAGGATGCACGATTACCTTTCCACCAGGAAACCTCTCTCTGAAGTTCTCAATTTGAGAGACTGTGAACCTTTTGTGAACTGAGCAAAATCCATGCCATAAAACGATTCTAGGGTTGCTTGTATCTTCTCCCATCAAGCCCATATTTGGAACCCAAACAGGCATTTTCGACTTTGGAATTCCCATCTTTAATCCGGTATTTCTGCCAAGGTGCTGGTCTGGGAAAAACAGAACTGCACCGTTTTCTCCTGCCCTCTCAAATGCCCAATTCAAAACACCTTCTGCATTTGAAGAAGTGCAAACTACACCCCCATGCCTTCCTACGAAATCCTTCAAATCTGCGCTCGAATTCATGTAAGTTACAGGAACGATGTAACCATCACCAGGCTTAGCAAGAGAGATTGGGTCTTCCTTGTCGATTGGATCATCCAATCCGGTTTCTTCTAACAGTTGCTTCCATGCAACTTCAACTTCAACCAGCGTAGCCATGTCTGCCATGGAACAGCCTGCCCTTAGATTTGGAAGAACAACTGATTGATCTTTTGATGTGAGAATATCTGCTGATTCGGCCATAAAGTGAACACCGCAAAACACGATGAATTCAGCATCTGACTCTGCTGCTTTTTGACTGAGCATGAAGGAATCTCCAATGAAATCAGCGTGCATGACGATGGAATCTCTTTGGTAATGGTGACCTAAAATGAGCAATCTATCGCCCAAAGTTGCTTTGAGCTCAGTAATCCTTTCAGCAATGGCTACTTCTTCAGGAGACATCTCTTCTCCCATGAAGTCAACCGCACACATTTCCAATGAAACAGACATGTTGCTCATTACAACCAACGAGTCATCCTTTTTGAACTCTCCATTGGTTTTTAGATTGTAATTATTCAGACATCTGGCATGTCTGTTTCGGCTGCTTCACCGCTTGACCAGTCATAGATACCTTTGCCAGTCTTTTTGCCGAGCCTTCCCTGCGAGACCAACTTCTCAAGAAGAGGATGAGGAGCATAGGAATCATCGCCGAATGACTCTTGGAGATTTAGGAGAATGTCTCTTCTAACATCTAGCCCGACTAGGTCTGTAAGAGCTAGTGGCCCCATCGGGTGCCTGTAACCAAGGACCATTGCAGTGTCAATATCTGATGCACTTGCAACACCATCTGCAAGCATTCGAATAGCCTCATTGCCTAGGACTACTCCTAGTCTTGAGGTAGCAAAACCTGGAACGTCTTTGACGACAATACAGGTTTTACCCATTTGCTCACCTGCTTGTTTTGCAATATCAACTACCTCTTGGCTTGTGTACTCAGATCTAACAATTTCAAGCAATTTCATCAGCGGAACCGGATTGAAAAAATGCATTCCGATGACGTTTGCTGGACGATTAGTAGCATCTGCAATTTCCTTGATTGAAAGCGAGGAAGTATTGGTGGCTAAGATTGCGTGTGCAGGAGCAAAGTCACTCAAATCAGAGAAGATTTTTGCCTTTAACTCAGGTATTTCTGGTACTGCTTCGATGATTAAATCAGCAGATTCAACAGCAGTTTGCAAATCATTGAATGCAAACAGATTCGCAGCCCAAGTTTGCTTTTGCTCAGCAGTGGTCTTTCCTCGCGCAATCCCCTTATCCCAAAAAGCGTTGATTCTATCCATACCTCTTGCTAGACCATCTTCAAATGCATCGAATAGGTTTGTTTTCCAGCCACTCTGAGCGCAAACTTGTGCTATTCCTGCACCCATAGTTCCTGCACCGATTACTGCTACAGTTTGAATCTGCATATCTAAGCCGATGCGTGCTAGATTCATGACTCTTGCTTGAGATGATTTTGATTTTCTACATTGTGTTTATACTGGGAAATCAAGAGACCAGATACGATTAGAACGAATGAAATTAGAAGAGAAAGCCCTAGTTTTTCATCAAGAAGCAACCATCCACTAAAAATTCCAAAAATCGGAACCAGGTAAACATACATCGAAGCAGGTCCTGCTCCGATAGTTCTGATGCCATCAGCAAACCAAACATAAGAAAGAACAGTCGAAAATACAGCCAAGAAAATGATACCTACCCAAGCATCAAAACTTGGATTAGATATGCCTTTTTGAGACACCTCAGCAATGAAAGGAATTGTTTGAATTCCAAATCCAATAGTGCTAGCCCACACCGTCAAGTGTAGTGGAGACAGAGGTTCTTCTGCATCTTTTGCTGGTTGCGTCATCATTTTCTTCTTCAATATTGAAGAACATGCCCAAGCTAATGCAGAACCAGCGATCAGAATATCTCCAAGCAATCTCTCATTGAATGGAATATCCACATTTGGAGAATAAATGAACAAAACTGCTATTCCAGATATCCCTAATATTAGACCAAATACATAGCGTAGAGTCATTTTTTCGCTCAGAAAAATAATAGCCAAAAGAGATGTGAAAAAAGGATTGAAAGTAATCATCAAAGATGCATCGCCAGCTGCTGTGTACTTCATTCCGTACATGAAAAATGCTTGATACATGAAAGTAGAAAAGAAGCCAATAATCGCAAGAGTTTTCCATTCTGCTTTGGTTGGCGTTCTCCAATTCCCTGAGGCTTTTAGGAAAATAAGGAAACAGCTCACCGCAATTAGATAACGTATCCAGCCTGCGGTAAATGGTGGAACAGTTTCAGCAACAACTCTACCTGCAGGCCAACCAAAGCCCCAGATAATTACTACAATGACTAATTTAACGTGAGTCCAGATTGATACCATGGCCTCACCCAATCAATGGTAAAGTGGTCCCTTTGTGAAGTTAATCACAAATCGGCAAAGCGCTCTAAACCGAGTTGTAGAACTCTGGCTCTAGGCAAGCCAATCTCCGGTAATCCTGCTGCAGGAGCGTAAAGTTTCAAACCTTCAAGTCTGCTTACGAATAGCCCGTAGGAAGCCATGTCATCTGGTTTAAACGGTGTCTTTAAGCCGAGTTTTTGCAAACCGATGCAGGCTTTTTTGCTGTAGATTGGGTAAATATTTGTAGAAAAGTGCATCCATTGAGAGATTCTAACACAATCAATTCCATCAAGAGTTGTAAGGTGCTCGATCACTCCAACATCAGGATATTTTGTAGCATGCAATGCCATTTCGACTTCCATCCAAACTTCCTCAGGCCAGACGTATGGGCTATTTCCTGCCCATTCATCTGCTATTCTAATTTGAGAGTGGTAGTCTCCATAAGTAACCGAGTACAATGATTCTGAGTAAGAAGTGTCCTCTGTTATGTCAGCAACCAAACCGGGGAGTTTCTCGTAAAACTCCTCACAAACTTCGGTGTCGACTCCATAAATCTCCACCGGAATCAATTGACCACCTCAAGCGGTAGCGCCGATTCCAGATGCGATTTGCTTCTGAGACATTGGCTTTTCAGCAATCCATTCTTGCTTGAATAATTCTTTCAAAGCCTCTTCATCTTCAGCAGTTGGGAGGTGTTCTGCTAGGTAAGCATCCCACTCTGCATCATCGCCTTGGAACTCTGTTCCTTCGACTGTGTATCTTCCCTTGGAGAAAGCACCGATGTCACGGTTGAAGTTCTCGTGTGGAACGTAAAGAGGAGCTGCCCCTTCTGGTAGGTATCCGCACAACTTCATTACCGCATCAGCAATTTCATCGTGGTAGTGTCCTCTTGCTTCCTCATTGAGTGTTTCTTTGTTCAGCTCAATGCCGTCCTCGACCTTCTTTCTTTCATCCCAGCGTCCTTTGATTCCCCAGACGTATGCCCAGTTAGCAGATGTTGAACCATCCACGCCAAATAGATCGTGAGCGGTTGCAACCCACTTGTTCATGTATCTTTGAAGCATATCTAGCGGAATGACTCCTGCCTTGATGATTCTTCTCAAGCCGTTTGATCCTGTTCCCAAGTGGAATGATTCTTCTTTCAACATTGGACCCATTGATGCAGCCAATGGCTTGAATGCAGATGTGGATAGCATACCAAGTTGGAACTTACCGTCTCTGTCAACGAACATTGTGTAGCAGAAGAAGTCTAGCCAGTGTGGCATTGGTCTGTTGAACGCACCCAGTAGTCTGTCACCGTCTTGTGCATTTCTCTCTAGCAACTTTTGCGCCTCTCTTCGTCCTTGTTGTCCGAAGTATGTCATCAACAGGTAAGCCATTTGCCAGCCGTGTCTTTGCTCTTCAGCCATGATTCTGGCTGCTGCGTAGCGGTCGTAATCAGTTGGAGCGGAAGCTAAAAGATGTCTTTGCTGCTCAACTGATGCGAATTCAGTGTCGCCCTGTACAGTGATCATTGTGATTAGTGCATCTCTCATAGATTGTTGAGGAACTTGTAGTGCTCTTTCCCATTTTGCTCTTCCTTCATAGTCACCGTACTCGATAACATCGCCAGCTCTGTCCCAGTCGAATAGAATTGAGAGATCAAAATCTCCAAGCCAATCTCTGTTAAATCCGACTCTGTCCTGCCAGCCCTCGAAGTTTGCAATCCACTCTTCCCATGTTGTTGGTAATTCGCCCATGATACAATACAAGTAGCCTACCCTAATTAACCCCCTACGAACATGTTCGTACGAATATGTTCGCTTATTTCTTCTAGCGCCCATTCTAAAAATCACTTGCCAGACCTTCGACGTACATCATCAGCAAAGGTATGCAGGATAGTAGATTCCATCCTCTGCAATTGATTTGAGAGCGTTGATTTGGCCACTCCCAGCAATGATGCCATCTCTGTAAGAGTAATTCTTCTTGGAACTTCGTAATAGCCTTCTCTGAGAGCAACTTCGAAAACTTCTGATTGACGTTTTGTCAGTAATTTGGAAGATACTGGACGGGTTGAAATCAGCCGATGCGGTATTGATTGATCCTTGAATTGCTGAAT
>CAXAGT010000029.1:0-19883 GCA_963968885.1 uncultured Candidatus Poseidoniales archaeon | reverse complement strand
ACCTCGAAGAGGCTCCCGATTCTAATTAAAATCCACTTTGAATTTTCTTCCATTTGGTTGAGATTAGCATCAAAATCTGCATTATTTTCATCAACATTTGAAGTTAGCATTCTTATTTAAAAAATAAATACCTATAAATGGCTAAACAGATTTCAGCAAATTTTGGGCATTTCAGACAAAAATCCTCCAATAACTATTAGAAACCATTTGGACTCATAGTAATGATAAAGATGTATTTGAACGAAAGTAAACTCTCTCGATACGGGACGCTTTGCGCCTTGTATTTCTTCCAAGGCGTTCCGTGGGCTTTCATTGCTGTAGCCTTTGTAACCTATCTTGTTGGTCTTGAAACAATCGATGTAAGCGATGATCAGATTGCAACCCTGACCTTGATGGGTACTCTGCCATGGATGTTCGGAAAATTAATCCTCGGACCTCTAATCGACCGCTACCAATCTTCATCAATGGGTAGGAGAAGACCTTGGATTCTTGGAGCACAATTGGGTATGATAGTGACAATGGCTGCATTCCTTGCAATTGATGCACCTGAGGAAAACCTGCAAGCTATTGGTCTGTTTTTCCTTGTCCACAATATCTTTGCTGCTCTGCAAGATGTGAGTTCTGATGCCCTTGCTGTAGACGTTCTCGAGGAAAAAGAAATTTCGTTTGCCAATGGTATAATGTTTGTATCCAAAGGTTTTGGATTCATGTTTGCGGCTCTTGTTCTAGGAGGAGTTTTACTCGACTCAGGATTCCAAGCAGCATTGATGGTTCAATTACCGGTTCTGGCGGTTTTCATGCTAGTTCCTCTTTTCGTGTTGGAGAAACAAGGTGATCGCAGATTCCCTGGTCCAAGGCAAGATGCCTCAGTTGAGGAATTTGAATCATTATCTTTTGGACAAATATGGGGTTCTCTTTTGCTCGCATTTAAGAATAAAACCGCAAGGTGGGCACTACTACTGAGTTCTGTTGTATGGATTGGCGGTGGAATGGGCGCAAGCATGGGTATCATCGACATCCAATTCCCATTCTTATTCCAAAGAGAACTGGGTTGGACTGAAGAAGAATATTTGGCTCTCAAAGGTGTTGTAATTTTCCTGATGACAATGTTCGGTTTCTTCATTGGAGGATTGCTTGGAAGTAAATTTGGATCTCACAAGATTATGACTTTTGCAGTAGGTCTTGGAACGGTAATGACCATAGTTTGGTCTTTGTTAAGGTCAAACTGGACAAACCCTGACTTCATGCAGTTTTATTGGATGCTATGGACCATCGTGTGGGGAGTAGTTGGTGCTAACCTAATTGCATTACTTATGTCTGTAACTACCTCAGACCTTGGTGGTTCACAATTCTCTGTTTACATGACTGGCATAAACTTCGGTGCTATCCTTGGAACACAGGTTTCACCAGTTGTTTTTGACTTAGTTGGCGAGAATTATCCAAACTTGTTCTTGGTCGGTGCTGGATTCCAATTGATTGTTTTCTTAGTTTTACTTGGAATGGGCAGGTCAATGGTTCCGGCTGAAGATTCAACTCCTGCCGCTGCTGAATAAAGAACGTGAATAATATGAATCTTGAGAACGTAGCCAACATCGGTGAAGCTCTAGGTGGGCTTGCCATTATGGCTACCTTGTTATTTGGATTAAGGCAAGTTCTAGAAGTCAACAGAAATAGAAGGTATGAGATTTCACAAACTATTGCTGCTTCGTTAGAAAACCCGCTTGTTCAAAGGGGATTTGCAACATTTGGAATGGCATTCCAAGCGGATTCGACGTTGGAAGATTTGATGTCTCTAGAGAGAGGACAGAAAGATGCAACTAATGCCGTAATTGTACTGATGGCTAACCATGCAATTATGACATATCATAGAAATTTATCCTTTGATATCGTCTACTCTTTTTGGAAAGGATATTTATCCCTGATTGGTCCAAGTATGAGGCGCATGATGGAGTTAGCAGAATACGGATATGGTATTCACGAAAAAAGTAGTGTAACAATTGAAGATGGTATGGGGACCTTCCATTGGGTTTACTGGTTATTAGATCGGCTTGAAGAACATGAGGCAAAATCAGAAATAAAGCCGCATCTAACTCAGAAAGACTGGAAACCCTAGTTTGAATTTTAATCCTAAATTCCTGGTTTTTATTTTATTCTTGCAGTGGGGTATAACTTTACTAAGCGGATAATAAATTTTTTAAAATTTATAATTAATACAAAATTGTAAAAACCTATTAATAGGGGTCGAACTCAGGTTATTCATAGGTGATTTAGATTAGTGAAGTACTGCCAGTAAACGAAAATAGACTTCCCGTAACAGTCCTATCAGGATTTCTTGGTGCTGGAAAAACAACCTTGCTTAATCAGGTATTGAATAATCGTGACGGGCGCAGAGTCGCTGTAATCGTAAACGATATGAGCGAAGTAAATATTGATGCAGAACTAGTTGATAGAGGTGGAGCTGAATTAAGCAGAACAGAAGAAAAACTTGTAGAGATGTCCAATGGTTGTATTTGCTGCACACTTCGTGATGACTTACTCGCAGAGGTTTCAAGACTCGCCCAAGAAGGCAGATTTGATTATTTATTGATTGAATCAACAGGTATTTCCGAGCCTATTCCAGTAGCTCAAACTTTTACTTTTGAGGACGAAAATGGAGTGAGTTTGAGCCATATATCAAGACTAGATACAATGGTAACTGTTGTAGATGCTGCTAACTTCTTGCATGACTACAAGCAGGCAGAGGCTCTCCAAGAAAGAGGAGAATCTTTGGGTGAAGAAGATCAAAGAACAGTCACGGACCTGTTAATTGATCAAATTGAATTTGCTGATGTGATAGTCCTCAACAAACTTGACCTAGTGAATGAAAAGCAAGCCGAAGAGGTTGAAGCCATCATAAAAGCACTAAATCCTGGTGCTCAAATAATCCCGACTAGCCACAGCAAAGTTCCACTTGATAGAGTACTTGACACAAAACTCTTCGATTATCAAAAGGCAGAGAGTTCAGCAGGATGGATAAAAGAATTACAAGGGGAACATACGCCTGAAACTGAAGAGTACGGAATTTCAAGTTTTACATATCGTTCATCAAAACCATTTGATGCAGAAAAGTTCTATGCTTTCGTTAGCAACAAGGAAAAGTGGGAAGGAATTCTAAGGTCCAAAGGTTTCTTTTGGGTCTCTGCAGACCACAAATGCGCTTACGAATGGGCTCAAGCAGGTGGAGTGAGCAATGTTTCTCCTGCCGGAATTTGGTATCATGCTGTAGAAGACAAGGAGGCACTCCAGATTCCTGAAGATAAAAGACCTGAAAATCGACCTGACTGGGATGAGAATTACGGGGATAGAATGCAGTTGCTTGTGTTCATTGGACAATCAATGGATGAAGACGCAATCCGAGCAGAATTAGATGCTTGTCATTATGTCCATGATGTAGAAAATTTGGACATGGATTCATGGAATGGTCTGGAGAATCCTTTCCCTGTCTTAGATACAGAAATTGAGGAACAAGAATGATACTTGATTGGTTAATCGTCGGTGGAGGAATACACGGCGTCCATATTGCTGCCCGATTAATTGGACAAGCAAATGTCAACATTGAGCAAATAAGAATAATTGATCCTAACGAAATGCTACTTCAGAGATGGAAAGATTGTACTTCTACTACAGGAATGCAATATCTACGTTCACCTTCTGTCCATAATCTTGACATAGACCCATGGGCTTTGCTGGATAAGGCTGTTGAAGAAGAAAACCAAGAAATTCCATTGTTCTCTCCTCCTTACGACAGGCCGAGTTTAGAATTTTTCAATAAACACTGCGATGAGATTATTCTAAAGTATCAGATTGATGAATTACATATTCAAGCCAAAGCAGAATCATGTTCTTTAGAATCAGAATTCGTAATGGTCGAAATTGACAATGGTCAACAAATAGCTGCAAAAAATGTCGTTTTTGCAATGGGGGCTGGAGACCAGCCAACATGGCCAGAATGGTCCAAAATCGATAGCGAGAAAATTCATCACATCTTCACCGATAATTTTGATGCTTTACCGAATCTCAAAGAGTCGGTTTCTGTAATTGGAGGCGGCATATCTGCAGGGCAAGTTGCATTGCGTTTAGCAAAAGATGGACACGAAGTTACTTTGGTTACCAGACATGAATTAAGGGAACATCAGTTCGATAGTGACCCAGGTTGGCTTGGACCCATGTATATGGACGGATATTCAAAAATCGTTGACGTGAATAAGCGTAGGAAATTAATCACTAAAGCAAGACATAAAGGTTCGATGTCTCCAGATGTAATCGAATCTCTAAACGAGCAAATAGCCCAAGGAAACATATCATGGCATATCGATGATGTTGATGAATTAATAGAAGATAATGAACAGTTAATCATAAAATTAGAATCAGGTGAAAAAATCATTGCTGATAGAATTTTACTCGCAACAGGATTTGAGGGAAATAGGCCTGGAGGAAAATTAATCACTCAACTCATTGAGTCAGCATCATTGCCTTGTGCAAAATGTGGCTACCCAATAGTTGATCAAACACTTTGCTGGCATCCTGGAATCTATGTTTCAGGTCCACTAGCTGAGTTAGAATTAGGCCCGGTATCAAGGAATATTTCTGGAGCAAGAAGAGCAGCAGAAAGAATAGTATCTAGCCTGGTAGGTAATATGGCTGAACTTTATTGATTTCACTTTATGCTGAGATAAAAAAAGCCCCCTAACCCACCGTAGTGGAATAGGGGGCAGATTCGTCTTTTGACGTGCTTAAATCTATCCTTTTACTAATGAATTCAGCCTAGTCTGGCAATCATTTCGTTCAGCATATCATCCGGCAATGGGACATATCCAACATCTGCCACGTGATCCATACCTGCTTCAGAGTATCCGTAATCAAAGAACCCTCTTACTAGGTCCCAGTCGTTATTGTTGACGTTCATGTAGATGTAACGGGATAGAGGTGCATAACTTCCATCTGCTACAGTGCTTGTTTCAGGAGTTACTGCATCACCAGCATCTTGAACTCCATGAGTGTCGTTATTTGCGATTGCTATGACGGACAATTCGTTTGCATTTTCTTCATAGTATGCAAATCCAAAGTAACCGATTGCGCTCTCATCCCCTGTTAATCCGTTGACAATTTGGTTGTCATCAGCAGAGTTCTGATAATTCCTGGCGTTTGAGAAACTTTCAGCTACTGGGTCGGCATCTGCGAAACACTTCTTACAGAATACTTGTTCTCCAAAGTATTCATATGTTCCAGAATCAGAATCTGCTCCCCACAATTTGATTTCGTTGTCTGGGCAAGCGGATGAGTTGTGAAGGTCACTCCACTCTCTTACTCCATCACCATCGTTATTTGGTGTAGTTGAGTCCATGACTAGACCACCTTCTTCGTGGTTAGCCAAATCATCTTCAGACCAGTCACTGTAAATCCATCTAAGTTGAGCCATTGAAAGACCACCCATGTCAGATGTGCATTGGTCTGCGACTCCTCCCTTCTTTACTACAACTGACAGACCATCGATTGCAACAATTAGTTGTGTCACTGTGACATCTGAACTAGCGCAGGAATAGGTGTATCCATCTTCGCCAACTGTTGCTTCAGACTCTTTCCATCCTCTGCTCATGTCACCGATGTTAACTGCATCTGCCTCAGTGCTGCATACTTTTGATGCGCCTGCTCCAGATCCTCCGCCTGCAACAGTTACCGTGTAGTCTGCATTTGCACCGCTGTAGGCTTGAGCCCATGCGCTTGCGACAGGGAATACAGTACTGCTTCCTGCGATGTTTATTGTCTTCTGCCCATCTTCGCTTGTTTCCTCTCCTATACAACCTGCTAAACTTGCTATTAGTAGTGTAACGGTTATGGCGAGAGCCTTGCTGTTTTTCTTCATTATAAGGTTCATTTTAGTTTCTCCTTGTTTTGCCCCATTCTTGATTATAACATAGGGATGCTCAATAAATAATAATGATTGTTATATACTTCTATATATTATTCAATAGAATATGGAGATTTCTTATCTATTTGGTGCTTTTCACATGGAACATGCAGGTGATACTAGATGGTTGATGGAGAGTACAGAAAACTCCAGATAACCGGAGGCTCTACTATGATTGTATCCTTACCCAAAGACTGGGTAAGCAAGAACGAACTTGCGAAAGGAGATATTGTTAGCATAGAAGAATTGTCAACGGGTGATTTGAGGATTTCTCAACTTAGAGCACAAAAGAGTAAGTCTTGCACAACAATAGACTGCACTAAACTCGATTATGGGCTCTTGGATTTGTTGATTGGTGCTTATCTATCGGGCAGTGATGTGATCAAGGTTACATCCTCGGAAAAAATCACGCGAGAAACTAGAATGATAATTAGAGAGTTTCTTCGTGATACAAGGGGGATGGAGATTGAATCTGACGAAGAGAAAGAAATCAGTATTGTTTCACTATTGAATCCTTCTGAACTTAAACTTCAAGTTTCGATTAACAGAATGTACATTCTTATCTCAGAATTAGTGAATGATAGTTACTCAGTACTGGAGGGTGACAGTATCGATTTGCTCAGGGATATTGAGGACAGAGAGCGACAAATTGATGCAAGAAGATTACTTATCGAGCGTCAGGTTGCAGCGGCAATCAAGATTCCGTCGGTAGAAAAAAGGCTGGATATTGACCGTTTCTCGGCTATGGAGCACGCTAACATTGCAAGAGTTTTGGAGAGGATGGGTGACCATGCTACAAGATTAGCATTCTTGGTTCGCGATAATTTTGATTTGATAAAATTAGATCCGACAGAAATGCCTCTACATGCAATTCCTTTGCTTGCTTTGGAGCTTAAATCCCTAGTCCACAACATGTACACAAAAGATGTTTCAGTAATTCAATCGGCAAAGAAAGAATTGACATTGCTCATGAAAGAGATAGAGGAAGAGGAGAGTGAGGTTTGGAAGGGACGAAAATCATCAGAGCGGTTGTACTGTGAACTACAAATATCCGAATCAATACGCAGACTATGCGCATATGGGGTAAACTTCTCTGAATCCCTAGTCAACATGCTTATGCACGAGAGATTGAGCCTAATTTGAGGGAATAAATATGGCAGAAAATTTCTTACTCAATGGATTTGAGAAGTTTTCTAAAGACCGTGCTCGCTGGATATTATTCATTACAAGTCTATCAGTAATTCTAATCACACTAGGAATTATCCAAACTTTGCTCTTTGAAGCTATTTCATTCTTCAAACAAGTTGCATCTGCTAGGGGTTGGTTCACGGTTGATTTTGAATTTGCAGGTCTAACTAGCCAAACAGGTCTTGCTGCAGTAATCTTCCTGCTCGCATTCGCAGCAGAATATGTTTCAAACCACAAGCCAGAGAAACTAAGTTCGATACCTGAAAAAGCCCTCTTCCCGCCAAAATTGGTAAAAAATATTCTTTTTATCATAGCAGGTATTTCTTTCTTATTCCTCAATTCTGGTCTTCTTTACATCTCCCTAATCGTAATCTTGGTAATGTGGGGAAGGATTGCAAATAATTCTCTCAAACAAGGTTCTGCAGATTCCGAGGATATCGATAATACCGTTCTTTACTCATTGGGAATTTTGTCATTAATCTCCTTATTTTTCGCAATCACCACAAATTACGGTGGCGCTTTTGGAGAATTCTTCTTTCAGACTCAATGGACTCCAACCGGGGCATGCGCTGACAGAAGAGCACTTTGTGAGAACATGTCCTTTGGCGTAAACAGCCTATTGCTGACGACACTCCAAGTTGCCTTCGGAGCACTCTTTATTGCTGTTCCACTAGGTGTTGGTTGTGCTATCTACCTAAGTGAATATGCATCTCCAAGACTGGTAGCAGTCGTCAAGCCAACACTCGAAATTTTAGCTGGAATACCATCTGTTGTTTACGGATTTTTTGCTTTCATCTACATCGGTCCAATCGTTGTTAGTATTGGAGAAATCGCATTTGGAAACGGATGGATTGACCAGCCCCCGAATATTCTGAATCCTATCAACGGAGCATTGGTAGTTGGAATCATGATTCTTCCTCTTGTTGCCTCTATGTCTGAGGATGCCCTACGAGCAGTTCCAAACGAGTTGCGTGAAGGATCTTTGGCATTGGGAGCCACAAGAATTGAGACCACTCTTAGGGTTATGATTCAAGCATCCCTCTCTGGAATTTTGGCAAGTATAATCTTAGCGCTATCAAGGGCAGTTGGCGAAACTATGGCAGTGACTCTGGCAGTAGGAACAGTTGCTGTTTACACGTCTAACATGTTCTTACCAGCCCAAACGATGACCGCATATATCGCTCAACGTGTTGGAGGAGATCTGCCGTTTGGAGAAATTGGCTACCTGACAATTTTTGCGGTTGGATTATACTTATTCGTAATCACCTTAGCATTGAATTTGCTTGGTAATAAGGTTCTGTCAGCTTATAGGGAGGCGTACTGATGAAAAAGGACGTTGACTTATTGAAAAAGAAGAGCCGTTCTCAAAGAGACATCGTCGAGAAGGCTGGTTCAGCGGGTCTAGCACTATCGGGTCTTGTTGGATTATTTTTCTTGGTAATCTTGGTTTGGCAAATTGCTATCCCAACTGTTATTTCTGGGGAGACTGGAACAATCGCGCCAGCCTCGGAATTCATCCCAGAATCAGACTATGTACTTCATTGGGATTATCCTAATATCGATGGTGAAGGAAATGTCAAGGCAGATCCAATTATTCTAGAACTTTCTTGGAATGATGGTGAAATAGTTGAAGAATTAGAAATTAAGGTTGTTTCTCAAAGAGGTCTAACTGAAGATGTTTACATCGATGAAAATGGTATTTCTACATCCGAGGTAGAGGTTGGCAGGAAAACCAAGTTTTACCTAAAATCTAGCCTCACCGAACCAATAGAAGTCAAACAAATTTCTGGTCCAGTGCCTGCTGCTGATGAAACTGGTGCTCCGACAGTATCTTCCTTTGTTGTCTCTGTTGATATGGATGTACTTGTATCAGAGGATGGCATTGTTTTCCAACCGGTTGAGTTAGCAGGTTATGCGGTTTTGCTTGTAACTATGATAATCGTGACAAAACCTTCAGAAAAATCCCTTGCGCCACTACAGAAACTATACGGCAGGGATAAGCATGTTAGAATCGGTTCAATTCTTCTAGCCATTATTACTTTGGCACTTGGCGGAATCACAGTATCCTCAACGCTTGCTGCAATTGGATGGTTGTTAGCAGCCGTTATGATAAATAGAACTACAGAAGGAATGCAAAGGCTAGAACAACAAGGAAGGACCCTGAAAGAAGTAGACAGATTGAAGCATTCTATTTCCAACCGTGATGGTTTACTGATGTGGGCTAGAATGTTATTGTTCGCTTCAACTCTATTCATTCCTTTGGCAATTGATATTCCGTTCTTGACAGAACGTTATCAAGATATTTTCCAGCCTTACTCATCAGGTATAAGGTCAGCATTTTTCGGAACTATTTGGGTAATGACGATTGCAATGATAGTATCCATACCTGTATCTATTGGAGCGGCAATTTATCTTGAAGAATATGCTGCTCCATCAAGAACCACTAAACTTATTCAGGCACTTGTAACAAATTTAGCAGGTGTTCCATCGATTGTATTCGGTATGTTCGGTCTTGCTATTTTCGTAAAACAAGGTGGAATTGGACTGGGCTTGGGACCATCCATTCTTGCTGCAGGGTTAACGATGGGAGTTATGGCAATGCCGATTATTGTACTTGCTAGTCAGGAAGCGCTGCGAAGTGTGCCTACCTCGCTTCGAGAGTCTGCTTATGGAGTTGGTTGCACACAATGGCAGGTTACCAAAGACCACGTCCTCCCTTCTGCTATGCCTGGAATAATGACAGGAAGTATTCTTGCGATGAGCAGAATCATGGGAGAAGCGGCTCCGCTTGTCGTAGTTGGAGCAGCCGCATTAGTTCTTTTCGACCCTGAGCCTTTGGCTGGAATATTTGGAGGAAACGTGAACTTCACTGTTATTCCTATCCAGATATACTTCTGGACATCAGAACCTGAGCATGCTTGGCACTCAATGGCTGCTGCAGCAAGCATATCCCTAATTCTATTATTGGTAGCAATGAACAGTATTGCTATTATATTGCGACAACATTTCAGAAAGAGGTTGAATTCATGAGCGAAGAAATAGGTGGAGAGATTGTACCCGATTCTACAAGGGATCTTGATATAGATGGCGAAGTAGATTTGATGATTGAAGATCTTGATTTATGGTATGCAAATAAGCAAGCTTTGTATGGGGTTTCATTACCTATTGCAAAAAATAGTGTTACAGCATTAATCGGTCCTTCAGGTTGTGGAAAAAGCACTCTACTAAGGACCATTAACAGAATGAACGATTTGATTCCAATATGCCATTATGAAGGTAAAATATCCAAAGGCGATGTTGAGATAACTGCAAAAGATGCAGACTTAGTAGAAATTAGAAGAAATATCGGGATGGTTTTCCAAAGACCAAATCCATTCCCTAAGTCAATTTATGACAACGTTGCTTACGGTGTAAGATTACATCATCAACCAACCAGGGAAGAACTTGACAATATAGTCGAAAAGAGTCTGAGCAGAGCCGCGATATGGAATGAGGTTGCTGACCGTCTTCATGACCTAGGTACTTCGCTTTCTGGAGGTCAACAGCAGAGATTGTGTATTGCTAGAACGATTGCAATTGAACCAGATGTGATATTGATGGATGAGCCTTGTAGTGCATTAGATCCTATTGCCACGGCTGCTATTGAAGAGCTAATTTTAGAATTGAAAAAGGACTTTACCGTAGTAATTGTTACACACTCTATGTCTCAAGCAGCAAGAGTTAGTGATTACACTGGATTTATGTATCTTGGCCGTATGGTTGAGTTTAACAAAACCGAGAAGATATTCTCAGACCCTGACCAGGAATTAACAAAGAGATACATCACAGGAAGATTTGGATGAGGTGGAATTATGCCAATTAGAACAGGACTTGATGAAAGGATTTCTTCGGTACAAAAAGAACTGAAGGACTATTTTGAAGAAGCTAGACACGTATATGCGGATGCTATTGATGCATTTACTAAATTAGACTCTGAAGTGTACAAAGAAGCCAAGGAAGTAAGGGCTAAAGCAAGGGAAATAAATTGGGATTTGACCAATGATTTACTCCTAATTTTGGCACTAAACCAGCCTTTGATGAAAGACTTGAGAATAATTGCAACTTATTTGCGTGCTGTCGACACGGTTGAGAGACTGATTAGGCACGCAAGGGATATTGCTAGATCAGACCGCTCAATTGATGAAAATGCTGATGAATTGCCTAATGAAATCGTTGAACCTGTATTGGAAATGCACACTTCTCTCAACAAATTAATCGACATAACAGTGGTTTGTCTTACCGAGGCAGAAGAAGTACCAGCAGATGAAGTTAGAACTCATTGGAGAGATGTAAAAGCATCTCACGCCAAAGCGGTAGCTGCACTGTCAAGTTTGAAATCTGATACAATGGGTGGTAAAAGTGCTAGATTAGAGGTCATCAATATCGTCAATCGTGTCGACAGATCGGCTTACAACATAGTACGTCTCAACGGAATGTGGCATCACGCCCTAAACAATGAGAATATCATTCTCGACTAATTTAAGCAAAATCAGTATAGTTGCTTGAATCATTTTTTCTGCCTGAGGTGAGTTTTATTCCTCTTTCTTTTACGAATAACTCATGAGATGCAATCATTCTCCTTGATGCCTTTCTCAAAGCAGATTGTGTGATAATTATTTCACTCCCCTTTACATCTTTAGCACAGATAAACAATGCTTGTTTTATTATTTCATGAACATGGGAGCCTGTAAATCCTGGGCTTGGGAATTGTCTGCTAATCTCTTCAGGCTTCACATCTTTTGAAACCTTATATTCGCTCAATTTCAACTTCATAATATGATTAAGCTCAGTTTTTTCAGGATATGTATAGTCAATTCTCACGTCAAACCTACCTGGCCTATTGATTAAAGCCCAATCTAAATGTTCTGGGAAATTTGTTGTAGCAACGGTAATTACACCATCATTACTCTCAACTCCATCAAGACAATTCAGCATTCCAGACATACCAGCACCGGATTTATTTGTACCTCTCTGTCCACTGATTAGTAAGGCATCCACATCTTCCAGAATTAACACAGTAGGTGCATATTTTCTTGCAGTCCTAAACAGTGATTCAATGTCCTCATGCAACTCCTCAGTTTTTGCAAATAAAACAGTGGAATTAGAGCTGGATACTATGGCATCTATTGTCATAGATTTCCCAACACCAGGAGGACCTGCCAACATTATGCCTCTATTTGTTTCAATGTTATTTGCTTTCAATAACTGATTATTTCTGAGTACAGAAAATACGTTATCATCCAAAATTTCCTTCTTTTCTTCAGAGATAACCATGTCACTGAATTCTCTTCCTCTTGGGATTATTTCGTTAAATTTTGAATCAAATTTATGATTCTTCAGCAAACCATGGCTAGCCTCATACTCATCCCATCTTTCGAAAAACTCGGTAATCAATGTTGAGTGGTCCATTTGATCTGGTCCAGAATCTTCTAATTCGCTGAAGAATACTTTTCCAGTTCTTACAGTAATTTCTCCACCCATGTTTGGGTTATAGAACACATTAATCACGAGTCTCATTTCGGTTCCTGAAATTGGACATTCTGGATTGTAGAGATAAATGTCTTCCATTGTGGAATATTTCCTATTGATTCCTCCCCAAGTGAATGTTTTGTATTTTGGTTTGACCCTTAATGACTCACATGTTGCAGTTCTCTTCTTAATCACATATCCCAATGTCTCGATATAATTTAGCATATCAATGTACATAATTCTGTATTCATTACCTGGAGGATTCCTGGATTGAGATGTTCTTTCTATTCCAATCCAATTGTCTATGTCATATTGCTCTAGCATGTGATAATCTTTGCAGGCTTCATCTGCCCACATTGAAATTCCATGAGAGGCTTGATTTGGCATAGCATAATTTGTGATAATATGTTGATTCATGTCACTAAAATCTATTTTCCTTTTTCCGATTCTCTTTTCAAGAAGTTCAATTTCTTCCTTGGTAGACAAAATATTCTCCTTAGCTAAAGAAATAAGTCTGGAAATCTTATTGATTTCTGAATCTTCTAACTGGAAATCATAATTAGAAGGTAGATGATTTGCCAGTGTTAATCTTATTCTTTCTAGTGGTGTAGAGTCTACAGGAATATTGGAATAATGTTGTTGAATTTGTTCCTCAATTACTTTATTTTGGGATGAATGATTCACAAAAAATGTCTTTAATCTTAACAGCAATTCATTTACTGAGTGTAAGTATAAATTAAGGAATGAACTATCATCTGAGAACTCGTCTTTGAACATCAATTCTTGCAGGTTGTCAAAAGCAAGAGTAGGTCTAGTAATTATTCCACCTTGGTCATTTGCTCTCTCTTCTAATTCATTTAGTACGTCTTTCAATGAACTTGTAACATAAACCTGCATCAATTCTTCATATGCTTGCTTGACTTGATTGCTAACTGTTTTAGATGGAATCCAATTTTCAGAATTATTTTCAAAAATAGGTCCAAGAGTTTCCTCGATTAATTTGACGAATGTTTTCAACTTGTCAGTTTGTACCTTTTTGATATCTATGTCCTCTTTTTTCATGTCTACTATCATTATTCATCACCCCTGATACTCAAAGATGTATCTTCGACCCAATATAAATGAGGGGCTGTCCTGTCAGTTCCAAATAACTAGTTTTCATTCGGAAATTTCATAATTTTGTCTAGTGATTGAATTAAACATATAAATATCTTTGACATTCAGTTATTTTGATTGCTATGTTTGAGGGTCACATGTTCGACTTATTTGGAAAAGAATTGATTGAGGAATTAGAAAGTCAGGGAATTATATTCTCACCATTGTATCATTCTGATGAAGAATTTCCGGAAGATGATCAAGAAAATTATGCTGAAAAATTAGAATCGGCAATTGAAGCGGGTGAACTTGCTTGGGAATTAATTCACAACAAAAATAGTGTCATTATCACACAATCCGGTAACGTTGTTGAGAAATCAGATGGTTTCCCAGATTCATTGCTTGAGAAGATAATGGGCGTAGTTTCTGAAAACACAAAGGAATGAATAACTTTCAATCTGTTAATTTTCTGAGATTACTCAAGCCATGAAATCATGGCCACGAATGGTTTTCCTTCCATTACTTTCTGCTCTTCTACACGCAGCATCAATTTTCCAGTTAATGTAGGTATTGAGTCCATCCATGACATCAGAGCTTGCATTGAATCCCATTCCTTTGATTCTATCTTTCACCCTAGAAGAAACGATGTAAGATTGATCTAGGTTTGCAGGTGAAGCAACAAAATCGTGTGCTCTCACTGTTTTCCTTCCATTTTGCTCTGCTCTTACTGATGCATTATCAATCAACCATGCAATAAAATCATCCAGCACTTCTATTGCATCAGATCCGGTTTTGAAGGAATTTGAACTAATTTCTTCACGAACTCTACTTGCGACAACGTAGTCGGTCATGGTCGTGCTTCAACGCTCTAGTACCTTAACTTGCTGAAATTTATTATGGTGCCTAAAATAACTTATTCAGTATCCCACTGCATAATATCGCGAAATACAGGTGAAGCAATTAACTCATCTACTCCGCTATACCAACCCGCTTCAGCGGTCAAATTATGCCTTACTTCCTCTTCTGTTGTTTGCCCTACTGTATACCAACTAGCGATACTGTTGTAGGCATTTTTTCGTGAGTTTGAAACTTCCCACCATGATTTTGGATTAGATGCCGTCCAGCACTCTTTACACAGAGAATGCATGTAGTAGGAAACAGTTCTTCCACAATTATTCGAGCAAGGGTTCAAACTTACTGGCTGTTCGTATGATTGTCCACTTCCGTAGGATTGATTTTGCCCTCCAAATAGTCCTTTCAAAATGTCTAGAAAACCCATTTTCTCACCTTGGTTTGACTACGGGGCTGTCCGTGCCCCGCAGTCGGTTGTTTTCACGAATAATATTCGTAGGTCATTGCCGTTAAGCTCCTTTGGACGGACCTCAATAGTTATGGTCAGCAAATATAGATTACTCAATTTGAACAATTCTAATCGCAGGTTCTCTACGCCCTATTTCTTTTTCATACTTGACAACATAATCAGATAATCTTGATATCAATTCATTGTGAGTTGCTGACATTGGTAGCTTTGATTCTTCATCTTGGAAGAATATTTCGAGTTCACCAATTTCGTGAATTTCAGATTTTGTAGACTCGGATGCTCTGACCATTGGCACCCATAAATGTCCTAAATTCTTTATTTTGTTAGCATATTTTTGCAAAGAATTTTTTTGAAAGAAATTTCTTAATTGGGGAGTATTGATTGCTCTTGGTACGATGATTAGATCTTCCTTTTGATTTTTGAATTTGTAAATAGGCGTCCAACCAAGCCCCCTCATTCTTGAGAATAATTGATTGTCCTCTTTTTCGGTTAACTTATTTGGCAACCATCCGATAAATGAACTTCTATTTGAAACTCCAACAACTTGACTACTAACCTGCATCTCAAGTATTGTACTTTGTCCTTTTTCGTTCAACTTGTTTTCATCCTTAACGTCGTTTGAAACTGGTAACTTTTGGAGTATATTCCAAAGGTTCGCCTTATTTGGAATATCTACTGACTTCTCATGTCTTGGTAAAGTTTGGAGCCATTTTTTTACAGGGGTTGATAACATTGCCCTAGTAATTCTATTACAGCACCAACCAGAAGTTCCATGTAATGTTCCTGGCAATCGAATAATTCTTCTCGTATCTGCCGTCACTAATTTATCGACATCAAAGCCAGCCTCTAGAACTTCATTTAGCAAAGCCTTTCTGTGCTCGATAACAACCTCTTCTCTTTTTGATAAATCTTCTATGAGGAATTTCTGGCGTTGTACATCTTTGAAAATTAAGTGGAAGCCTTTACCGCCAGAGAAACTGATTGAAATTAGTTTATGCTCGTGTTTTTCCTCCATGTATTCCAGTAGTGAGTTGGTAATTTTTCTTCCTTCTTCTAGAGTTTTCATTGTAAGTGGTTTTCTATCAATGTCAAATACAATCCAATGATCTAATAATACGGGCGGCTCCTTGTCAATATCATTTTTTTTCGGCAGTTGAACCGGGTTAAGCCAAGAAGCAGTCCCAATGTAAACATCTCTTGCTGCTTGGTCTGAAAGAGTTGTAGATAGCTTATTCGAATCTCTAAATCGCCTAGTTGCTGTTATCCATTTATTGTCAAACATTCTCCACCTAATTTGGTGTCTTCCTGGCTTTTCAACCCAAGACAAATCGGGTGAGTTTGTTTTGTAGAATTCAGAAAAATCTGCTTTGTCTAGGGTTGACATTTTAATCAATACTTGACAGCAGTCCCATATGCATAGATTTCTATGGCGCTTGTTTTATCGTTCCTACCTGCTGATTTTGAGATAACAACTGATTCCAATCTAACGTTAATTACCTGATCCCATCCTTCCTGTGCTGCCTTTTCTCGAAGTCTTTGGAGAACTTCCATTCGCCCATAGTTCAGGACTCTAGAATATGATTGTATCTCTCCGCCAAATATTCCCTTCAACCATCCTATGAATAATTGCCACCACGATGGACCGACTGTGATATTAGTAAAAACTAGGTTCATGGCTGAGGGTTTTCCTTCCAATCCGTGATTTTCAAGAGTCATCAGATTGTCTTTACCATAGTTGTTGAAAAATTCAAGTTCTCTTTTCAATCTTTTTTTATCTAACCCATTTTGATAAATGGTGCCATAGATGGCGGAAAATATAATCAAAATAATTGGAAGAAAACTCGGCAATATGCTCAGTAATGCAATTATTGATTCAGCAGAGTCAGCCATTTGAATCATCCTTGAATAACTACAGCAGTCCCGTAAGCAAACAGTTCTGCAGCCCCACCAGCCACGGCGGAAGTTGCAAATCTAACATTTACAACAGCATTGGCTCCTCTTGCCTGAGCGTCAGCCATCATCCTTTGCAAGGCTTGATTTCTTGCTTCATTCAATAACTGTGTATAGGTTCCTAATTCTCCACCAACGATATTTTTTAGACCTGCTAAGATGTCTTTTCCAATATTTTTTGCTCTAACTGTTGAGCCTGTAACAAGTCCAAGAGATTGAACAATAGTTGCTCCAGCGATTGTTTCAGTGTTTGAGACTGCGATTTGGACAGGTTGTTGTGGTTGCATGTCAGGCCATCAAGGGTAGGTTATTTGAATACTATTCTCAGGGGTTTTGTCCAGAGTGAAGGTGGAAAGCACTCTCTGGAATAGAATTTGCTTTTTCATTTGTTGAAAGATAAACTAGAGCTATGAATCCAAAAATCATCAAACTGCAGCCTGAGGTACTCGCAAATCCTGAGTATTGCATGTAATTGCCTCCAGGAACCCCAGAATACATTTCAGAAAGGATGGGTATTGTGATTGCCTGCAACCAAATTGAGCCAGCAAATTGAAACGAAGCCCATCCTAATGCCGAGTGGAGCCAATATTCGTGCTTAGTCCAGACTAAAGCAACGGTAGGGAATGCTATTAAGAAAGTTAACCCGTAGAAAAAAACCTGTTTGTCTTGAATATTTTTCTCTTCCATTTGCCTCATCATCGTAAGGGTCATGTTGATCTCTTCAAAGACCATCTTTTCCTCCTCATACAACTTTATTTCTTCTTCTGTTGCATTATCTCCCGGATGTTTTGGCTCCTCTATATCTTCCGTAGATGCTTCTATGAAATTTAGAATCGTTCCAAAATCAAAAATTGCTCCTATCACAGCACTAAATCCTGAGAATATTGCTAGCAGAGCAATAAAAATAGCAAGTCCTCTATTCCACCAAATAGAGTTTGAATCATTCAAAGGAATTGAGCCCTGATTATTCAAAATCAATCCACCTCACAGGATTGGTTGTGAACTTAACCAATCTAAATCAGAGATATATAATTGGCGAATATCGTCAAGACCTAGCACTAACATTGCAAGTCTTTCTAAACCCATTCCCCAAGCACAAACTGGATGTTTGACACCTAGTGGCTCGGTAACCTCTGGTCTGAATATTCCTGCTCCACCTAACTCAAGCCACTTCCCTCTCCATTTTACTTCAACTTCTAATGATGGTTCAGTGTATGGGAAGTATGCAGGTCTAACTCTTACCTCTGGATAGCCCATTTTTGAATAAAATGTTTTGAGGGTATCAACAAGCATAGCCAATGTAGCGCCTTCTTCCATTATAATTCCTTCAATTTGATGGAATTCAGGCAGATGGGTTCTGTCTATCGCTTCTTTTCTGAAGACTCTATCAACGGAAAAAACTCTACATGGTTTATCTGGGTTGTCTGCCAAATATTGTATTGTATTTACAGTGGTATGGGTCCTTAGAAGCCCTTTCTTGCTTATTTCTTCGGAGAATGTTCCTTGCCATCCTGTGGAACCTGTGTCACCACCATTTTCATGCACTGACTTCCATAGCTCCAAGTGTTCATTATTCAGCTCAATTGATTTTGGATTATCAAGATAAAATGTATCTTGCATTTCTCTTGCAGGATGGTCCTGAGGGATAAATAATGCATCCATATTCCATCCAGCAGTTTGGACATAATCATCGACTAGTTCAGAGAATCCCATCTCCAAGAATATGCTCCTAATTCTCTCGATTAAAGCTTGCATTGGGTGAGATTTACCTCTCTTTGGGATTGCAGAATCAAGGGTGACATCGAATCTTCTGAATTCTGCATCTCTCCATGAATCTGATTGAAGCAGTTCCGGAGTTATCTCGCTAATTATTTCCTTTTCAATCAATTGAGATGGGTCAATTTCGTTACCCTCAGAAGTAACTATCCAAGTGCGATTTGTAGTTTCTGACACCTCGATTAAGCCCTTCCTTGATTTCATGATTTCAACCATTTCATGGTTGCAATCTTCGATATTTTTTGGTAGAGATGATAGAAATTCTGATCTTGCTTGGATTTCTTTTTCGACAGCATTTGCATCTTGAGCAACTAGAACTCCGCCTTGTATTGAAACGCCTAATTTCTTCAATAAACCAATTCCAGGACCAGCCTCAGATCTTTCAAAATTTTGAGACAAACTAGACATTGTGGCTTCATCGCTTTCACAAATCCAATTCCATAGTCTTGCTTCAAGCAAACCATTCTCAATTGCTTCAATTCCATTTTTGCCGATTTGGACAGTTGTTTTCGAATTGATGATTTGCTCAACCAATCCCTGATTTGCTAATCCCTCTCCAGCTCCGACAGCGATAGCTTGGTCTTTCCAATCACACGCAGACAACACTTCCCCGACCGTCCAATGGTTGGATGTCCCCTGCATTTTGGAGAGTAATCTTCGCTCAGGATTGGTCAAGCTTAGATTCTCCATGATTGACCCAATCCCTTTTTTTTATTCAATTCATCCCTTCATAACTGGCATAAATTGTCATTCTTCCTCTTCTTCCCAAAGCACGGTATCGCAATTTGAGCAGGTGTAAGATGCAGGCCTTTTGCCATCAATTTCCCCGATGTATCCACATGCTCCACAAAGAATAGTAGTCTTATAAGGTCGGTCAATTGTCGTATAAACCCTGTCCCTGATTGAAATTAAAGAAATCGACTGTTGATTATCTAATCAATAATCAAAATCACCACCCATACCACCTGCTCCGCCAGATGGAGAAGCATCTTTCTTCTCAGGCAAATCAGCGACTATACATTCTGTGGTAAGAACCATTCCTGCTATTGAAGCTGCATTTTGCAAACCTGAGCGAGTCACCTTAGCGGGATCAACAAT
>CAXAGT010000028.1:0-22062 GCA_963968885.1 uncultured Candidatus Poseidoniales archaeon | reverse complement strand
CCGTGGTAGCACAGCAGGAAGTACGGGAAGCCCATGTCGCCTTCACCGTTCATCATAGTTGAATGGTAGTGGTAGATACCATCAGGGAATTCAGGGGTTGGTCCGAAATGCCCATTGCACACATCGAGGTGCCCGAGACCTTGAAGATAGACATAATCGTCAATTCCATTGTAGCCTGTCTCGCCTTCTTTGAGTTTGTAGGAGCTCCTCATCTCGATGACATTCATCTGGTCATCATAACCCCAAAGTCCGTAGATGGGGTAGCCGTCCATTGCAACACCAATCACTGCTGAATGTGTTCCATTAGCGGTATTCTGTGCTACGGCAGCAGGGGTGCTGATATCGTAGTCGAGGATGGTTTCCCCCTCATCAGGATGCCAGTGAAGGCAATTAGCGTCAGCGTGGTAGTGGAAGGTACCGCCCATGCCGTTGTGTGCATGACAAACGCCGAGTTCAATCGGCTGTCGGTCTTCTTCGTAAACCCCGTGTTGACTGGCCACGGCATCGCCTCCAGGGCCGTCTTCAGGTCCGTAAAACGGCACGCCGTTGATGGCAATCGCCACTTCACCGAGAGCCGCTGCGCATTCGTAATCACCGTTCGCTTCGGGGCAATTCGTGGCATCGTGACCTCCCGTAGTGTCGTTGACCGGCGAGCGTGGAATAGTCCACTCGTAGTTCTGAGCACGGGTGCAGTCGTTGGCTTGGGTGCAGGCCAGGGTGGATTCGAAATCGTGGTCCGGTAGCCCGTTGGTCGTGATGGTGATGTGCGTTTCATTCATCGTAATGCTCACCGAACATTCGTGTGTTTCAACCTCCGCAGTGGATAGGTCGTCGACCTGTGTGATGTTTTGTCCTGCTTGACAGCGGAACACATCAAGCCAAAATTGACCCATGTCTGAAGGGTCGTAGGTTGGCTGGGTGGGGCTTGGCGGGTCATGGGTGCCGTTGTCAGTTTGGTTACCAGTGTTATTTCCGGTGTTGTTATCCGTTCCGTTGTCGTTGTTGTTACCGGTTTCGTTATCGGTGCCGTCATCGGTACTATTGTTCGTTTGATTGTCGGTATTGGCATCTGTGTTATTGTCGTTACCGTTTTCGGTGTTGTTATTACTTTGATTGGTTTCTTCAGAACTCGTTCGAGTAATTTCTACTAGTGTTGTCTCGGAAAATGTTTGTTCTAAATCATGTGAGGCTGTTATATTGATATAAATTTTTGAAGCTGTGCTTTCTATTGTTAACGACCATGCTCCGTTAAGGTTGGGTTGTGTAGTTACCGGAGACGTATTTTCCCCTTTCTCGGCACGAACAGTTATTTCATCAGGATGCAAATGATTTACGTTTCCTGTGACTACTACTAACGTACCATCATCAACTACATCTGTAACAGTTAGAACAGGGGCAGGATGAGTGTGAAACATGGTATGGGGATCGAATGGAATGCACTCATAGCCCTCGGCAAGCGAGGTATTACTTACGAGTATGTCGCCTAAGGGACAAGTTAATTCTTCTATGTCAACAAGATTAGAGTTCTCCTCTTCTGAATTAAGCAGAACTAGAATACTACCTCCTAGGATTAAGACAACTACCAACCATACTACATCTCTACTCATGATATCAATTGAATTTTGTTATTATATAATATTTCTATATTTTTGAACAATTGGCGCATCGGGACTAATTTTATTGTTTGTGATAGTTTGAGCCCTTGTTAATTTCAGTCGCTCGGTATATTTGTTCAATCAACACCAGACTAGCAAGTTCATGTGGCATTGTCATCTTGGATAGGGACAAACGGATGTAATTATCACGCTCAACTCCATCCCAACCTTGTGCAGGGCCAACTAAGAAATGGGTATCTTGATTGGATAATTGTTTACTGCCTACAAACTTTGCAAAACTAACGGAATCAAATTCCTGCCCACCTTCATCAAGCAGAATTTTTTCTCCGTTATCTGGGACTTTTTTTAGAAATTCAAGGGCAGTTAATTTATCAGAATAAGTCAGTATTTTCAAAGAAATAGAGGCTAGCCTATCTTGGTATTCACCAATCAAATTAGAGAGGTTTTTATTCTTGGTTTTACCGTGTAGATGAACCACTAATCTACCCATGCCTTTTCCATAGCAACCCATCTATTGATTTTGTTCCTAATCATTGAGTATGGCATAATTGGTTCCATAGGTTTCAATATACAAGAGCATCAAAGGCTATTCATGGGATGGTGGCCATTCAAGTCAAAGCCTTCTGGGCCACGCTCTAATGACCCTATCAGGAAAGACACTCGTACCTGGCTGGAAGAATTGCAGGAAACTTGTGAAAAGAACTTTGACAAACCAGAGGAAGCAAGGCGAATAATCAGACAATTACAGGTCGAGTGGAAAGATGCTGTAGAAGCAAATATACTCGATAATACGGCTGCTGAGGGCTTACAGGCGCGTGCTTTTAGATTGTTAACTTGTGATGATGATGTTTGGATGGAAATGCTTGATGACCTAGATTTTTGGAAAATAGGATGGCGTCCATTTTCTGAGGAAGAAAGCGAGAATTGAAAGATTACCTTCTTTTGCGTCAATCATGGGTGAATCGCCAAGTCTGCACATGCTGCAAACCTGCCCTTTCTGCTGGAAGGTTCGAGGCATGACAGATTATCTGAAAATAGATGTTAACCAAGTTCAAGTCAATGCAATGAAAACGAAAAAAGAATTAGCATTTGCAGGTGACTGGGGCAAAGTCCCAGTTTGGACATCAAGTTCAGGAGAGGTTGTAGTCGATTCCACTCCCATTTTGAAATACATAGACAAAGAGCATTTTGATGGAAAGATATCTGCTAGAGGAGATGGAGAGAAAAACGAAAAGTGGCTAGAATGGGCTGACACAAAATTATCCAAAGCAACTGTTCCGATCTTATATGGAACGCTTGGTTCTGCTTTCAAAACTACTATCAGAGTTGCAAGACTAGAAAAGTTTGGTTTCATATCTAGAAGATTATACGCTTGGGCTGGTTTTCCTATCATGTGGGGAATCATAGCAAAAAAGAGAATCAAGAATGATGGTAGATCTCCGAAGAATTTGTGGCATGATTTACTCGATGAATTCACTGCTGAATTCGAGAATTCAACTTTTTTTGCTGGAGACGAACCGGGTATAGTAGACTTTGCTGCTTATGGATACATGAAATCTATCAGCCCTTTCCCACAATTTGCACAACTTACAGATCATGCTGAGGGCATGAAATGGTATAACTCCATGGAAAAAGCGACTGCTTGATGAGGCATCCTTATGCTGACTGACGAAAATCAACTCCAACTTAATGGAATTGATTTTCTGAGGATTGAATCAGGTTTGACCACTGTTGGAACCGACAAAGGTGGTTGGGTTTATGCAACAAATCGCCCTAAACACGAAGTCTCAATTCCAGAGTATTTCATAACCAAAAGCGTGTTGAGTGCAGAGCAATTGTCAAACCTCATTCCAGGACTAAATTCGTTGGATGAAGGGGTGGATTTTACAGGAATTGACCTAGAGGTTCGTGAACAAATAATTGAGAAATTTGAGGGAATTATCGATCAAGGGTATGAGGTCAGGGCCCCCAGCATTGGGGAATGGAAAAGAGCACATGATCTAGGAATAATCTCAACCTCACCAAATAATGTCGAAGTTCTAGCAGACTCTGCCTTTAGCAATTTTAGAGGAGCACACATGGATGGCAGTCCAAGATTAGAATCTATGATAGGTCCGTTGTCTACACAAAAAGCCGGATTGCAAGTTCATCCCAGAAATCAAAACGAATTTGCAACAAGTGCTGTTCCTCAAGACCGAAGGCTAAGAAACACATCACTAAGACTTGTGATATCTCCAAAAAGAGAACTTCCTACTCCTAAGGTTCCAAACAATTCAGACTTTGCAAAAAATGTTAGAACAGAATTGCTATGTACTTTGTTTATTGGAATAATTCCATCGTTTTTGATTCCTGTTTTGAGAGGGTTTGGAAGTTATGCAACTGAAGGTTGGGCTAACTTATTATTCGGTGGAATCGTTGCAGGGTTTGTAACTGGTGCAGTCTGGAGACCGAGAAGGCCAACTGTAAGAATTGATGATGCGATGAAAGAATAATCAATTCTCAGCTTCTCTTGAGATTTGTTGCCAATAAGACTCTCTTCGGATACATTCTGCAACACAAAGCGTAGCCATGTTAACAATATGTCTAACACCGTTTTGCCTTGCTACTAATTGAACTGGTTTTGCCATTCCTTCGAGAATCGGACCTGTTAATTCTGCGTCAGCCAAATTCTCGACTAACTTGTAAGCGATATTAGCTGCTGCCAGGTTAGGACACACGAGAACATTGGCTGGTCCATCAAATTCCATGAATTGATACTCTTTTTGAACTGCTGAATCCAAAGCAGTATCAGCTTGCATAGGTCCATCGATTATCAGTGATGGGTCAAGCTCTCTAGCAAGTTCAATGGATTCTTCGATTCTTTCACTTCTCAGAGCGCGATTGCTGCCGAAGTTAGAGAAAGATAACATGGCTACCTTTGGCTCAACTCCAAATCTCCTTGCAATTTTTGCTGTTTGAACCGCTATTTCAGCAAGTGTTCTCGAATCAGGATAAACGTTCACTGTTGCATCTGCAAGGAAAAGCAATTTTCCTTTTACCGACATCATGTAACATCCTACTATGCAATGAGCATCATCTGCTTTACCAATTACCTGCAAAGCTGGCCTTAGTACGTCAGCATAATTTCTGCTAACACCACCAACCATTCCATCTGCATCACCTGATTCAAGCATCTGACTTGCGAAATATGGTCTTGATTTCATCAATCGAGCAGCATCAACCAAAGTCATACCTTTTCTAGCTCGGTTTTGGAACATTGCTTCAGAATAAACTCCTTTCCTTCTAGCATCATTTCGAGGGTCATAAATTTCGCATGCAAAATCAAGACCAAGGGAATCCTTCATTCTCTTAATTCTCTGGATCGGGCCGAGCAAAATCGGCATGCATATCTCCTGCTCTGCTAATTGTGCTGCAGCACGAATCACCTTCTCATTATCTCCTTCAGGGAAAACTATTCTCTTCTTTGTACCTCTAACTTGATTCATCACAGATCTCATAACGCTGTATGATAGTCCCAGCCTTCCCTCTAGTTCTTCTCGATATTTTTGAACATCAAATTCATCAGGAGTAAATTTTGCTATCCCCTCATCCACTGCTGCTTTTGCAACTGCACTGGCTTCCCAAATCAGAACCCTTCTATCAAACGGTTTTGGGATGATGTAATCTGGACCAAATTGCATTTTCTTACCATCATAAGCTGCTGAAATATAATCTGGAACAGGTTCCTTTGCTAGTTCTGCTAATGAACGAGTCGCTGCCATTTTCATGCCTTGAGTAATGTCAGTAGCACTGACATCAAGTGCTCCTCTGAAGATGTATGGGAATCCAAGAACGTTGTTGACTTGGTTGGAATAATCCGATCTTCCAGTTGCAATGATTGCATCGTCTCTAACCTCTCTTACCTCTGAAGGAAGGATTTCTGGTGTTGGGTTTGCAAGAGCAAAAATTATTGGTTTTGCAGCCATACTCGCAACCATTTCTTTTGATACAAGTCCTCCTCTTGACAATCCCAACATTACATCTGCACCCTTCAAAGCGTCTGCTAAATCTCCTGGCTCTCTATCATGAGCATATGGAGCCTTGAATTCATTCAACTCCCCTGCTTCCAGTCTCTTTTTGGTGACGATTCCTTTTGAGTCAACCATTGTTATGTTAGATTGTTTTACACCTACCGCAACATAATGGTTCGAACAAGCGATTGCACTGGCTCCTGCACCTATTACAACTACCTTCAAATCAACTAATTTCTTTCCTTGGATTTCTGCTGCGTTCAACAAAGCAGCCGCTGATATAATCGCAGTTCCATGTTGGTCATCGTGCATAACTGGAATATCGGTTGCTTCCGAAATTCTCCTTTCTATCTCAAAACATTCCGGTGCTTTGATGTCTTCAAGGTTAATGCCTCCAAATGTTTTTGAAATGTTAACCACTGTTTTGATGAATTCTTCAGGATCTTTAGTATCAACTTCAATATCAAAAACATCGATATCTGCAAATGTCTTGAGCAACAAGCCCTTTCCTTCCATAACTGGTTTACTAGCCAGTGCCCCGATATCTCCCAGTCCAAGTACAGCAGTTCCGTTTGATATAACTGCAACTAGGTTACCTTTACTAGTGTACAAATTGGCTTTTGATTCATCCTCTGCTATTTCCAAACATGGATAGGCAACACCTGGCGAGTACGCTAAAGACAACTCATGTGCAGTTGAGTGAGGTTTTGTAGGAACTACCTTGATTTTTCCTCTCGGCTCGGCAAGGTGATACTCGAGCGCTTCTTTGCGAAGTTGATTCTCTTGATTTTCCTTGGACATAGTCCCGCCTCAAAGTTTCCCACTAGGTTTAGTGTTTGAGAGTTGTGTGAGAAAAATGGCTAAAAAAACAGATTTGAAAGTGAATTATTCATTAGCAATTGAATAAAATATAGAGATTCCATACAACTATATCAAGAACCGTCATTCTCAAACTGAAATTATGGAGAGGGCTCGAATTATTGCAACCATCGGCCCAGCGTGCGATGATGTTGAAACCTTAGTCGAGATGATTAACGCTGGAATGGATGTTGCAAGACTCAATTATTCCCATGGAGATTTTGCAGGCAAAGCAAAGACTATCGCTAATTTGCGAGAAGCTGAAAAAATTACTAACAAACCATTGGGCTTACTTGCTGATTTGCCCGGACCAAAGTTAAGATTGGGGAGATTTGAAGGATCGATGCAATTAGAAAGAGGGGAAGTAGTAAAACTAGTCTGTGGTGTTGCCAAAGGAGATGCAAATAAGCAAGCAATTCCAGTTGAATGGAAAGGTTTGAGTTTAGATTTGAGAATCGGAGACCCTATCTTGCTTGCAGATGGGTTGATTTGTTTAGAAGTCCTTGAAACTGAAAATAATGAATTTGGGTCAATTACCTGTAGGGTTGAGGATGGCGGTATCTTAACAGAAAGAAAAGGAATTAACGTTCCAAGAACCTTAGTGAAGTTACCTGCAGTTGGAGAACATGATGTCGATTGCCTAAATCATGCTTTAGAGATGAAAGTTGATTTCGTAGCCGTATCGTATGTTAGATCACCTAATGATTTAGAACGTGCCAAAGAAATAATCGCAGAGGCTGGTTTTCACACTTGGCTTATCTCAAAAATAGAGCATCCGGCTGCTGTTGATCAGTTAGATGGAATCGTTGAAGCATCTGATGCAGTAATGGTTGCTCGTGGCGATTTAGGAGTTGAGATACCATTTGAACAAGTTCCCTTGGTGCAAGAGAAAATCATCAACTCCTGTTTACAAAGAGGTACACCAGTAATTGTTGCAACTCAAATGCTGGAAAGTATGGTGAATAATCCTAGACCGACCCGAGCCGAAATTACCGATGTTGCTACTGCTATCAGGCAACATACCTCTGCTGTGATGTTGAGTGGCGAGACCGCATCAGGCGACTATCCTGTTGCAAGCGTTCAGACAATGGCAAAAATTGCTACTGAAGTTGCAAAATCAATGCAAGAATTGCCTCAGCCACCTGCGCTTGCTTCCTTCACCTCCACAAGAGCAATTGCTGGTGCCGCTGCCAGCCTAGCGAAGGACGTAGATGCAGATGCTATATTGGTTGCAACACAGCATGGAAATGCTGCTAGATTACTTGCGGCATACAGGCCCAAAACCAAATTATTTGTATTTTCAAGTAGAGAAAGGGCCCTAAGAAGGACAACACTTCTTCCGGGGACATTAACCATACAAATCGAAGAAGAAAATAGAGCAAGGTCAACTATTCAAAATGTCATTTCCAAGTGTTTGAATAAAGGTCTTCTGTCAAAGGGAATGAAGATTGTGGCAGTGTCTGGTTCCCCACAAGCAATAACGGGAAGAACTTCCACAATAAGGCTGCTTGAATTGGGAGAAAACGGGACACTAAGAGACCTTATTTGACATTGGACTCATTTTTAATCTCGAGACTTATATCATCAGACATGGAGTTCCTTCAAATATGAAGATACTGCGCTGAACAAATATGAACTCTACCCGCCTTGGGAAGAAAGACTCCGCCCTTGTCAGCAAATCAGTTGTGCTGGTTGTTTTGATGGTGTTATCAGTGGTTGCACCTGTGGGCATTATTTCACCAGTTTCAGCCCACAAAGATCCAAACAATGTTGTTTGGCCAATGGATGGTCAAAACGACACTGGGTGGATGAGGTTAGATGCAACGGGTGCTGACCAAGCTCTAGGAACACAAGCAACTGCTGATTGGAGTGTGGAATTTGCTCCCGGAGCGGTTTTAGAAAATGCTACTTTACAAATTAGGGTCGATGGCGCTCAAGGATTGGAAATCGAAGAGCCGTTACTGGTAGCATCGGATGTTGGGCTCAATCTATTCGACTGGAGAGGTAATGGAATGCTAGGTTCAACTGGTGCATTCGATGCAGGAAAAACTGTTTCAGGTAGGCTAAACCCTAATTCTTTCACCGGAGCGACATGGACATTACCAAGTGGTTCACAAATCAATGAGTTAGTGGTTGAGGCACTTGCTCCAAGTGACCCAGTGGTTTCTTTATCACCGCTCACCGCTTATGTTGGAGGGGAAGCAACGCATCCTGATGATGGAAGATTGTACATTGGAATTGACCAAAGTTTGGCCATGTTGGATGCAAATTCAAATCCAGAAATTATTGATCTATACGATTTTGAAACAGAGGGTTCAGTATATGACGTCGAAGTGGACCAATCTAGAGATAGTGTCTATGTGGTGATGTCAAATGGTGATTTGTTTACTGTTTCACTTTCCAACTCGACCATTAAGCAAGGACCAACTAGTGATTTAGGAGAGGAGGGAGATTATCTAACTGAAGTCCTAGTCAGCAGTTCAAATGATTTGTATGGAGCAGGAGTGTATGGATTATACCTTTGGGATGATTCTTCTTCCTCTTGGAATCAACTCATCGATTCTTCCCTCGACAGCGACTGGGGATCAGGAATTGTACCGGATATGACTGAGCTCAACGGCATTTTGTATGTTTCAGTCTACGGAGTCGGGGTTGCAAGATTTGATGTTAACACTCAATCAACTCTCAGTATGCTATCGACTGCTAATAACTTACATTCAGATTTAATTTACCGATTCCACCACTCCAGCAATCACCTTTTCTTTGCCTCATTGGATGCTGGCGTCGCTAGGTACGACTACAATAACGGGTTCTGGTTGGCAACGTGGAATTCAGGAAATTGGTTGGCTAGTGATTATGTTGTATCAATTGACCACGTTGGTGATTCGTTGTTTATCTTAGCAGATTCCACCCTGCACATATACAACTTAACGAGTGGAGTATTTACAACAAATTCTCCGATTAGCAATTACGGTTTACTACAAGGCGGTTACAACTTAATCGCTTGGAATTCAAACGGCGCTAGATCGCCATCTAACGATATCATGCTTCTAAGCGATGGCTCTGGAGTAATGGTTGAATTAGACCCTAGTTCTAGCACTCTAAAAACTGGCGAATTAATAATCGGAAGTGGTCCAAGCAGTGCAGAAATGCTCGATGTAGTTCAGGTAGGAAATACTGTTTATGTAGCAAGTTTCACGATTCTTGATATGTTCGACACAAGCACATCAAGATGGTTTGCTGCAGTACCATTCAGTAACCAAATCACAAAAATAGTTTCAGATGGGAATTCGATTTTCATAGCCGTAGAAACTGAGGGGATATATGAATTGGACCTAACTGGTTCGACAATAAATCAGTGGACTACTAGCGATGGATTGCTAACAAATGATATTGCTCATATTGCCGTATCAAGCGATAACATAGCGATTGTCCATGAACAGGGTAGCGTTTCAATTATCAATTCTAGTTCGAATTCTGTGTTTAAAACAATGGATTCAACCAGTGGTCTTGATACAAGTAATCTTGGAACAATTGCATTATGGAACGATATTGCTCACATTGCTACAGAAGACTCTGGTGTTCTTAGGTATGATATCAACAATGATTCTTTCCTATCGCCTTGGATTTCAACAGGAGTGAACGGTGTTTCGTACGCACCGATTGCGGTTTTGGGAGATGTGGTTCACCTCGGACTACCTGGCTACGGAGTTGCAAGAAAGGATATGAGCACTGGCGACATACTCGATCCTCTAACCCAAAGTTTTCGCGTTCCCACGGGTACTGCAGTCCTACCTTCAGCTAACGTATACTCTTTGGAGAGCGCTGGCTCAAAGATTCTAATCGGAACTCAGCAGGGCGCAATTAGTTGGGATGGTAGCAGTTCAACCTCCTTCTCTCAGGGAAGCAGTTGGACCACAAGGCCAAGCCAACACTTTGACTTTGAAATAGATGGTCCGGACCTTTATTCGGCAACAAATATTGGTGTGTGTAAATACACATTAAGCAACGTCCAAATTGACGATTGTTTGAATGTATATGACGGCATGCCTAATTGGGCTACATACTCAGTTGGAGTTAATTCCACAAACGTCTTTGGAGGAACTCTAAGTGGGGTAGGAATAATTGACAAGTCTAGTTTTACTGTGACTGACGAATGGACTGCTGGGTCTGTGACAAATAATGCTCCAGTTACAATAATCGATGACATTGCCTACATCGGACTGAACGGTATCGGTGTTGCAAGATATGAAATCTCAACAAAGTCATGGTTGCCAACTTGGACCGAATATAGTGGCTCTCCATCCGGCAATGCAATACTTGATCCTGGAAATGGAGATGTAACTAGTTTGGTTGCTGATTATGGGCGAGTTGCTTCTAGTGGCTCCAATCCCGCAAATCCAGAACAAATATGGATAGGCGGAGAAGATGGTTTCCAGTTAATAGATGCCATAAACGGAGATGAGTTGTATGATATAGAAAAATCTGATTCGTTGTATGTTGGCAACGGTAACCCGTTTGATATGGTCATTTATGGAGATACATTATACTACCATCAAGCACAATCCTCTGACAACGTTTTCAGAATCGATGTTGGTAACTTTAGTGGTCTATCTGCTCTAGATGCCGGTCAACAAATCGGCGAGAATGGGGGAGATATCTACGGCATAGACGTCGTTGGAGATATGCTGATGGTCGGTGTTGCCAGTGGCCAATGGTGGAATACTGATGGCTCAGGTGGTATAGCACAATGGAATCTCTCCACAAATTCCTGGGAAGTAAATATCGAACCTATCGGAGCGGTGAATCGCGTTACTGCATATGAAACCTCCACAGGGGCTACTTTTATTTCGTGGGGCGAAGAAAAATTGCAATACTATTCAGCGTCTGGAGCAATGATTGGCGAATGGACTGATTCAACTACATACTCGCTCGAGTTCCCTATCAGAGAAATAATCGAATATGATGGTGAAGTTCTATTTGCCGCTGTTGATGGAGTTCACAGATTTGATGAATCAACTAGTGGATGGTTAAGCACATGGACTCCCGGTTCAGGTCTCCCGTCCAACATAGGAGAGGCAACTTTTGAACTTTGGACTGATGGTACAGATTTGGTTGTGGGAAGCGCTGATTTCGATAACTTTGGACAATTTAGAGATGGTTTTATCTCGCATTTAGATTCACAAGGAAACTGGAACACCTACGATACAGGCAGTAACGGAATCCCTGATGGCTACCCGATTTCTATGACAGAATGTGGCGGTATTCTGAATATTGCTGTTTATCCGAGATTCAGTAACGGTGGTGTTGCAAGAATTGATCTATCCACAGGAAATATCGGGACCTCATTCACAAATGGGGTATTAGATGACGATGCGCCAGGTTCGGTAACTTGTGACCAAAATGATGTCCTATATGTCGGATATAATAGCGATGATGAGCCTATTAGCAGGTATTCTTACTCTACATCTTCATGGCTCACAGATATCGATTACAACAACAACAGAATCCCAAGCGATAGAATTTGGTGGGATACTCTAGAGTACGGCAATGGAAACCTGCTTGTTGGACATGCAATTGGGAATTCAGGACAGAACATCGTAGGAGGTGGATTGAGCATCATTCCAATCACCGGAGGTGCTGCTGGAACCGCTAACGTAGTAAACACTGGATCTGCTATTACTTCTTTACAAGCAACCAGTACAAAGTGGTTGATTGGGCAAGCTGGTTACGGTTCAGGCTATTCACACGTTGACTATCTTGACCAGAACGGTATCAACCCTGAGTTTATTCTGCCTGGTTTGGTTAGTGGGCTAATTACAGAGATTGCAGGAAATAGCACACATGTCTGGGCAGCCACAACAAGTCGCTCATTCCAAAGTAACGGAGTCCAAACATCTTCAGGTATTCTTCAAGGTACCAGATTAGCCAATAATTCTGTAGAGTGGACAAACGGATGGTCTTTACCAGTACCAACAGAAATCCGCTCAATGGACCTTATTGCAAACACTCTCTATCTGGCAACTTCTAGTGCGGGGTTGATGACTTTGGACCTTGTCAGTGGAGCATTTGCAGTAGTTCCTAACTCCATCCACGGATTTATGGATGGAACAATAATTGTAGGGGATGAGATATTTATCGGTCTTCAAGGTACTTCTTCATCGAGTGCGGGCATTCATGCTTACAATCTGACTAGCGGTCAATTTACGCACGGGAAATTACTTGCGGGATTGCCATCGAACACCATTAACGCATTTGAGACAACTGGAGGCATCACTTACATTGCTACAAACGTAGGTATTGGAAGATATGATGAATCAAGTGCAGAGTGGTTAAACCCAATATCTACCGCTAATGGATTACCGTCTCAGATAGTCGAAGATTTGTTACTAGACCCTGCTGATTCCAATCTAATTTGGATAGCTACGCCTGCTGGATTGGGGATGTATAACATCAGTAGCAATACTGTAACACAAACTCTAACCCAGCAAAATTCTGGCATGTCTGGAAATTCTGTGTGGGGATTAACATCTACTGTTGATTTGAACGGTGCATCTACTATATTCGCTGCACATGATGGAGCAGGATCGGAAAGACCTGGGATTTCTGAGGTAGATAGCGCGTCTACAACTGTGGTTGATACTCATAAATTTGACCAACTGCCAAGCAACTATGTAACCGCACTAACCGCTGATTGGTGGGGAGTTCACATTGCAACAGACACTGGACCTGTGACTCACTGGAATTCTGCAAGCGGAGATATTGAAGATGGTGTTGCAAATTGGCAATCTAGTTCATGGCCCATTATTGAAATGTACAGTGACGGAGATGACCTAATCGCAATGGGAGAAAACGGAGTCACCATTCTTGAGGCTAGAATGGCTGGCCACCCAGTTCAGAAGAGCATAGCATTACCTGATACTACTGGAATATTCCTAGGCTCGGATTATCTTTGGATAACAACCGCAACAGATGGATTGTATGGTTATGAATCAAGCACATCTTGGCCAATGCTTGACAGGACATTCAACAGGAGAGCACAACCACTCAATGTTGGATTTAATCAAATCATTACCAACATTACGGAATTTACCCATCCAGGAACCCAAATACAACTTGCAGATTTGAATAATACGGTTACTTTAGACCAAGATTTGGGCGTTGCTGGAGTTCATGGAATCAAGTTACAAGCGGTGCCACTTACTTTCTCTTCAAGTTCTTCGGGCAGTGCAATATGGACAAAAACTGTCTTACTGAACTACAATGTAACCCTAGATTTGTCTGAAGATGTGACCTTCTTGTCTTCATTACAATCTGCTGTAGATAATGCAGTTATATTCAACGGCAGTAGTTTTGCTAACTTCAAATTATACTCGCCAAGTAATGGTTCGATGGAAGTTCGTTTAATCTATGACTGGTCAAGAACTGAAACTCCTGTTGATGGTGTTTCATTGTTTGACCGTCCCAATGATGGTGGGTCGACACTGACAGCAAACTGGACAACAGTCCACGATGAGGATTTTGCTAGATATTTGCTCTTTGCAAAGCAGGGTGGATGGGACGCTGCCCCCACATCAACAGATTTGATTGGGCTCAATCCGGATGCAGCAATCGCAATCCATTCAAGAACCCAAACGGACATTACTAGTGCCCAAGGGCAGCCATTGGTCGATGGATTGGAATATCAAGCAGTTGTAGTTGTAGAATATAATGACGGAAGGCTCGGAGTACCTAGCCAACCATTTGGACCAGCTACGCCAACAGATGAAGTTCCACAACCTCCAGTATGGGCTACAGCAATCCCAGATGCCTCGGGACAAGATGGAGATTTAGCCATAGAATGGGAAAGATGTGATGCTTACGATCTATCATCCACAAGGATTTATGCTTCTACTTCATTGATCACAGACGCTAACGGGTTGCTTGCTGATTTCGATATTGATATCAGTCAAGGCAACTCAAGTATCATTTCGTTGACGGCTGGCTCGCCTTATTGGTTAGCATTTACCTGTGTTGATGAAGCCGGTCAAGAAGACAAGGCAAATGCAACAATAATTGGACCTATTGTACCAACTGGAGGAATAAATGATGGAGATGCCCCTCCTGCTCTAGAGGATGTATGGGCAATCGACACTCCAGATGATGATGGAGGAAGAGTCACTATCGGCTGGACTCCTAGTAGCGCACCAGATTGTGCATTCGTCACAATTTGGATGAGACCGGTTTTGAATAGCGAAGATGCTGCTGGAGAACCGCCAGTTTTGAATTCCGAGGATTTCTTTGAAGCCGGAGTTGTAGAAAATTGCGATGATAATTCCACCATCGTTAGCAAGTACAACCAGATACCGCTTGTTGATGGACAAGAGTACTGGATTGCTGCAGTTGCCAGCGACAACTGGCTAAATTCAGACCCAGCTACAGCAACCGTTCTATCTGTCACTCCATGGGCAAATTCAGTTATCGGTACAGCCCCAGACAGGCTTGAAGACATTTATGCCTGGGACCATCCAGATGATGAAGGTACAGCAATTGACGTACAATTCCCAACTTCTGATGCCAATGATTTCGAATTCTATACCATTTGGGTATTCGATGAACAAATTGATGACCTAGAACCATTGTTTGAGATTACAGGGACTGATTCAACTTCTTGTGGCTGTTTAGTAATATCAAATCAGTTCATTGATGAAGAAAATAGCCCATATCAGCTCGTGATTACCTCGGCTCTATACGGACTGTCGAGTTTAGAAAGTGGCGAAGTAGAACTGGACGTTAGAGGAATCAGTCCAGACTCAGAGTTATTCGTATACATTACCGTTCATGATAACAAAGGAAATGTACATCTTGATGAACTAAACTTTGCATCTGTAACTCCAGTCAACAATCTCATTGATGACCAAGCACCTGACAGAATGGATGGCTTGGCATTGTACGATAGACCTAATGATGATGGCACTGGTCTATTGTTGGAATTCTTACCATCTACTTCCAGCGATGTTTCAAAATACGAAATATATGCAACTGATTACGAATTTAGTTCTGTGGGGATCGGTAGCAATGGACCTTCAAATCCAGTCATGACTTTAGATAGAGACTTCGACATTCCAGTTCTTATCAGCAGCTTAAGCGATGGAAGCCAAGTGCTTCCAGAGCAGAAAATCTGGGTTGCTGTGACAGTTACCGATCAAAGCGGGAATGTGTTTACTACCGGCTTGAATGTTGTCGATGCAATAACTGTTGATGATGGTGTAGAAGACCCAGGAGAATATCTGCTAGAGATTCAAGATGTTTCAGCAGATTGGTTTGAAGAAGAAGGAATCCTTGTAACTTGGACTCATTCTGTTAACCCTGCGGTGAGAGAATATAGGATCTATATCTCAAATAATGAGTTCCAGAATGTAGATGATGCAATCCTTGCAGGCAGCACTTCTGCCTCTGCATCCTTCCTAATCTCTAATGATAACTTCCCAGTATTAGCCAATAATTCGGATTGGTATGTCGCTGTAACTCCAGTAGATGATGAGTTCGAAAAGAAGGGCGTGAGCACTGTCCTAGTGGAAAGTTTAGTCAATCTCGGCGGAAATGATGATGCTGAAAGTGGAGACGGGTTTGACTTTGAAAGTTTGATCACAACTCCTAACCTAATAATCGCTGGTCTTGCGTTAGCTGTTGTTTTACTATTCTTAATGGTTACAAGATCACTGGGAAGCAGAAAGCGAAACAAAGAATCCAAGACTTGGCAAATTCAAGAAGCCACATGGGGAATTCAGGATGACCCGTTCGGCGGTTACGCATCGAACACCCCTTCTGTGCCTGCTCCACCACAAGCACCTGCACCAGCCCAGGATTTCTCATCTGTTACAGAGTCTGCACAAAATATTCAACAGAGTAATCCGTATGATAGAGATGTTTATCAAACGCAAAACACTGTACTACAACCAGTATACAACCAACCTTCACAAACAAATGTTGGAAATGATGTTTTGAGTGGACTATATGGAAATGAAACAAAAGACACGAAATCTAACCTAGACACTTCATTCCTTGATGATTTACTTTGAATCTAAAGATTTAACATTGCATTGCAGGTACTGAGTTCTTGGGGGCATTGCACATGAGCAGTTCAGCAGGACTCTCCCCTAGAGATTCCGTTTTTACCACCTTAGTATGGAATGGTGGAAGTCAGATTGCTGACTTCAGCGAACATATGAATCGGCTCCAGGAACATGCTCAAAGACTTAGGATAAAACTTCCAGAAAACATTGAATTTAGTGTAAAGAACATTTTCAAATCTTTGGAAACAAAAGAGGAAGATGAGTTAATTCCGAAAAAGATGGTCCGAATATCATACACTCCTGAAAATCCTCAACCTCTTCAAATCGAAAGCAGAGAAATGAAGTTACGAAATTTCATTGGAGAGGCCATCACAGAGCAAGCCCCGTACTGGTCAAAATCAGCGACAGGGTGCAAGCACGGTGATTGGGAGCCTTACATGGAGGCAATCGATAATGCAAGAATGTCCGGATGTGATTTTACCTTGTTAGTCAGAGATTACAAAATTATAGACGCTGGACAAGCAACACCAGTCGTCCTTGATGGTGATGGGGTTGCTTATTACCCAAAACCAAACGATGGATCTGTAAGATCAATAACTCTAGATTCTATAATCAAACAAATCATAGAGCAAGGAATTCCTGTCAAAGAAGGGAACCTGAATGAAAGGATGGTTGCAAGGGCACGAGAAATGATAGTTATTGGAACTGGAGTTGGCGTTTGTAAAATCGAATCGATAGATGGTTTAGAATTTATGAATCCTTCAGACACATTGTTTGAAGTCGCAAGAAATGCACTCGAACAGCACTATGCCAACCCTAATACATGGACTAATTTGGAGGATGAATCATGACAGGTTTGTTGAAGCTCGATAGAGAGTTAAAACAAATCGGTTTGATTGGCAGAGGAGCAACAGATTATGGAAGCGATGACGAACTAATTCTTCTTAGTGGAGGACCAAAGTCACATCTCGCTCAGTTTTCTCTGTTAGCAGGGCCAACAAAAAAAAGAGTGATTATCAGACAACCAAGTGATAATGAATTAGAGGCTGAAGAAAACTACAACCCACTTATGGAGGATATTAAACTCAATCACGATACTGTTCCCGTTATTGGAGAAATTGAGGAGTGGAAACATGGTTCTTGGTATCATTCTACGAAAATATTCTGTGAAAACCTTCCAACTCTTCTAGAAAAATTAGGAGATTATTCAGGCGAGCAGATTGATAATGTAAACAAAATTGGCCCTCAACGTAGTTTTTGGGTGACGAGTTTGTCTTATGATTTAGTCCAATTCACTCAACCAATAAGACTGCAAAATAAGCCAAAACATGGCGATTTGCTGGGGATTTTTTGGCTGATAGAAAATTGGGTAATCGAAGAGTCAAATTGTTTGGTTGCTCATGGATTGAACAAAGATTGGGTGAAGAAAACAACTGATGTTATTGAAAATCTAGAAAATACGCCAAGCTTTGAGCCTAAACAAATCACTTCTGAAATTACAGAAATTAAATCTTCACATGATGATGGAACCCATATCCAAGAAATTGAAAAAATTCTAGAGTCCATAAGAGACGGTCGCCTGTATCAACTCAATTTTGGAAGAGAATGGAAAGGAAAAATGCTTGGAGAACCAATAGAAGTGTTTCACAGATTGAGTGAACAGAATCCTGCTCCATTCTCTTGTTTCATTCACTCCCCGGATCTTTCATTTTCTTTGATTTCTTCATCGCCTGAATCTTTACTCACTTCAAAAAAGGGAGTATTGAAAACCTCTCCTATCAAGGGAACAAGACCTAGAGGAAATACAGAAGAAATGGAAATTACCCTAAGAAAAGAATTACTCAATGACCCAAAAGAGCGTGCGGAACATAGGATGCTTGTGGATTTAATGAGAAATGATTTGGGTATTTCATGCAAAACTGGGACAATCAAAGTTGATAGATTTGATATTGAAACCTACTCTCAAGTCCAACACTTGGTCTCTCATGTGTCTGGGCAACTAGATGATACTACTACCGCTAAAGCACTGTGCAATATATTCCCTGGGGGCTCAATTACTGGATGTCCGAGGACTGTTGTTTGTTCTGCAATAGACAAACTCGAAGGTAAGAATAGATCGTTTTGGACAGGTTCCGTGGGTTGGTATGAACCTCATGCAAACCAAGGAGTTGGCGAAGGATCATGGAATATACTAATTCGTACAATCGAAGCGAGGAAGAGTGGAAATAATTGGATTGCAAGTATTACTGCAGGTGGAGGAATTACAATTGGTTCAATCCCACAAAACGAAGTCGATGAATCAAAATGGAAAGCTACTGCTCTAAAAAGTGCATGTGGATGGAAATTAAATTCAAAAACTGAATCTGGTTTAGTAAGCGGAAATCTCGAGATATATCCGGTGAAATCAACCCAACAAACACTCACTGCGAAAAATCGAGTGGGGAGAATAGTTGAACTTGAAGACCGAGATAAGGTTGAAAATCCATTGATATTCATTGATAATTTAGATTCATTCTCGTATAATCTAATTCATTATTTTGCTTCACAGGAAGTAGATGTTCTCACTTTGAAAGGCAGAGGAGAACAATCAGAAAAATTAGCATTGGATTTCAAGAAATTGATTGAAGAGACAAAGCCTGTTGCAATCGTAATTGGCCCTGGCCCTGGGTGGCCATCTGAAAGCAAGTTAACCATGGAAGCTGCTAGATTTGCTCTATCCGGTATTGACATACCAGTGTTGGGTGTGTGTTTGGGGCATCAAGCATTGGCTTTAGCCGACGGAAAAAAGGTAGTTAGAAGCAAAAATGGTCCAGTCCACGGGGAACCTGTAGAAGTAGAACACGATGGTAGTGGTATTTTTGCTGGACAAAAATCCCCTATGACACTAACTAGGTACAACTCTTTAATCGTAGAAGGTAAACAAGGAATTCTAAGAGAATCTGCTTGGTCTAACAAAGAAATAATGGGGTTGACACATCCTAATTTTGATGTTCATGGAATACAAATTCATCCCGAGTCTGTAGGCTCAGAATTTGGCTATTCTATACTAGATTCTTTCCTGTCTAAAGCGCGATGTTGAAGAATCAATTCATGCTGGCTTGCAATAGGGGAGAGATATGCCACTTTGCAGAGTCTGTAATGGAACTTTCAACCGAGAACAATTCATCCATGGCGTTGGTCCACGCGCTCAAGTCTGTGTAAGGTGCGGAGTTGACAAAGGTATGGTGACAAAAGAGGAGGCTGCTTCATTGTATGAAGAGGATTTATCCGCTGCAAGATTGAGTACTGTTTCCCGTCGCTGGGGACCTCTAATCACTATTTCTATAGGTTGGATTCTTTGGATTAGTTTCCTTGCCGGTAATCCTCCTTGGTCATTTTACATACTTGGTCTTCTTGGACTTGGAACTCTTGTCACTCCAGTGGTAATGATTGCTTATGGACCTAAATTCCGTTCAGATCTAGACAGATTAACTCCTGCCTACGATAGACCAAAGGGCCACTGAGACTTCTCTGGAAGTTAATTTATTGAGGACTAAATCCTCGATTTTTCTCTTATTTCAAATTTGATCATAGATTTAAGTTCATATTAAACAACAAGCCATTCGCCTCAACATTGAAAATGGCTACCGATTATTGCCAATCATGCCTGAGGACAACACCACATTTGCTGATAGGTTGAACAGAACCAAGGAAAAGATGGGAGAGTTGTCAAAAAAAGCAGGTGAGGCCACCAAGAAAGCAACACAAGCCACTGGAGATTTTCTTGAAAAGACATCCAGTCAAATACAAACCGCAGTAGAAGATACCAAATCAAAGATTGAAGAAAAAAGGGAGAAGAGATTACAGGAAAAAAAGGAGGCTTTGGTAGAAGAGGAGTTGATGGGAGATGCACTCTCCATGGACACTCTGCCTTTCCACAATGAGGAATTAGCACAAATTAATCAGAATCAAAATGAGGTGATTTCAGAACTAACAGAACACATGATAATGCTCTCTAACAGATTAGACACCATTGAAACAAAATTACAATCAATGCTATCCATAGAAATAGATGAAGTTGAAAGTTCATCTAAAGAAGAAAATATCGAAAAGGAAATTCAAAATGCTAAATCAGAAAGAGCAGTGGCAGGACTGTTACAGTTGCTTGGAGCGTCCTTGATTTGGGTAGTAATTTTGTTTGGATTAGATTCATATTTACTCGAAAATAACATAGAGATAATCTCTACATATCCTTCTAGTATCATTATATGGGGACTTGGAGCATGGATTTGGGGTTTGTATCTATTATATTTGGTTGGCAAAAATGTTCCCGCACTAAAGTTTTCAACGCCGATAAAAATGCAAATTTCCATCTCACTTGGTTTTATTACCAGCATTTCAATCATACTTTCAACAGACTACATCAACACTGTATCGAATATATGGATGTGGGTATTAATAATTACAGGTACTGCAATCTTGGGTGGAAGCATGATTGCCTCTGCATGGAAATCAACAAAGAAGATTGTAAATCTTGGACAAAATGATAATCCGGACAGTTGAATTAGGATTTAGAATGTATTTTGAGAACGTCTCCATCTGCTAATTCGTGGTCTGCTCCAACAACTCTTTTGCTTCTACCATCAATACCTTTGATGAAGCCATCCCCTAGATCAGTGTGAACTTTGTAAGCACACTTTTTGGCTTCTATGCCCTTGGCTAAAACAAAAGCATCGGGCAAAACTTTCCCCTCGCCATCGGTCCAATGTGTCTCATCTTGAACCGGGTAAACGACTATCTGGTCAAGTTCATCAAATACGACTGAATCTAAAATTGTGGATATACCGGTGCCTTTATTTTCTTCCAGTTTTGCTTGCATGTGGGATAATGCCTTTGACTGGGCTTCACTCAGAGATTCAGAATTTGCTACCTCAAAGTTGGAGTTCCCTGAAACATAATTGATTATTCCTGCTTCATCAGCTCTTCTCAGAGCAAGTTCCATATCAGCCATACAAGATATCACTTTTCCATCAGCTTCTATTTCTTCAAAGATACCTTTGGGTGCTACATCGACCTTGTTAGCGGCAATATGTATTGGGAAGATTTCTCTGCGAATTTCTTTTGCAAGCATTAGTAAAACATCAGATTTCCAATCCCAAGGTTGTCCTAAATCATCTGAATTTTGAATAAATTTCTTGAATGCCATGTCTATTTTTTGAATATTAGAATTGATTCCACTAAATCTTTCATTCAAGAATGAGACTAGACCTGATTCACCTTCTGCCTGTACTCTTCTAACTCCTCTAGACCAGCCGTCCTCCAGCAAGCCGAGAATCCAAGCATCAAGTTCTTGTTCCAAGAAACGGATTTCTTCATTTACTCTTTGTTTTGCATCTTCAAGGCTTTGTCCAGCCCCTATTGGATTTCCTTCGATATCAGTAGTCCCGCCAGCATCAACGACTTGGATTAAGGCATCAGATTGAGATAGATCATTCAGAAATGCATTGCCTCGCCCTCTTCCTTCACTCGCACCAGGAACTAGAC
>CAXAGT010000027.1:0-22139 GCA_963968885.1 uncultured Candidatus Poseidoniales archaeon | reverse complement strand
GGTATTGGGTCATTAAATCCAATTTTATCGCCCGCGCCAGGAGAATTAGATTTGTAATCGTAATTGTCATAATCCGGAGCAGTGTTGAATCTTACTCTAATCTCTGCTTCACCAATTCCACCATCCAAATCGACTTCCAATCTTTCAACGCCCTCTTGAACCTCAATAGTGAAGTATTGCTCTAATCCTTCATAACCAGAAAGCGGTCCGTAAGGAATTCCCTCGGTTAGAGCGATGGCATCCTCTGGTTCACTATTAGCAGGCTCAGTTGTGAAATCAGATACTATAGTGAAGGTTTTAGCTCCACGTATGGAGTATGCTGTTACGTAATATGTACCAGGTTCTACATCGTAAAGATGAACTTCTTTGACAGTACCAGGGCCAATGTCCCAATCCTCTTTTTGTTCATAACTCTCCTCTTCATAATTTGATTCATATCCCCAGTAATCGAAAGGATCTGGCAAACCACCGTAAGATATTGCAAGGTTAACTTGACCGCTTCCACCGTAAGTTTGTACTCTTAAATCAGATAATTGTTCAGTTACCTCAATGTAGTAATAAAGAGAGTATATGTCTCCATAATAGTCCCACTGCCTTCCTTTATTTCCATCGTTGTTCAACCAGGCTTCGCCCTCGATTGTCTGACCTGTCACTGGAATTCCGTTTCTTAACTGAGTCATTTCATCTAGAGAAGGAGGAGCCTCTGCCACGTCCCAATATGCCTCAATATATACAGAATCTACATCTTGATTTGCTTCCACTAAGACCCAGTGAATACCTTCTGTTGGCCAGGATTCATCATGGTAAAGGTTGTACCAGTACCCTTCTATATACTCATCGAAGTCATAAGTAGAGGGGATTCTATCGTAGGCAAAGTATGCTTCGTAAGTAGGTTCTTCCTGCTCAAATCCATCATCCCAATCCCATTCCCATGCATACATGTCGAAATATACGTCTCTTGTGTATTCCGGCAATTCAAAGAAGAATAGGTACAGGTCTCCCTCTTTGAGGTCCATTTCTATGATATCCCCATTATACAATTCAATAGCTTGTGCAACTATTGTACCATCGGGCATTACCCAAGCTGATCCTACGATTAATCCCTCCCGATCATCATGATCATAGGTATATTCACTAAATCCTTCATCAAATGACCAAGCACTGATGGTAAAATCATCGCCATCCGGAATATCCAATATTAGGCTGGAATTATTTGAAGAGGATTGATTGCTTGTAGAATCTGTATTATTTGTCTCGCTGGAATTAGTTTGATTGTCTGTGTTGTCATAGACAATAACTGATCTATCTGTAGAATCAATTCTTAGATTATCTAATAGTCCATGGAAATAGTTGCAGTCACATCCTGCTCCCATCCTACCGATGAACAACTCATCACAATCATCTCCGGATTCAAAACAATCATTGCTTCCAAAATCCCCTTGGGGAATCTGAGCATCTTCTTCACCAAACTGATGGACTAATTCTCCATCGATGAAGAAGGAACCTCCCTGCCCTGTTGTAACAGTTACCGCAACATGAGTCCATTGGTTCTCTGCAATTGTAACATCAACAGGAGTTATTGGATTTCTTGATAGTGAATATTCGTCAGAATAACCTATCCTTCCGTCCTTGATGAATAATCCATACCCGTAATCACCTAACATTGTTACAAATTGGGTACCTTCACTTTGATACTGATAGATGTCTGCAGAGATAGTAATTTCTTCTGTGATATTCAATCCTTGAGATTCTGCAATTACATAATCATCGCCATCAAATCTTAGCGCAAAATCTGCTCCTTCTCCAATCTCAACTAAGCCGTAGACTGGGAAATACTGTGGATCATTCTCCAAATCATTCCATGTATTTGGATCTATACTTCCCATGTTGGTTCCAGTAATGTGGACATAATCTTCTGAACTTGATTCACTTGGTTGTTCTTCACCCCAATTCCTGTAGAAAAATGGCTCTCCATTGTGCCATCGGAAAACCCCTTCTTCATCAGCATCGTTAAGCCCAGTCCAAATGTGCCTAGTTTGATTTTCAAAGAAGCCAAAATTATCGAAAATCCAGTTATTCTCCGCCTCATCATTAACGGTTACTAAAAATCCGCCTAAGCCGATAGCGGCTTCGGCAGAATCTTCCCAAGATGCGGCGCTGAGTAGATGATAGGTGTGCCCATTGTTTGGATTTTCAAGAGTATGTAAAATTTCTATCTCGCTTACATCAGCACTTGAATTCCCCACAAGCGGAGAAAAACATGCCATAATAAATAACGAAAGAATGATGCTAGCATAACCAATATGCCCTCTTTGCATGATTTTAGCAAAATCCACTACCATTAAAATTAATTGGTTTAGTGATTCCGTATCACTTCAACTTTTTTCCGCCGATTCTCAACTCTGTGTGAAGGGGCATTTGGTGTTCCCAAGCGAATTCCTTTACAATTCTCCATGCTTCTTCTTTTCCTTCGTAATCCTTGACTTCAATCATTTTATTTCGAGTATTAGCCTTGAATGCTCCAACCGGTTCTGCATTCTTGAATACTATGTATGCACTGCCAAATCCAAATTTCTCCTTGAGTATTCCTGAGAAATATGGAGCAAGTGGGTCACTTGGAGGCAATACAAAGTCCCTCATCGGAGGAATACTTTTTGCTTCCTCAAGCAATTCTTTCCTGCCCCAACAAACTTCATGCAGATCTTTTATCAAAAACCCTTTGATTAAAGTCCCGTCTTGTTCGAACTCATGTAGAACTGCGCCAATTTCTTCTGGTTTGAAAGGAGTTCCTGCTAAACTCAAAAGTCTCTTTAGTGTAATTATAGGGAAATCCATTACCAATTCTCTGAGGTATTCTTTTCTGTACTCTATCCAATCATCTACATCTAGTTTAGTTACAGTCCTAAATCCGCCTCTAAAGTCTTGGACAAGATGTCCAGTTCTAATCAATGGCTGAATTATCTTCCTAAATTGGGATTGTGTCAAAGCATACCTATCTTTGTAGAGATTCGGGTCTGAGTTAGTGGAGAAAAATTCTAAGACATCTAGAAGGGTCTCGTCAGGTTCAACTCCCCTTATAGTCAATAGTCTTTGGAAGTGCTCGAAAGTAGCCCATACTCGATGAGACCTCAAATTTGTCCCTTGATGAAGCCTGTGTGCACTTGCCATTGATTTAAGGTCGACACGGTAAATATCACATCTACCTCTCAATGCGAAATCATCCCTTACTTCCCTTACTCCTCTCAAAGCAGTTAATTCATTTTCCAAGCGTGTATTTTGATGTAAATTATGCCGGTGGAAAAGAGCTCTCTCAGCAATTTCCATTGGCTTTGGATCTACTACTCCTCCTCGAATTAATCTCTCTCCTGCAGGTTTAAATCCAATTCTTGTTAATTCATCAAGAACTGTTCCCTCCAATGAACTAACAGGCTCTCCATTTACATTGCTTAATACCGCTACATCAATCAACTGATCCGAATGATTAGCCAAGAGCTTTTCAAACTCATTACAGAATTCCTCAATGTAAGCAATTGGTATCTGAATATCTTTTACTTCTAAGTAATCATTTACCTTGAACATCAATACTTTTCCAACTGGGTCGACACCTTTGAAAACTGGAAGATACCAACCTCTATCCAAAGTTGAACGAACTTCCCAAATAAATCTTGAAACGTATGGATCTGATTGAGTCAAAATTCTTAGAGCACGGTCTTCTCTACGAGGTGTTTGAAGTAATTCTACTTCATCTGGAGCACAATAGAAATCTTCTGGTTCAGGGACAAGGGCAGTGACCTTGGAAATTTTACCCTCTTCTTCTAATTCTTTGAGGGCTATGGTCATCTCTTCAAATGATCTTGTCATGTAAAATCGCAATGTGTTTGTTTTTACAGGACCCATCCTCCTAATCATATCAGCAAGAGCCGATTTGAAATCTAGAGGGTCATATACTCCGTAAACTCTGTGGAATAATGAAAGTCTTCTCCTTCTGCCAGCTACTTCCTCAAATTGCTTCGCAATAATCAGTTGTCTTTCCAGATTTGAAAGTGCATTTTTCAAGTCTCTCTGCAGTTGCCTGTGTTCATCTCCTTTTGGATAATGAGCCATTATTTCAAGGCGAGTTACATTTTCTCCTTCTCTGACTCTTGAAAGCAGTTCTTCTTCCATAGGTCCAATCCAAGGATCTGGCTTCAAACCAAGGATTGTAGGTAGGTTACTCTTCACAGTATACCCGATTCTATTGTGTAGAAGCCTTCCCATTATCACATCGCTGTCATTTTGCAAATCTTTCCAATCACTGAACCTGAAGTCGTTAACTCTGTACAACAATTCTTGCTGTTTTTGAATCATAATGTGGTTATCGAAGGCTTCGAAAATGTCCTCGTATTGTTGGAAAGATTTCTCCATAACCAAATTTTGAACCCAGCGATATTCCACTACTTCTTCTTCTCCACCAGTAATCCTGTGCTCATCAACTTTGAGAATATACTCCGCTTCTTCGGTTTGAGTAAAGAAACCAACAGATAGTACATTTCTCATCTCAAGTTCATGAACAATTCTGTCCAATATTTTTCTTGAAAAAGGCAACCTCGATTCTAAGTCATCCCCTGTTTGTGGACCTTCTGAACCTAATAGTTCAATCAGTTTTACACGTAAGGCTTCATGGGGGTCTAGCAGGTGCATAACTTTTGTTTTAACAGGCTTTGTTCCATCGAATTCTAAGGCTATTTCGAACGAAAGATCTGAGACATCTAAATTACGTAAGTCATCGCTCTCGCTTGAATCAAGATTGGAAAGAACACCAAGAGTCCCGTGGACTTCAGCCATGTATGGACTAAACCATTTTCCATCTAGGACATCATTTCCTGTCTTGTCCAATTTGGTAATCTTGCCCAACTGACATAATTCTTCAACCCAACCTCTGATGGTTTCAAGGTCTATCCCATCTAACTTTTCTTTGTAAAGAGGATTAGCAAAAGAGCGGTCAAGACCTCCTCCTCTGGACATTAACTTGTACAGGTCGTTTGCAGATTTTGGAATCGGTGCTTTGTCATTGTAATACTTGCTGAGTTCATCTTTAGATAGTTCGGTAGCAAGCGATCTTCTCCCAAGGAGCCTCTCAAGAACTGCTGAATCAATATCCTTGACCAAAAATGCCCTTGTTTTCATTGCCATAAGATCCTCAAACGCAGACATGTACAACGACATTCCTAATCTAGAAGGAACGCTGACCCTAGAATGGACTATTCTTGCATCGCCATCGATACACGCCTGTAAGAATTGATTCAAGCCTTTAACATCAATATCCCCATAAAGAATTTCATTTTTAGCCTCCCTCATTAACAAGGATTCATCGATTGATTTGTGTTTCTTGAGTAAAACTTCTGCTTTTTGTTGGAATTGCTGTGGTGAAATTTCGTCTGCTCCAATTCTCTTTGGAATAATCATTGATCTTCCTGCAACTTCCCTAAATCTCTTTTCAAACACTTGAGTTCCTATTAGGTATCTTTCAATCACTTCAATATGGTCGTTGCTTCTAAATGCTTGATACATTTCACCAGGATCAACTTCTCTGCTAGTTCTTAGAAGCAATCCATTTTCATCAAATGACATTTCAATAACAACAATTCCTGCTGACTCGGCTAGACCTGCCATAAAGTATCCCAGTGCTGTGTTGAAACCTCTTCCCCTGCAGGTTGTAATAAGATAAGTTGGATGACCAGAAGAGATGATTTGCTCGACTAGTATCCTTGTAGGATCTGGCACTTGGAATGAATCTGCAGAGTGTTCTTCTATGTGTCTTGAAATTGTGATAGCAACTTCTTCACTCATTCCATATGCCTCTTGCAAAAAAGCTCTGGAATCTAGTTCTCTACGAATCGCTGTAATACAATTTCCCGTCAAATCAAGCAGAGCACTTGAGAGTTCTCTTGAACGTGACCTTGCCTCACCAGACCATGAAGGTACAGTTGGCCTGTAACCTGTAACAGAAGTAACATTGACTCTAGTTCCTTGAATATTTGTTACTCTGTAGGTTGAACCACCTAAGAGGATGACATCTCCTTGCCTTAAATTGGCTACGAAGGATGAGGATAGTTGCCCTAGGATAGAGCCCTCGGCATTGAATACAAGATAGGAATTATCGGGTGCTATAGTACCTACATTCGTGTAATAGATCATTCTGGTATAACCACGTTTTCCGTAAATGTTTTCTTCCCAATCAATCCAAATTCTTCTCTCGTCTTCAAGCATGTCCAGAACTTCGATAAAATCGTCATATTCGAAATTTCGATAAGACCAAGCATTGACCACTATTTCATAGGCCTCATCCATATCAATTTCGTTGATGATTACAAGTCCAATCATGAATTGAGCAACTACATCTAAACAGTTTTCAGGGAAATCAAGCCTATCCATCTCCCCGGTTTGAATCGCTGCTTGTAGGGCTGCAAGTTCGAGTAAGTCATCTACGCTACTAGGCAAAAATCTTGCTCTAGGAATACCACCTACATGGTGACCTGCCCTACCAATTCTTTGTAGGGCTGTAGCAATATCGCCTGGTGAACCAACTTGTAAAACAAGATCAACTGAACCTATGTCAATTCCCATTTCCAAGGATGATGATGTAACTACTGCTCTGAGATGCCCATACTTCAGTTTCCGTTCTACGTCCAGACGTATTTTCTTGTCCATAGAACCGTGGTGACCTGCAACCAATTCTCCCAAAAATGGTCTTAATTTCTGAACTATTGTTTCGGTCATTTTTCTAGTATTTGCGAAAACGAGAGTGGTGGTGTGAGCAGCAATCAAATCAGCAATTGCCTCAACATTTGATTCAAGTATTTTCATTACTGGTGCATCACTAAACTTTGGATGAGTAATCAATATGTCAAGGTCCAGTTCCCTCGAACCAGATATTTTTGCAATTTTTACCCCTTGGTTCTCCCCACGCGATTCTCTATCGTCACTTGCTACTAAGTATTCAGCGACTGTTTCCAATGGTTCCATGGTTGCTGAAATTCCAATCCTTTGAACTGGTCTTTTCAGCAAAGTATCAAGGAATGAAAGTGTAAGACTCATGTGCACTCCACGCTTTGTTGGGACAAGTGAGTGAAGCTCGTCAATGATCATGTATTCAACTTCGCTTACAATGGGCTGGAACTTTGGGCTAGCGATTGCAATTGCCAAAGACTCTGGTGTAGTAATCATGATATGCGGAGGAGACCGTAGCATCTTTTGCCTCTCTGATTGAGTTGTATCTCCGGTTCTTAGACCTACTTTGATTTCTTGAGCTCTATCCGGCAAGTACTTTTCAGATATTTCTGATAACGGTTGAATTAGGTTTCTTTGGATGTCATTTGCCAAAGCCTTGATGGGAGAAATATAAACACAGTAAACCCTGTTTTCTAAATCTCCTTCCAAAGCTAACCTAACTAGTCTATCAATTACAGTAAGAAATGCTGTCAATGTTTTACCAGAACCAGTAGGAGAACACAACAATAGGTGATCTCCGCTCATGATAGACGGAATTGCTAATTTTTGAGGTCTTGTGAAATCAGGGAATTTATCTCTAAACCAATTCCTAACTGGAGCACTGAGCCGCTCGAATAATTCCTCTGTTTCTAGAGGATTCTCAAGATACTCAATGTTTGGCATTTTTTCTGACACATCCCAGTGTGTCAAAGTGACAGTGATGATTTCTTATATTCTTCGGTTAAAACGTGAAGCAATAATCATGCCCACTTCTTGCCATCCTTGCCCCATCTGTTTATTCTACTTACATCAGGTCTCGTCTCTGGATTGAGTAGAGGTGAATGTAGAGATATAGGGGGGTTTGTCACTTCATAGAGAGCATTGGTAGGACAAGATCCTATGCATGACAAACAACCTACACAATTTTCTTCTATTACAACTACTGGTCTTTTGTTGTACTTTCGACCTTCTGGATTAAAATTCAGTGGAAGAAGGGCCTCGAATGGACAGTGAGTGATGCACATATCACAACCTGTGCATTGATCTTGTACAATGGCAACCATTGCTTGACCCATGTACACTCCAATTGCTGCTGATGTTTAAGTTGTGTCAAATGTTTGGGCTTAGAGACACCAATTCTATGAAAGAATTGAAAACTACTTGCTCTAGGACTTGACGAGGTGGATAAGTGAGTGGCGAGCAACCCGAAAGGATGGAGCGACTAACAAGAATGCTCAAACAGCGCGGAGTAATTCTGCCTGCCTTCGAAATCCATGGCGGGTCAAAAGGTCTGTACGACTTCGGACCTATTGGCGGTAGGCTTCGGAATAAAGTCAACCAAATGTGGTTAGAGCATTGGACTTCTTTGGGAAATGTTGTAGAAATCTCTTGTCCAACGGTAACTCCTTATCAGGTCCTCGAAGCGAGTGGACACGTTGGAGAATTTTCAGATTTCATGACTACATGCGGCGCTTGTGGGGAATCTTCAAGAGCAGATACGCTGCTAGAATCGTTTCATCCAAATCCTGACTCTCTAAGCAAATCTGATCTAGAGAAATTATTGTTTGAATCAAAACCTCCATGCCCCTCTTGTGGAAAAATTGAATGGAGTAAAGTAACTGCACAAAACCTCATGTTTAACACAAAAATTGGAGCTGGTCAATCCGGAAGAGATGGATTTTTGAGACCTGAAACTGCCCAAGGTATGTTCACTAACTTCCCAGCAATATACAGACACTTCAGAGAAAGATTGCCTTTCGGAGCAGTCCAGGTAGGAAAGGGGTACAGAAACGAGATATCACCTCGCCAAGGTATGATTCGATTAAGAGAATTCAATATGGCTGAACTTGAGTATTTCATCGATCCAGAAGCAAAGATAGACCACGATTTTTCTAAATGGGATGAAAAAATCCTACTAATTTCAGAAAAGGACGGTGAGGTTGAGATGACCATTAAACAAGCAGTAGATAACTCAATCATCCGACACCCTACTGTTGGATTTTTCATGGCTCATACTCATGATTTACTTGTCAAACTTGGAATTCATAAAGATAAATTGAGATTCAGACAGCATGAAAGCGATGAAATGGCTCACTATGCAACTGATTGCTGGGATGCTGAGATTTACGGTATGCATGGCTGGGTTGAATGTGTTGGTATTGCACACAGAGGATGTTATGATTTGGAAGCACATGAAAAAGCGACTGGAAAGACACTTCGTGCATGGAGAAGTTTCGAGAAACCTATCACCAGGGAAATTGACAGATGGACAATAGAGGGTTCGAAAGCAGGACCAGCTTTTAGATCTCTAGCCGGAAAGGTAAAACAGGCAATAGAGGAATTACCCGCACAAACCGAATTCCCAATGCAAATTACTCTTGATAGTGGAGAGTCGGTTGAAGTACTCCCTGAACATGTAAAACGTGAACAAGAGATTATGACACTTTCAGGAGAATGGTTCATTCCGCATGTTGTAGAGCCTGCCTTTGGGATTGACAGAATCATTTGGCATCTCCTTGACCATGCTTGGACTGAGACTGAAAAGCAAGGACAAGAATATAATGTTCTATCCTTACAACCAGATATTGCTCCAGTTGACGTTAGTGTATTTCCGCTATTTGAAAAAGATGGAATGGATATTTTAGCAAAACAAATTCACTTGAATCTGTGTTCAACAAGAGGAGTATTTTCCTCCTATGATGCATCAGGAAGCATAGGAAGAAGATATGCTAGGGCTGATGAAGTGGGAGTTCCAATTTGCATAACGGTTGATCATCAATCTTTAGAAGACGAGACCGTAACTCTTAGAGATAGAGATACTGGCGAGCAAAGAAGGTGTAAAATCTCGGATTTACCATTTCTAAATTGACCTGGAATATTCAATTATTTCGTCATGTTCAATAACCTCGGTCAACGATTACGCATCATGGCAGAAGTTGATGATTGGACAGAAAGGTATCGTCCAACTTCTGAATACCAATTAGAGGGTAACGACAAGCAGAGACAATCCATCAGGAATTGGCTAAAAGATTGGGAAAATGGTACTCCGAAGAAAAAGGGAATAATGCTAGTTGGGCCACCCGGAGTTGGAAAGACAACCATTGCAAGGGCCATCGCATCTGACATGAATTGGAATGTAATAGAATTAAACGCTAGTGATGCTAGAAACGCTGCCGAGATTAGGAAGGCAGCAACTCAAGGAGCAACTCACAGGTCATTATTTCACGACCCAACGAAATCAAATCAAAAAACGATAATTTTGATAGATGAAGTTGACCACATAGGCGGAGGGTTAAGAAAAGCGAGTGAGGAAAATGTCAAGAAAGCCATTTCATCTCAAGATGATGATAAGAAATTCAAAGGAGATCATGGTGGAAAGGCTGAGTTACTAAATTTACTCCAACAAACCAAAAATCCAGTTATACTTGCACTTAATGACGAAATGAGATTCTGGGGCAGAAGTAACTGGAGGAGTACTAGGGATAGATTCACAAGAATGACTCTCAAGATTAATTTCAATAGAGTCGGAGAACCCGCTCTTCGCAATATTGCAAAACGTGTTCTGAGAGCAGAAGGAGTAGAATTCGATGATAGTGCAATTAATTTGCTAGCAAAGAGTAACCATGGCGACCTTAGAGCTCTGGTTCGAGACCTGCAAGTCATATGTGCAGGAGGAGCAACAATACTAACTACCGAAATGGTACAAAGACAACTTGAGATTAATCAAAGAGATCAAACCCTGCAAATATGGGATGGTTTAGAAGTCCTCTACAAATCAAGAAGTGCAGAGGGTGCAGTTGAAGCTGGTAGAGCAATAGATTTAGATCCAGGGCAACTCTTGTCTTGGATTCACTACAATAACCCTAGAATTATCGAGTCAAAGTCATCGTTGACGGTAGCCAATCAGGCATTATGCCTAGCAGACAAGGCACAGAATTCCATGTTTAGGAATACAGGACATCGCTCTACATATTGGTCAAGCCACCTTTCAAGCTTGAGTGCTAGCATAACCAATCCAAATACCATCACAGGAAAGGTCTATGCATCTAATCCAACATTTAGAAACCGAACATCAGGAATTAAAAGTTCGATTGTCCAAAGATTGCAAGAAACTTGTGGAGCATCATCGCAGTCAGTGAAAGAGGAATTCTTACCTATTCTTAATGCGACTATGTCAAAAACTTCATCCATCGGCAATCCAGAGGACTTCTCACTATCATTTAGCTTAGGACTTACCTCAGATGAGCATGCTAACCTTTCAGGTCTTACAATGAGTCATAGATCTACAAAAGAATTAATGAAAAAATATGATGAAGAGTTTCAAGATTATCTTTCTAATTTTGAGATGCCAGATTTAGTTGAAGATGTGCAAGAAGAGGAACAAAAAGTCGAAGAGATAACTGAAAAACCCAAACCAGATAAAAATCAAATGACTTTGTTTTGATATCAATCGCTGGTTTCATCCTCGTTATTTTTTCCTCTAAACCAAGAAAATAATCTTACCTTTTGCTCTCCGGGGTCTAGCCTCCAAGTCCTTGGATGGAAGATAATAGCCACGGTAAGTAATTCCAGCCTTCCTGCCCACATTAAGAAACTAGCCAAAAGTAATCCAGATGATGGTATTCTAGCCCATGTTGAACTTGGACCAAAATCCCCCATTGCAGGACCAACATTTCCAAGCGATGAAACGACTAGAGAAAATATACTCTCAAATGTTTCATCAGGGATAATTAGGGACATGAAAACACTTGATACAAGTACTAATCCAATCCAGATAATAAGCATTCCAACAACCATTCTAATCGCTTCTGGCGCTACAACATCTTTATTCATTCTAACAGCGATTACCTTTCTAGGATTAGCAAGTTGTAGTAATTCTCTAGATGCGTACTTAACAGCGACTTGCCCTCTTAGAATCTTCAAACCACCAGAAGTTGATCCTGCGCATGCACCAAACACGAAGAGAATGAGTAAGATAAATTGAGTAAAAGCAGGCCATGTCATGTAATCAGCAGAAGCAAATCCGGATGATGTTCCGAGCGCTACTACCTGGAAAAGAGAGTCCCTGAATGCTCTTCCAAGACCAGAGGAAAGCAAAGCGATGAAAATACACAAGAATGCTAGGAAGATGATGATGAAATATGTCCTAAACTCTTCGTCATCATATACTGGGAAGAATTTTTTCTCGAAGACTAAGAACCACAAAAGAGTATAGTTAATTCCATTTACAAACATACCAAAGATGATGATAGATTCTACAGCAAAAGAGTCGTAGTAGGCTATGCTAGCATCCCTTGTCGAAAAACCTCCAGTGGGTGCAGTGGTTAATGAATGGTTGAGTGCATCAAACCAATCCATTTGCGGGGTCAATAGAAGCATGATAAACAATAGAATTGTCATTCCGATATAGATTAACCATAGGTCTCTTGCTGTTTTGGAAATTTGAGGTCTAAGCCTTGATAGTGATGGACCTGTAAGTTCTGCCCTAGCCAATGTCATTCCTCCACCAAGTACCCTAGACAGAATCAACATACCGAGCATGATTATACCCATTCCCCCAAGCCATTGAGTGAAACTTCTCCACAATAGCAATCCTTTACTTTGTGCGTTTATGCAATCCTCTACTGCTACTGCACAGGCGGGACTTGAGATTGGATCAATAACCGTGGAACCGGAAGTAGTGAATCCCGACATAGACTCAAACCAAGAATGGAAGAATCCTTGAATTATTTGTTCGGTTGTTGCACCATCTACAAATGGTCCGTAAAACATACCTCCTAACCAGTAAGGAAATGCCCCTACTAAGACGACAAATAACCACGATAATCCAACTGCGACAATAGCCTCTTTGTCCCTTAATCTAGAGGCTGAATCCTTACCAGCAAGGATTTTCAAACAAAAAATTCCAAAAATTGCCGAAAACATTGCAGGTCCAAGGAAAGCTGTCAGCGCATTTTCTAATTCATCAAGAGCAATTGAAACTCCACCGATTACCAATAGTGGAAGGGCGACTGCTAGACAGACATAGCCCATGATTAGAAAGATCACATCATGACGCATTTTCGATTTCACACCTCGAATTTCTTCATTAAATCAACAACTTTGTCTTGTTCACAGAAGATAACTAATTGGTCTCCCTCAACGAACTCTTTGGTCCCAGTATGGTCGTATGTCTTTTTATTTCCGTAGTTGTCAGACCTTTGAATAAAGCCAACTCTTACGTTCCTTCCCAAGTTGATGTTGTGCAGAGTTTTTCCAATGTATTTGCTACCTGATGGTATTTTTGCTTTGAAGCCAACCACATTATTGACTTTAGCAAGTATCGCAAAAGTTCCTGAATTAGCAGTGTGAAGGCGGGAAAGAATTGTATTTACTGCTACGTGTTTAATATCTACTGAAAAAGAAATACCCATTTTCTTGACTATGTTAACTAGGTCATCATCCTTTAGGATCATACCTGTCTTATCAATTCCTTTTTCCTTAGCCATAACTAGAGCAGCAATGTTGGTGTGGTCTCCATCAAGAGCAGATATGCAGACATCGAAACTTGAGTATCCGATCTCACTTAACAACTCATCATCAAAGTGGTTTCCTTGTATCACCTCAAAATTTGGGTCGGAGCCTATAGTCGAACCAATCAATTGGTTTGCCTTTTGCAAATCTTCCTCGATAATGGTAACCTGTGCACCCGTTCTCAACCATGATTTAGCAATCCTCATACCAAGACGTGTACCTCCAATGATTACTACAGTTGGAGATTCTGGGAATGATTTGGGTTCATGACCAAGAAGTTTCACTATTGATTTGAAGGAATTAACACCCATAGCAGTAACCGCTAACTTGTCTTCTGGTTGAATAACGTATTCAGGACCGGGGACTGTTTTTTCCCCTCCAACACTTTTTGCCCCCACAATCAAGGGAAGAGGCGTAGTTCCTTCATTGCCTAATTGCTTCAAGGTCTTACCAAACAAGTGTGTTGCTTTGTCGGTTACACTTAATTCGAGAATAAATGCGTCGTGCTCAAAAGGAATTACTGCATCAATCGCATCTGACCTCAAGCCACTTTGGAGTTGAGAAATTGCTTCTTTAATTGGATCTACAGCATGATCAACGCTAGCCCATTTGCTCAAATTCCCATCGTTTGCTTCATCGATGTAATTTTGATTTCTTAGCCTAGCAATCGTTTTCAGAACTTTACCTGTTGCCTGTTCGTGAGCTTGATTAGCCATCATGCAGGCAATTAAATTCATCTCGTCGGAATCAGTTGCAGCAATGAAAGCATCGGCTTTCAATACACCTGCCTTTTCCAAAACATTCCTATCTCTAGTATCGCCATGGATAACTAAAGCATCAAGTGATTGGGCATTCTTAACAGAGGTTGCATCTGAATCAATCAGAACAACATCGAATTTCTTCTCATTACGTAGCTCCCTGGCAATGTCTTTACCGACTCTACCGGCTCCTGCAATTACAATCCACATAATCTCATCTCAATGACTCAGGATACATCTTTACTTTGTACAGACCACCTGATTGATCCACTTCACCATACGTCTGAAGAGTCTTTACTCTGTTAATACCTGGTGTTGAAAGGACCGGTCTGTAGTATGAGTTGACTTTTTCACCGCTTGAATCGTAGAGTTCAACCCAGTCGATATATGCGGTAGGAGTATGCAATAGCCATTTGTTGTTAACTACATCAACTGCTGCTTCAATAAAGCATGAGTCTAATTGAATTCCCTGCTCATTACACCACTCATCACTCATGGGAAGAAGTATCATCCCCCAAGCGTGGGCTTCCCACTGCGAATAAGTACTGTCTGTTAATGCACCAAATACATACCAACCAGGAATTCCCTTAGCTCTTAAAATCGACAGATAAGCGTTGGTTTGCTCATCACAATCACCTAGTCCATCTGCCAAACAAGTTGGTCCTGAACGGGCGATTAACCCCGCTTCGGTATCATATTGGATATTTGCATGCAAGTAATCGAATGCTGAACGTGCAAAACCATAGGCATTTTCTGATTCTCCCTCCGGAAGCATCGCTTCTATATTCCTAACAGCAGCCTGAACTTCAGCATGTTGGGAATCAATTGCCCATCCTCCTTGGCTGCCTCTATCATACCATAGTTCAGTTGAATACAAACTTGAGGCTCTGTTGGATGCTCGGTTTGTAATATCCGAGAATTCACCACTGCTGTCTAAGTTATTCCCCAGTTCGCTACCCTCAATTAAAGGGCTAACTCTTGGTGAATCCCACCAGGAATAACTCGTAGATGTCACTTCGCTAACAACGCTAAATATTGATGTTGATCCTTGAGCCATATTCACTCTGATTTTGATACATGGACCAATCAAACACAAATCATCACCGCTACCAATACTAGGCCACCAAACTTCATTTCCAGAATTGGTTGTGTAAGAACTGGCTCTTTCTCTGACTGAACCATCAATCGGAATAGAGATCGTTTCACCATCTATTAGAACATTGACTGAGTTTACTCTTTGCAGACTTTTTGAACTAATATCTGCACCATTACTTTGTGCTGCTGTAAACATCGTTTCCGATTCATGCAGTGAAGAAACTCCCAGTGGTAGAGGTACCGTCTCAAGTAGATAACCCGATGGGCCAGTATTTTGTAACGCTATTTCACGTTCTAATGAGTAAGTACTTTCCACAGGATAAGTATGGAATGGAGCAATTTGTTCGTTAAGCAATGATTCAAAGTCAGTAAAACCTCCGAATAAAGCCTCCTTGGCTGCTGGAGAAAACATGATGAAACTGATGAATGCTAGCATGAATAATGATCTAAATCTATTTTTCCTTTTCCTCAAAATATTGACATTGCGACCCGATTTTGTTCTAACTACACCGAATTGTTTTGGAGTGTTAGGCATAACATATTTTCCATCGGTTTTGTCATTTCCTGTGCTTAACAGCCTCCCACAGGAATAGCAAATGCTGTCACCTGGCATGGTGACAGCGCGGCAATAAGGGCAGTTGCCCATGCTTACTGGGCAGTAAAGTCACTCATAATGGTTATGCGAAACTAAATAAATAGTTGATTATTTGATTTCAAAGTAAAAACGCTAGTATAAATGAAGACTTTTCTAGCGAATCACATGTTCAATCTGCCCGAGCACATCTCCGAAAGGTGTGAAATTGTCGGGTCTAAAAACAGAATTAATTCTAATGGACCTGTGGTAATTTGGCTAAAATCATCTTTCCGAGTTCATGAAAATCCTGCGATTGATGCCGGGAGACTGATCGCATCATCACTGGGACTGCCAGTCTTTGTCTATCAAGGCATAGATGAGAGATACCCGCATGCAAGTCCTCGCCATCACAAAGTATTGCTCGATGCTGCTATTGATATGGAAAAAGGTTGTAGGGAATTAGAATTAGATTATTTCTTGAACGTATCAAGGGAAAATAACCGAGGAAGAGCCCTACACGAATTAGGGAAAATCGCATCCATTATCATAACCGACCTATTTCCTTTACCACCATGGAAAGAATGGGTTAAATCCATTGCTAGCTCTGCAACTTGCCCAGTTTTACAAATTGATTGTCATTGCGTGGTTCCGATGCCTGTATTTGGCAAATCTATGGATAGACCATTCAGATATCGTGACGCAACTAAGAAGTTAAGGAAAAAAAGAATTGGAAAATTGTGGCCTTCTGTTGAAACAGTAAATGAATCGTTTAAGGGAAAGCTGCCATTTAAACCGGTTGATATAGAAAATGAGATAATAAATTCACGCAACGGATTTGATTTGATTTCTAAATGTGAAATAGATATGACAAATCATCCCGTTTGGAGTTTTAGGGGAGGGGAAATTGAGGCTTTGAGAAAATGGAGTGAATTCTTGCAAAAAGGAATCCATGGATATGCTAGGAGGAGAAACAATGCAGCGGACCACGAAGGGGTTTCACGCTTGTCTAGTGCTATTCATTATGGATTTATTTCAACTATGAAAATTGCGAGGGAGGCAAGTGATGTTGGGACTAAATCTGCAGAGAAATTCCTTGATGAGTTGATGATATTCAGAGAGCATGCTTGGCATCATGTATACTCATGCTCAGACCCATACGGAATCCAGAATCTTCCTCAGTGGGCCAAAGATTCATGGAACAAAACTGCTGATGACCCCAGATATAACCTGCTTGATAAATTCGAATTAGAGTTAGGGAAAAGTGAATCAGACTTGTGGAACTTATGCCAAACTTCTCTATTGCGGCACGGCGAGTTACACAATAACTTGAGGATGACTTGGGGTAAAGCAATACCGCATTGGACAACTGATGTAGAAACCTCTCTCGAAATGTCTCAGCATCTTAATGACAAATACGCATTGGATGGAAGAGACCCTTCTTCAGTAGCAGGAGTACAATGGTGCCATGGTCTATTTGACCGTGCTTTTTATCCTCCTCTTCCAGTAATGGGCGTAGTGCGCAAAAGGGATATTGAAACACATAAGAGTAGACTAGACATCTCCAGATACGAGTCTTTTGTTTCAAGGAGACCGATTGAACAAAAATATCCTATCGTTATAGTCGGAGCTGGTTACAGTGGCTCATATAGTGCATTTATTCTCCATAATCTTGGATATGATGTGAAAGTTATTGACAAGGGCACAATACCAGGAGGAAGATCATCAACCAAAATCAGAACAACGGGCATCTACAATCATGGAAATTCAGAATTCTATAGAATGGAAGAGACTATCCACTTAATTGAAGATATTAACAAACAATCACATGCAGACATGAACATAAAATCACTACTATCCGGAATTGAAGTAAAATGTCAGACAACCGTAGAAAATATTACTGAATCACCTGAACAAGTGAAAATTACTACAAAGGAAGGGGATGAAATAATTGCTGATGCAGTGATTGTAACCTGCCCATTGCCTCAATCCTTCAAAATGATGGATGACTTACCAAGTTCATGGGAAAAATATCCTTACAATTCAAATTGGACTCTGATAATCACAGGAGATTCATGTTTCCCAGAACTGGGTGAATCAGAAGGTGAATCAATTCAGGAAATCAGATATGGAATAAAAGGCGAACGAACTACAAATCTAATTATCCACATGAGTAATGATTGGTCTAAGAAGAACTTAGAAGATTCAAGACAAGAACTTATTCTAAAATTCATGGGAGTAGCAAGGCTAGAATTGGAAAAGGACATGGTAGATTGGATAGAAAAATCAGAGATTCATGCTCATCGATGGAGGTTCTCTAAACCAGCACAGATTGCTGAAGACCCTGGCTTTAATCGCGTAAAATTCGCAGGAGATGCCTTTTCTCAGCCAATCGGAACCGTACAAGGAGCAATTAAATCAGCCAAATTAGCAACCTTGGACCTTGCATGGTCACTTCATTCCCTTCAGGAAAAACAGAAAAGAATAATTCAGTCTAAGTTATTCTAAATACAGGCTACAAGAGGAATAAATATGTCGAGAAAAGTCATCAGTAACAAAGAAATGGGATTTGTAAGAGAAACCATGGACCCATTCCTCTTCTGTGTACACCACTTAGACTTATACCCTGCCGGCAATGAAATAATGGGTCCAAATCAACCATTGCTCGGCAGACATATTGGAAATGATTTTGATGAAAGAAATGATTGGAAAATGTACCATGGCGAAGTCGTCCCTGGATTTCCGGCCCACCCCCACAGAGGCTTTGAGACAATCACAATTGTTCTAGAAGGTTTAGTGGATCATTTCGATTCTGGTGGCTCAACTGGTAGATATGGATTTGGTGATGTGCAGTGGATGACTGCTGGCGCTGGGTTAATGCACTCCGAAATGTTTCCATTGGTTAACCAAGACAAGGAAAACAAACTCGACCTTTTCCAAATATGGATAAACTTGCCAGCAAAGAACAAGATGACAGATCCTGGCTACGAAATGATATGGACCGAGGATGTTCCTGAGATTAAAGATAAAGGTGTTGAAATCAAAGTAATCACGGGTTCATGGGACGACGTGAAAGCTCCAGATGCACCAAAGGCATCATGGGCAAATAATCAAGAAAATGAAGTAGCTATATACATTATTAAACTGCAAAAAGGTTGCTCTGTAACATTACCAGTTTTCAGTCGGGAAGTCAATCGAATGTTGTATCACATAGATGGACATGCAACCGATATTGAAGGAAAACAACTGAAACAAAGGCATGGTATGCATCTAAGACCAGATCTGCCGATAAAGTTGGAAGCAAAGGAAGGAGATACTAGAGTCTTACTTCTACAAGGAAAACCTATCTCTGAGCCAGTAGTGCAACATGGTCCATTTGTTATGAATTCAAGAAATGAAATCATCCAGGCATTCGAAGATTATCAAAGAACACAATTCGGTGGTTGGAAATGGGGAAGATCTGACGTTGTTCACCCCAGAAATCAACCGAGATTTGCAAGAATGGGTGATGGAACAGAGGAATTCCCAGGTCTACTGAACAAAACTGGCAAGTAAGGTAAAATCAATTTGATAAAAAGAAATTAGGTTAGAGGGGTATACAGTGAATTTTAATTCAATGCGTGGTCAAAAACTGCCCATCTGGTACCATGAACTTTACACCAATGGAATTGATGTTAAGGCAAGGTTCCCTAGAGACAGGTATGAAAAACTCCTGATTAGACTGAAAAAATCTGATTTTCATGAGAATATCGAAATTAAAAGTCCTAGGAAAATTACTAGAAGTGAACTACTTACTGCTCATTCTATAGATTACGTAGACAGATTTCTTGCAGGTAACTTAGACATTAAGGAAGAAAAAAGAATTGGTCTTACACCTTGGACTGCGAAGATGATTGAGCGTACCCAGCGATTGATGGGAGGAGCGATTGAAGCCACTGAATCGGCAATCAGTAATATGGGAATAGCAGGTAACATGGCAGGAGGAACTCATCATGCACATCGTGATTTTGGCTCTGGATATTGCGTATTCAACGATCTAGCTGTTTGTGCTCTTTATGCTGTGGAAAATCTGGGTCTGGCAAGAGTAGCAATCTTAGATTTGGATGTACACCAAGGTGACGGGACTGCGACTATATTACAAAGTAGAGATGACATTCTTACGATTTCTGTGCATTGCTCTACAAATTTCCCATTCAGAAAATCAGTGAGTGACCACGACATACCAGTTGAGCCAAACTCAACTGATAGCGAATTCCTGAATGAAGTTAACAAAGCAATACAATTGTGTTTAGACTTTGAACCTGAACTAGTTCTTTATCAAGCTGGAGTTGATGGTTTGGAAACTGATTCATTAGGAAAGTTGAGTGTAACACGAAATGGGATGAAGAAGAGAAATGAAATGGTTTTCACCTCTATTTTTGAAAACAAGAGAATACCTATCGTAGTTTTCATGGGTGGTGGTTATTCAAAGCCGATTGAGCATACTATCGACGCATTTGAGGACCTATTTACCCAAGCAGCCCAATTCAATCAGAAGCAATAGGCTCAAGACCCAACATTTCTCTAAAATGGTTGACTAATCCTAACTCCCAAGGGTGAAGGGCTTTGTTTTCATGTTCGGGACAGTTGCATCTTCCATCAATTGTAAGTGCCAAATCAATGTGTTCTCCATCATCGGTAAATTCGTAGATATGGGCATTTCTGTCATCAGTCTGGTCAGGAAAAGGGCACACAAAATCGCTCATGGGTGGAAATGTTCTTGTCATTATATTAACGAAAAGCAGTGGAAAACTGCAATAATAGTCAGTTTGAGAAAGCGCCTGGCAGATATGTCCATCTTAGAGAGCCTTCAGGAGTTTCGGAATAATGCGCCAGGATTCTTGGCTCATTTGCTACCACATCATGATATTCCAACAATGTAGGATAATCCGACAAAACTGAAGCGTTGACTCCATCGAAGTTGCCCGAGAATAGCCCAAATGCATAAGTGAATACCATTAGATCTGCAATGCTCATTTCATCAGTTCCTGCAATCCATTGAGTTGAAGATTCACTGATCTTTTTCTCTAGTAGGTTCAGGGCCTGTGTCCCTTTTGCTTCAGGATGAAATAATGCCTCTCTTGCTTTGGTCCTCTGCTCAACATCCTCAATTCCAAATGTCCCCTCTAAAATAGAAAAATGTGGACTTGCTCCATCTATGAATTCATCCACCTTAGCAGCCATGTACGCATCCTTAGGAACTAAGTTACACATATGTCCCAAGTAGCGAAGAATTGCTACAGATTCTGCAAGACCCCCATGTGGGGTCCTAAGGAATGGGACCATACCCCAAGGCAATTCTCCATTATTTTTCATAGATGCAAACATCTCTCCGGTCAGGGCTACATCTTCCCAATCCAGATTAGACAAAGATAATGCTACTCGTGATGCTTCTGCTCTTCCTGGAATGGGCCAGTAAAATAATTGATACGGTTTTGATGTCATTGTAAACTTCCTCTTACCTTACCAACTACAAGCAGTTCTTGAACCGTTCGTATTTGATTTGCGATGATGGTATATATGGGATCAATAAAGCAAGTAATCATATATTATCAGAAAAAGGTTGAATCATGACAATGCACGAAGAAGTATTTGCTAGAATTCAATCTTTGCTTGAGGATGAAGATGACTGGGTATCTGCCATGTCAACAGTTGTGTGTGAATTGCATAATTCGTTCGAACACTTTCACTGGACTGGTTTTTATCGAACAGTTGAGCCAAATTTGCTTAAAATCGGTCCATATCAAGGAGGACACGGCTGCTTAGCAATTCCCTTTGAACGAGGTATTTGTGGTGCAGCTGCTAGAACAGGAGAGACACAAGATGTGCCAGATGTGCATGCAAGACCAGAACACATTGCTTGTAGTTCAACAACTTTGAGTGAAGTCGTTGTACCAATAAAAAGTTCAAATGGTGAGGTCGTTGCAGTTCTAGATTTAGATTCAGACTTACCTGCGGCTTTCTCAACTTCTGATATCACATTCACGGAAAATCTGTGTCAATACTTGGGTGCAAAATACTTCTAACTTTCTCCAACCCATCGGGAGAACATTGAAACGAAGGCTTACCTGACATGAATTGTGCAAGAAGAAGGGTTAGATGACACGCCGTTTTGGAACACGGGCGAGAGAGAAAAACCCGATTTCCAGGGAAAAATTGAAACAAATCGATACGGTTCAGCCACTCCCATGTCA
>CAXAGT010000026.1:0-22830 GCA_963968885.1 uncultured Candidatus Poseidoniales archaeon | reverse complement strand
GAGGTCTCGTGGGCTCGGAGATATGTATAAGAGCCAGATACAAAAGAGCATCAAGAGCAATCCAAATAATCAAGGACGAGGTTATTAGACACCTCAAAGTGCCAGCAAACAAAGACATTTACATCGACCCGGAAGTAAACGAAGCTATTTGGGCAAGAGGAATTGAAAACCCTCCAAGGAAAATCAAACTTACGGTCATCAACCACGAAGGAGACGACATGGCAGTCGATGTCCTGCTATTCAAGGAGTGATAACAATGGGCAATATTAGACCAAGTTTCGTTAAAATAAGAGCAATTAGTCTAGTTGAGAATCACAGAGATAAACTATCTGATGATTTTGAACACAACAAAACAATGGTCATGCAATTGACCGACGTTTCAAGCAAAAAACTAAGAAATTGGATTGCTGGTTACGTTACAACTTACATGCAAAGGCAATTTGAATGATTCTTTGGTGTTTCCAATGGCTGTGAAAGTCAATTGGGATAGAAATCCAGTAAGTGTACACTCAGTAGATTCTGAGTCACTTAATCACTGTATAAATTATCTTAGAAATAGACACGGTATTAGGAAGCATTCAGTTGTCATGCCAGATAGAATGGAAGGAGGATATATCTTCTTTTTATACGAAGCCTGTGATCCTAAATGGATTGCAGAATTTAACTCTAGAGGGGAATGAAATGGGCAAGAGGCAAACCATACCTCTTCCTTCAGCACCCTTTGAATTTCATGTTATACTAGTAGGAGCCACACATCCTGGAAATTTAGGTGCAGTCTGCAGAACGATGTTAAATTACGGATTTGATAAGTTAAGATTAGTAAGTCCAAGATGCAGTGCTGATGATGAAGAAGCAAGAAAGAGAGCTAAGCACGCGGGAATTATTCTTGATTCAGTAGAAGTTTTTGACTCATTAACAGATTGCATAGATGATTTGACTCTAGTAGTTGGGACATCTGGCAAAAGGGAGGTTGGATCAAAAACCGTTTTTCGCCATTTTGAGCACCCCTGGACATTAGCTGAAAGATTATATTCATCCTCTGACAAAGTAGGACTTGTTTTCGGAGAAGAGGGAATGGGATTAAGCAAGGAAGATCTAGAGGCTTGCGATTTATTGGCAACTCTACCGACTTGGGAGGGATATCCTATCGCTAACCTAAGCCACGCCGTAAACACATTCTTATACGAATTGCACAAGTATAGAGTGATTAATTCAAACAATGACAAGGGTCTACCAATTGTTGTTCCTCTTGAGAGATCAATTCATCCAAAACTGAGAAAAATGAGCATACAAGCTTGCGATGAGTTTGCTAATTCACTTCCAGGACCAACCGAGAGAGCAGACAGTGTCAAACAAGTCCTAAGGAGGCAAATTGCCCGTTCAAATCCAGATAAAGATGAGACTACAAGATTGATAGGAGCCCTATTAGATGCAACTACGGCTCTTCAAAAAAATGCATCTGATCCAAGTTGGTTGAAGGATCGGAGAAGAAGGCTTTCTCCAGAAGAAGAGGAATGATTATTCTCTCCAAGACGCCCATGATTTAGGAGTCTCTCTTACGTGCATAGCCACTAAACGGAGTGTATTGCCGTAACTTGATTTAATGTGCGGTTTAACTATGTCAAATGCCCACTTTGCTAAGTTTTCTGCGGTTGGTATGAATGAAACTACATAGGTTCTGTGTTCACTGCCTAGAATCTCCAATGCTTTTCGTCCTTCAACATCTCCTTCATAAACAACAAAAGCATGATCTATTTCATCGTGAATATACTTTGTAAGGATGTAAGAAACATCTGAAAAATCAATGAGCATACCTTCTTCAGAGACTCCTTTTTCAGTTACGACATCACCTTCAATTTCTGCTTCAAAACGATACCTATGACCATGAAAATGTCTGCATTTACTTTTGTGGTTTGGAACTCTGTGCCCAGTGTCAGTTTCTACATATCTTCTTATTGTTGTTACCATAAATTATTCCTCCAAGAAATCCAGAGATGCTGAATTTATGCAATACCTTTCCCCGCCATGTTGCCTTGGTCCATCTTCGAAAACATGACCTAAATGGGAATCACAATTAGAGCACTTGACTTCTATTCTCCTCATCCCGTGGCTTAAATCTTCAATTCTTAGAATATTGGCGCCGACAGACTCAGAGTGAAAAGCTGGCCAACCACAACCACTGTTGTATTTGCCTTCAGAACTAAATAATTCAATACCACAACAAATACAGTTGTAAACACCTTTTTCGAAGTGTTTGTCATATATGCCTGTGAATGCCCTTTCAGTTGCCCCCTTACGGGTAACAGCATATTGTAAATCAGACAAATCTTCTTTCCACTTTTTTTCGTTAAACTCCCTTTCAACAGTCAATGCATGTTCTAACACAGTTTCCCAAGGTTCTACGTACTCAATAGGATCTTTCAATCCGAGTTTGTTGAAGGCTAGAATTCTTTCAACATCGGACCCAGTTTTGCCATTTGCCCTTCCTTCATCATCTGGTTCGTAAGATGTATTTGTATTCCTTAAAACTGTTTCAAAATCTAATTCAAGTTTAGAACATGAATTTATTGCATCCTCTAAAATTGTGACCTTATCTCCGTTGATGTAAGGAAGTTCAAATGAAATCTTTTCGCTGTCCCAATTTCCTATCGCAAATGCATGTTCAAGAGCATTGTAAAACTCAGGCCTACAATCAGGATATATTGCATGATCTCCAGAATGAACTCCAAGCGCAATTTCCACTTTTTTGTTTTCACGAACAGCGATTGACAAGGCGTAGCCGTATAGTATAGAAGAAAAAATAGCATTTCGATTAGGTACGAAAGTCGACTTCATATTGTCTTCCTCATAATGACCTTTAGGAATTTCATCGCCACCATCGATTAAAGACGATTCAAAAATAGAAAATGAATCTTTCAGGTTAGCTATTTTATGTTCTATTATATGACCTTTGGAGCGAAGATAATTGATATTGGATTTTGCGCGTTCAAGTTCTAATAAGTGCTTTTGACCGTAATCATAAGAAATGCAAGATACTGTGTAACCTTGAGATAGTAGTCTTACCAATAAACAAGTAGAATCCATTCCACCACTCAATGCCATAACTGCTCGCATCAATATCACCTAATCTATTTGCATCCACTTATGCGTTTGTAAACTTAATCTCCATTCAGGATTATCTTTTATTATCGATTCTGTGAGTGCAAAGTTTTTGCCATTCCACTCTACAGATTCCGATTCGATGTAACAAGGTTGAAGAAATAGGTAATCAAATCCTTGTTTTAACTCATCGTACATGGACAGTTCTTGACCTAAGTATACACACTTTAATTCATCTCCAGTTCGTTGTTTTATCGAAACATTTGGATATTCCTGGTCCTTTGGAGAGATACAGATCCAGTCTAGGAGACCATCTGGTATTTTCACAGTCCCATTACTCTCACAGGACAAATGAAAGCCATGTTTCTTCAATTCTCTAGATATAGGCCATAAATCATTCAACATTGGCTCTCCTCCAGTGTATATCACATTCTTACAATTGTAGGATAGAACTTTTTCTAGGATCCTAGAAACAGTCATTTTTTCGTATTCATTGAATTCAGTATCACACCATTCGCAGGCAAGGTTACATTTTCCAAATCTCACAAAGACATGTGGTATCCCTGATTTAGCACCCTCTCCTTGTACTGAGTGAAATATTTCAACAATATTGTACTCATGTTCTAAATCAGAAAGCATTCCAAATCCCCTCTCAAGAATGAATTAGTTGCATTAATTCCGCTCTTGCTTCAGCTTTTTCGAAGAAAACACCTCTCATTGCTGAAGTTACCATCAGGGAATTTTGTTTTAACACTCCTCTACACTGCATACACCCATGTGCTGCCTCTAAAATTACTGCAGATCCCAATGGATTTAGTTGCTCTTCTAAATCGTCTGCAATAGATTTGGTAATCCTTTCTTGGTTCTGCAATCTTTTAGCATGCATATCTAATATTCTGGCTAACTTGGAGATTCCAGCAATTCTGCCAACTGGGATGTAAGCGATGTGAGCCTTACCTTTGAATGGTTGCAGGTGATGTTCACAAGTTGAGTGAAATTCAATATTTTTTAACAAAACAATGCCATCATAACCCTCAGCGTTAAAATCCGCAGCTAGAATATCCTCAGCTTTCGACTGGTAACCAGAGAATACTTCATCCCAAGAATCTATAACCCTTTTCGGTGTTTTCAACAAACCTTCTCTTTTGGATAACTCTTCTCCTTCTAAGTAACTTAGTAATGTTCTAACAGCTTGTTCAGCGTCATGTCGTGTTGGCATTCTATAATCCTCTCCTACCGTGTAATGCATCGATATCGTCTAATTGATCTAACAATTTCCTACATGCTGTCCTTATTGCATCAGCAAGAGAGACAAACTTTCCATTATCACCAACGTGTAACTCCAGATCAGTCTTCAATTGAGCAGGCATATCAAAAGATACCTTTGGCATGTATAATCCTAGCAGCACACCAATATAATATTACTCCAGTAATACTGAGAGAATACTTATGATTGGGTTATGACTAAATCTTCTCTTTTGAATTGTCTGCTTGCATAAAGAATAGAAAGACTCGCGTAGAATATGGAAGAAGTTATCCAAATAATTGCATGCAATATATCAATATCATTTACCAATAATTCCCTCATTGCAAGTAATAAATTCAGAATAGGAACTGCAAACCAAAAAGATTCAATTCCCTCTAAATTAATTACACTTGTCAATAATGCAGGGATTGTAATGAAAATAAGCATTGGAGCCAAAATTGTGCCCGCTTCTTTAGCACTCTTAGCTCCCATTGCAAGTGCTAATTCAAATGCCACGATTATCAGACTAAGCAACAATACTGCAACAAGTAGTAAAATAATGCTGAATATACTGAGATCCGGTATTCCAAATACGTCTGTTTGAGCGAGTACATTTATTGCAAATAGTAATCCGACTATTTGGAAAAATACTCCAATTCCTGCGATTGTAGAAACTGCTCCCCATTTACCTAACATTATCTCAATTCTGGATAGTGGTAAACCAAGCAATGCTTCCATAGTGCCTCTTTCCCTCTCACCTGCAGTCATGTCGATTGAGGGCTGCATAGCAATAGAGGCAGTCCATATTGTCAATACAAGAGGCACGATTAACGACAAAGCAAGACCTGATTGTTCTCCTTGAGATGCTGTATTTGAATCAGAAATCGTTCCGTTGTATACTAATGGATTTAATGTGGACTCAGCATCGAGTCCAGCATTTTCAATTCTGTTCTTTACTTCATTATCTTCCCATTCAGAAAGTACGCCTATTATTCGGCTTCTAGCCTCCATAGATAACTCAGATGTTGAGTCAAATAAAATTGCAAATTCATAGGTATCATTGGATTGACGAACCCGTAAAATAGCGTCCAAATCACCACTTTGAAATTTACTTGATGTGTTTGAAGAATTTGATAAAAAATCAACATTAGGTAAAGGAGCATAAGATAAATTCAAACTTGAATTATTAAATTCACCTAACCATTCATCGGGAAATTCTGTGCCCTGAATTTCAACTTCGAGAACATATTCATCAAGCTCGGCCATTTCTGATGCAACTAAACCTGGCAAGGCGAATGCGAGGACGGGAAATAGGAATAGAGGAATCAAAATAATTGCCATTATTGTTCTCCAATCCCGTATGAATTCTAGCAATTCTTTACTGGCAATGAAACGAATATTAGTGAAAGAAATCATTCTTCTTCCTCCTTCACAATTCTTTTTGTTTTAGTCATGAACTGTCTCCATATTCTAGAAATCCTTGATTCTTTTTCCTTGTCTTCGAAATGTAAGACCGCTTCTTCCTGTGTCAAATTAACATACAATTCTTCCAGATCTTGCATTTTATATTCTGTCAATAAATCCTCAGGACTACCATCTGCCACTATTCTCCCATTATGAATCATTATAATTCGATTGCAAATTCTCTGTGCCTCGGACAGTTGGTGAGTAGAATATACCACCGTACCACCTTTATCTCCTAAATCTCTAACCATTTTCCTTACATTTCGAGCACTTGTAATATCCAAACCTGCTGTCGGTTCATCTAGTATCAAAATTTTCGGATGATGAACAATAGCTCTGAGCAGGGCAGTTTTCTGCTTCATCCCTCTACTAAACCCCTTTGTATGGCGATTTAGGGATTCAGCAATTCCTAGATTTGTTGCAAATTTCATAGTCCGGTCCCAAGCGACATCATCAGATATTCCGAAAATTCGTGAATGATATCTTATATTTTCCCAAGCAGTTAACTTACCGTACAAGCCAGTTGACTCTGGAACAATCCCCACATTTTCTCTCACTAAGTGAATCTCTTTGTTATCCTCGAACAGAACGCTGCCAGAGGTTGGTCTGTAAACTCCAGTCATAAGTCTCAGCAAGGTAGTTTTGCCGGCACCATTGCCTCCAACTAAACCGATTATTTCTCCACTATTTATCTGCAGATTAATATCATTTAGAACTGATACATCTTTGAAAGATTTAGATACTGAAGATAACTTCAGTAGTGGAGGATTCAATGGACTTACCTCCTGCCCATTTCAATTGCTGCATCTAAACCTGGATGGGCTTCTTCTAATCTGCTAGCCCTAGCTAATTGATCCCTAAGCAACTCCTGTAATTCTGCTTGAGATACTCCAATATCCACTAAATTAGCAAGATACTCCAATGCGCCTTGAATTGCTCCAGAATCAAGATATGCGTCATTACTAATGGTTCCTTCATGCCTGAGAATATCAAGTCTATTTGCTATGAATTCTGATTCCTGCCTAACCAAATTACCTCCTAACCTCGGCTGTGCAATCAGTCTATCGATACAGGTCCTCATGATTATACCCCCTTGATAGTAACATATCATTGTTTATAGTCAATGATTAGGACTTTTGAGCGAGTTCAACTAATACGCCACCAGTTGATTTTGGATGAACAAATGCGATTAGAGCACCATGCGAACCTAACCGTGGTTCGACGTCAATCATTTTTATCCCGTTGTCGATTAAATGAGAAATCATTTTCTCTATATTTTCAACTCTAAAGCATAATTGCTGGATACCTATGCCTCTTTTTTGAATAAATTTTCCAATCGGAGTGTCTTCTCCAGTTGGTTCCAATAGTTCTATCATTGGTGAACTTTCACTATGAGCTTCTATCTTGGAGGTTTCAAAAAACCTAGTAGTTACGCCTTGGTCTTCAACTAATTCATCTGGTAAGTTATTGGATAAACCCATTAAGCGCCAAAATTTACTTCCTTCATCTAGAGAATTTGTAGCAATACCGATGTGGTCTATGTATATCTTTCCTAAATCCATGATATCACCTAAAATCCAGATGGAGCCATATAAGTCCCAAAATTAACTTTCATTGCATTCATTATTTCACCAAGAGTACAGTCTGACTTTACCGCTTCAATGACGTAAGGCATTAAGTTATCATCAGCAGCAGATGCTTTAGTTATATTTTCTAAACATGAGGCTGCTTTTTGCTGATCTCTCTTTTTACGCAATTCATGTAGTTTTTTTGTCTGTTCTTCACCAACACTTGGATCTAATTTCATTACTTCAGGTTTATCATTTTCATCCATTATCCCGTGATTAACTCCAACAATTAGCCTATCTCCTTTCTCTACATCTTTTAGATGAGTAAAAGCAGCATTATGAATCTCTCTTTGTTGATATCCTTCTTCAATAGCTTTCAAGGCGCCACCAATTTTTTCGATTTCCAAAATTTGTTCCATAGCATCATTCATTATTTGTTTAGTTAATTTTTCAACCAGCCATGATCCTCCCAAAGGATCTACAACATCTGCAACTCCCGATTCTTCTGCGATTATTTGTTGAGTTCTCAAAGCAACTGTTGCACTTTCCTCGGTCGGTAAACCCAAGGCTTCATCATAAGAATTTGTGTGTAGTGATTGAGTTCCACCACAAACTGCAGCTAATGCTTGTATAGTTACTCTAGCAATATTATTCAGTGGTTGTTGGGCAGTTAAAGAGACACCTGCAACTTGTGTGTGAAATCTCAGCATTGATGATTTAGGATTTGAAGGAGAGTACCTTGTACTCATCAAATTATACCATAATGTCCTTGCCGCTCTGAATTTGCTTGCTTCCTCGAAAAAATCATTGTGGCAATTAAAGAAAAATGACAAACGGGGAGCAAATTCGTCTACGCTTAGTCCTTTTTGAATAGCAGACTCGACATACTGCAGTGCATTTGCTAATGTGAATGCAACTTCCTGTACGGCTGTTGAACCAGCCTCACGAATATGGTAACCAGAAATTGAAATTGTATTCCATTTCGGTACATGTTTAGAACAGTATTCAAAAATGTCAGTAATCAAACGCATGGATTCATTGGGTGGAAAAACATAGGTTCCACGAGCAATATATTCCTTTAGGATGTCGTTTTGAATAGTACCCATAACTTGAGATGCATCTACTCCATTTTCTTCTGCAATTGCTATATACATTGCAAGCAAGACCATAGCTGGAGCATTAATGGTCATTGAAGTTGATACTTTGTCAAGAGGTATGCCATCTAGCAAAATTCTCATGTCATCCAAGCATGAAATGGAAACACCGACTTTACCAACTTCTCCAAATGCTAAATCGTCATCAGCGTCTATTCCCAATTGAGTAGGTAAATCAAAGGCCACACTAAGCCCCTTTTGCCCCCTTTCTAGCAGTAGTTTGAATCTCTCGTTAGTTGCCTTTGCACTACTAAATCCTGCATATTGCCTCATAGTCCACAATCTAGATCTGTACATAGTAGAATGGATACCTCTCGTATAAGGTGGACTACCAGCGTCTGACAAGGCTTCAGCGTCATCAAGAGATACAGCTGTTAATGGCAAATCCAATCCACTGAGAGTCTTCCAATCCTCTTTTCTCATCCGGGACATGAACGTGCGATGCTGATTAAGCAAATCAATTAGACCCTTTTATCAGTGTTCGACTCCGCCAGGTCCGTGAGCATGACCATGGGATATTTCTGATTCATCTGCTTCTCTCAGTTCTACTACTTCAACTGAAAATGTTAGAGACTCACCGGCTAACTTATGATTAAAATCCGCTGTCACTGTGTCTTTACTCAATTTCTTGATAATGAATGGAGCAGGTCCATGTGGAAGTTGAGTAATTAATTGCATTCCTTCTTCTAATTCTGCTTGCTCTTCAATCATAGCAAATTGCTCTCTTGGAATATCCATAATTGCATCATCATTTGGCTGCCCATATGCTTCCTCGGGAGGAAGCGTGAATGTTCTCCTTTCACCTACCTTGGCACCCATTAATTCTCTTTCAAATCCAGGGATCATTTTACCATGACCTACTAAAAATGTTAGCGGGTCTCTGCCTTCGCTAGAGTCAAAAACCTCACCTGAATCAGGTAAAGTTCCAGTGTAATGTACTCTTGCAACTGTATTACTTTTTACTACTATTTCTTCCATTTTATCTCCTCGTTGTTATTCTGTATATTAGTGAGCGTAAATTATTAGCAACTTCTTCCGGTAGAATTAATTCTAATTCTTTTTGATCAATGAAATCAATAGAGTCTTGTACTCCCATTCTCTCTCCTTTTGCCCAAATTTGACCAAGTACGTTTGACCTGTGTTCTTCTGGAACACCATCATCAGACAAAATGTCCTTAGCTTCATATTTGTATTCTAGGTACTTTTGTCTATTGAGCTTCTTGACCTGCTTTTGACGACCACCACCTTTTTTGTCAGCCCTTCTTCTTCTTTTTGAAGCGTGGTCTTGCTTTTTCTTCACTGTTTGAATTTCCTTGAAAACATTTCTTGTAGAAGTAGATTTCTCTGACGTTGCCGTTACTTCGACATCTGAAGACGCTTGTATTGTAACTTCTATTTTCGGTTTGATTTCTTCTTCGACCTTTGGTTTTACTTCTGGTTTAACAACTGGCTCATCTTTCTTGACAATAGATTTTGCATTTGCTTGATTGGCTTGAGATTTTCTTCTTAGCTCTTCTAATCTGCTTGCCCTGTTGGCTTTACTTTCAGTTTGAATTTCATTGTTAACTTGAATATTCGCTACAGGTTGATTCCTTGATGAAGATGTTTGAGCTGCTGTAGGTGACAAGTTTTTCTTTGCCTCAGCGATTTTTTTTGCCAAGTTATTATCCTTGGAATCATTAGTTTGACCGACAGTAGGCCTTGTTTGAGTTGAGTTGGTTCTTCTATCACGTGCGGCTTTTTCATCCCTTCTTCTGTTGCGCTCTGCCCCTGCATTCTTTGCAAAAGGATTCATCGGTTTGTTTCTGTCCCGATTGCGATTTGGTTGTTTGATTTTGAAGCCCCCAATGTTCACGGTAAGACGAAGGGATAAAACCGTTATCTCTCAAAATTATATTCAAGCCCAAAGAATTGGTGTCGAATCAGTCCTCATCAATGGATTAATTTCGCTTTCTTCAAGCGTAGTAATTCTACCTGAATTAACTTCTACAAAACCTAGCATAGCAATCATTGTTCCATTATCTACACAGTACATTTTTGGAGGACAAAATGATTCTGCACCTCTTTCTTGTGCCATGAGAGTAGACATTTCATTTAATCTAGTATTACATGCAACACCACCTCCAAGTAATAACTCTGTTTTACCAGTATGAGCAAGAGCTCGTTCTGCAACCTCTATACATGCTGCAAATACGTGTTCTTGAAGTGACCAGCAGACGGCTTCTAGTGGCTGACCGGATTCAACTAATCTACATGCTGCGGTCATAACTCCAGAAAATGCAAGATCCATTCCTTGGACCGCATATGGTAATTCTAAACCACTCATATCATGATCTGGATTTTGCTCAATCCATTCTCTTGCTTTCTTTTCAATTACAGGTCCACCTGGAAATGGAATTCCATATGTTCTTGCAAACTTATCTAGCATATTTCCAATTCCAATGTCCAAAGTCTCACCTAAGACTCTATATCTGCCATTCAATTTAGCAATTATTTGGGTGTTTCCACCTGATACGTACAATAGGACTGGATCATTTGTGTTACACTGTTGTCTACCGATTTCAATGTGGGCAACGCAATGATTGACACCAATCAAAGGAACATCTAGGGAAACCGCGATGGTTCTTGCAATGCTTGCTCCAATCCTTAAGCATGGACCGATACCTGGCCCCTGGGAATAAGCTACGGTGCAAATGTCAGATGGAGTTAATTCGTTTAATTCTAGAATTTCCTTAAACAGGGACAGACCCGCATCTCTGTGGTGGTCAGCAGCTTCCCTTGGATGTATGCCTCCTTTCAATGGACGAATTATAGATGATTTAGATGGATATGGATTTCCTTGCATATCAACTAACCCAAATGATAGTGTGTGAGCAGTTGACTCAATACCAAGTGTCCATCCAGACATGGTCATCCGTGGAAGCCATTATTCTTGAACTATAATGTATTGGAGTATACATGCGCAAAGTCTTTTTCAATGCTGGACCGATTGCGCATATGTCAAATTGGGATAGTAAATTAGTCCTCGATGGTGACGTTAAATCCCAAAATATTCACGAACAAGGAATGGCTATAATCTGCAAAGATAACCTCATTGAGAAAATTGTTACAACAGAGGAAGCTATGGATGAGTTTGGAAATTTGAAAGGTTCTGAAATAACAGCACTTGATTTGGAAGGCAAAGCGATAGTCCCTGGTTTTGTTGATGCGCATGCGCACTTAATATGGGCGGGAGACCGGTCCAGAGAGGTTTCTTGGAGGATGGCAGGTCACTCATATAGCGAAATTGCAGCCATGGGGGGAGGAATTAATTACACTGTAAGCGCTACTCGAAATTCATCTAACAAACATTTGCAAGAACTAGGCTATTCAAGGCTGAAACAGGCGCTAAGAAATGGAACTACTCATTTAGAAGCGAAGTCTGGATATGGATTGAATACTGAAACAGAAATGAGGATACTAGAAGTTGCCAAAACACTAGAACAACTAGACAACATTCCATCTTTGACCCATACCTGGTTAGGAGCTCATTCTACGCCTAAAGGAATGAGCAGAGGAGAATACGTTGAGGAGATATTATCTGAACAATTACCAATGATATTAGAACAAGGAATCGCTCAACAAGCAGATGTATTTTGTGAAGATGGTTGGTTTAGTGTAGAGGAAGCAGAGCAAATACTCACCGAATCAAGGAATGGAGGCTTAGATCTCAGAATCCATATAGACGAGTTCAAAGATTGTGGTGGTGGAGAACTAGCGGCACAATTGAAAGTAAGAAGTGCCGATCACGCCCATTATACCTCGGAATTAGGAAGAGATGCGATGGACAAAGCAGGAGTCAATACAGGATTTTTACCTGGGACGCCTTACTCTATGGGTGAGAAATGGCCTGATTTTAATGAAATGGTAAATAATCAATATGAATTTTCATTCGGTAGTGATTTCAACCCTAATTGCAGAACATTATCTCTCCCATTCATGGGGTCTATCGCAGTACAGAGGTGTAATTTAGACCCACTAATAGCATTGGCTGCAGTAACAGTTAATCCTTCAAAAACAGTTGATAGAGCAGATGGTTTAACCCAAGGGCGAATTGTAGAGGGAGCAGTTTGTAATTTCAACATACTGAATTCAGAGTATTGGCAAGCGTGGGCTTTGCAACCAGGAATGTCTCCAATATCAACTACAATTCTTGAAGGTAGTGTAATCCAACATAATTTATGAAAATAAATAATTACCTTTTCTATAATGCCATTAAAAATCAACAGTGATATTATGAAACAGAATGAAGGAATTTTAGAAACTGCCATAGTTTCAGCTAGAAAAGGAAGAGAAGCAAGATTGCTTAGGGTCCTTGAAACAAGACAAAAATTCAAGTTGCGTCAGGAAGGTTGTCTATCTGCATGGATATCACCTTCAGAAGACAAACAACCAATTTATCTCGTTCAAACTCTTTATGATTCTAAGGCCTCATGGAAAAGGATTAGTGATGACCTTGAATTAAAGCTTGGAGCAAATGAAGATCCTATGGAACACCTCCTAGCAGGTCCTCCACTTGTCGGTTTGTTCAATTCTGCATATACTATTAACGAAACAGAAGAAAATGGTGAGATGGTTAGTCGCATAACTATGATTATGCGACAAAAGTAAAAATTCTGGAATAGCTTCTTGATATTAATCTCCTTTAACTACGCCGCAGTACACTCTTTTATTGGTATTTCCAAATCCACATAGATGAAGAATTTGAAAATTAACCCCTCAAGTATACCCTCAAAGGACGATTTTTCCTATTTTTCAGTAAAAACAACAATCTAGAACGAAATTTTCAAGAATAATTATTAGAGAAGTTGCCAGACGAAATAATATGACTCAATATAATGGGTTCTGCCTAAAGTGCAAAACAATGGGCCCCATCAAGGACGGAAAGAAGATTTTGATGAAGAATGGCAGAACTAGAATGGCTGGATTTTGCTCTCAACCAGGTTGCACTGGCAAAATATCGAAAATCATATCTTGAGAAGAAAAGCAAGAACCGATGCCGTCATATACCAATCTAAAGTCGGTATATTTGCGAGGGCTCGTGGTCTAGGGGTTATGACGTCGCCTTGACATGGCGAAGATCGCCAGTTCAATTCTGGCCGAGCCCACTCCTAACCATTCTGAAAATTTATAATTTGAATAATCAATGAATTTTTTTAATCGCCTTATTGATTAATGTAAGAATATATATCATAAAGCCTAGGATTCAGAAGGAAATAACTTATCTTCACGAATCAGTCAAATTTATGAATTATATTAGTTGCTTTATGGATAAAGTCATTGAGCAATATCATAAATCCTCTCCTTCAGGTAGATTACCAATTTCATCTAATAAAACGGGTTCTTGATCATCATCTTCGAGATTGAATATGCTTGAGCCTCCTTTCAATTCAGTAATATCTTCAGACTCATCAAAAGTCTCATCTGGTATTTCAGCATCTCCTGTCATGGAATATGCAGAGGGATCAAGAATTGTTTTCTTGGGAACCGAGTAACTCCTTACGGGAGCATCCCTCTGTTCCATTGCTACCTGTGAATGAAATAAACCGCACTCAGGACACCTAGGAAATCCTGATTTTTCGATACAACCACAATCTGGGCAGCTTACTACACCATCGTAGTATTCGCCAATACTTTTCAATCAATCACCTGCGTTAGATTAATCGTCATCTGGCATAAACAAAGAATCCCATTCAACTTCATATTCTTCTTCATCGTCTTCGCTTTTTACTATGACGAGAGAATCATCTTCTTCATCGAATTCTACAACAACACCGAACCAATCGCCATCCTCGGATTCAACACCTACTCTTGTACCGATATCAATGCCTTCCTCATCATCGTCATCATCATCTTCATCGAAGTCATCATCATCCTCATCGAAATCATCATCGTCAGAATCCTCGTATTCCTCGTCTTCGTCATCGTATTCCGACTCTTCTTCATCAGAGTCCTCCTCATCTGATTCTTCAATGACATCATCATCACTTGAATCGCTTGACAACTCTTGAGCGTCTTCGTGATCTTTTTCAGCCTCCTTCATTGCCTTGTATCTTGCTCTCCATCCAGGCACTAGCATAAACTGGAATAGTGCACCAGCAGACATTCCAATCAAGGATAGAATCATTCCTAAAGTAGCATCCCAATACCAACCCTTTGGCATTGACGAAGCACCATCTTCTCCTGCAAGTGGAGTCAATGAGTTACTGCACTTACCTTCTTGAAGGTCTTTTTCACATTCATACACATCGCCCGCAAGTATAGTCTCACCGTTAGATGTCGTTGCGAAAGAAGCACCATCTTCAGCCACAAATTCAACAAGTCCACCAGAACCATCTACTGGACCAACCAATGCATTGACTAAAATCAAAGTGATAAGCAAACCAAAGAATCCATAGATAATTACGTAGGCATTATCGTGGAATGACTTCTTCATCATCATCTTCTGTATTGGTGATGGGAACTTGTTGAAGCTCTCTTCCTCTTCAGGCTCTTCATCAATATCATCCTCAACTTCCTCAACCAGAGAGATGAATTCGATTAGGTCAACATTGCCATCTCCATCTTCATCTAAATCTTCGAATATCTCGTCAAATGCTTCTTGGGAAACCTCCTTTCCAAGCATTTCCGATACAGCATCTTGAATTTCTTGTAAGGAAAGTGTCCCATTTCCATCACCATCTAGTTCAGTGAATGCCCTTGAGACATCGATTTCATTTTCATCGAAATAAACTACAAGGTGCCTAATCAAATTCTTAGAAATGACATCTCCCTCTTGATAGTCATCGATTTGTTCATTGTCTTCGCTTTCTTCTTTGGCGTGTTCTTCATCTACAAGTGCGACAAATTCTTCCAGACTAATTTCTCCGTCTTTATCTTCATCCGAATCATCAAACATCTCAACAAAAGCATCGTTAGAGATGTTAGCTCCCAGAAGTTGTTGTAATTTAGTCAAAATTTCCATATAGGAAATTGAGCCACTTCCATCTGTGTCTAACTCTTTGAATAGTTCTTCCATATCTGTAGAATTGTCTTCCATGTATGCTACAATGCTAGATGACAAGTTAGAATCAATCAATTCCCTCTTAATTTCATCTTCTGTCTCACTCTCAAGTTCCTCATCTTCTGTATCATCGACTTCTTCGACCTTTTCATCTTCTTCAGAATGTTCGTCGTCTTCTACATCCTCGGAGACTTCATCATCATCTTCTTGCTCTGTATCCTCTACAGATTCATCTTCGGAGTCAGAAGATGAAGTATCATCTTTAGGATCCTCGGTTCCAGAATCTAGGTTGCCAGAAATAGTAGCTTCTAATTCTGCTAGATCAATGGTTCCATTACCATCTTCATCTATTGCTTCCACTAATTTATCAACTTGGCTAGGAGGTAAATCAGCAAGATTTAGACCTAGCAAACCTTCTTTTAGTTCAGAACTAGAGATTTCTCCATCATCATTAACATCAAACTTACTGAATAAAGTCTTGACTCCAATCCCGGTAGTTGCCACCCACTTACGAAGAACATCAAGAACATCATCAGCAACGAATACGACGCCACAATTGGGGCAAGAGCGAGAGTCTACAGGAACTAAAGAGCCACATGCGCCACATTCTCCAAGCTCTTGGTCAGATGACCCTGAGAACTTAACTCCACAATCAGGACATTGAGTTGAATCAGCTGGAATTACAGCACGACATGCACCACACTCCGCCATCGGAACTTCCGTAATTTCGTCATCCGCCATTATTACACCTAACATGTGCAAAACCTCCGATGATATAATTATTCATGGCTGATTAGTGTGGAATAAGGGAATTTTCAATGCCAAGTGTTAATGGGATGGAATTTGATTATTCGACACTTAGAAGTGTAGACCATGATAAGCGAAATTCATTGTATGAAATTCTTGATCAATTAGCATCAAAAGATGATGTTTCAGTGGCTGTTATTTCTAGAAGACCTCAAAAAGAAGTCATAAGGTATCTAGACATTACTAAATCCGACGTGCGGTGGCTTACTGATTTAGATGTCGAAGGGTCTATTCAACCACAATTAGAAAAGGTCAGCAACTTCATAGAAACCAAAATTAACTCAGGACAAGGAATAATTGTCGTTGAGGGACTTGAATGGTTAAAAGAAATGCAGGGAGAAGATTCGCTGCTAGTAATGGCTCGAAGATTAAATGACCAAATTATCGATAAAGATTGGACTATTCTATTTCTGTATAATAATTTAGCATTCACAAGTCAATGGAGTGCTAGATTCAAAAGAGAAGCACCAATGTTGATAATTTCAGAAGTGGAACCAGAACAAGATTTTCAACAAGAGAACAATACTGAAACAGAAAAAGAACTGGATGAGACTGTAGAAATTCTGCCGGATGGTTCTCCAAGGTTAACGCCACTAACTAAACTTCCAGAATCTACTTTTTCTATCCAACTATTAAGAAGGCGTATTTTGCAATGGAGAAAGATGGGTCTAGAAGTTAGCGAACTTGAGCCTGCTTTGTATAAAGACCCAGAAAATGCTTACAAAATCTATAAGCAGGTTGAAGAAAAAGTTCGTAAAATTATAGAAATTGAAAGATTGATTGATTCACCAGGAAATAAAATGGATTCTACAAAGCGATCGATCTACAGGTTCCAACTAAGACAACTAACAAGCATAGAAAGGATAGAAAAAGAAATAATCGATGCATTAAACATCAATTAGAGCATTCCACACTCAGCCTCTATTTTGCTAATCCATGAACAATCATGTATTGAATTTGCTATTAAAATCAAGTCTTCACTAGTGCTCCTATCACCTTTCAATGGCTTGCAATTATTTGCAATTAAATTACGTAACGACTCTACATATGGAGAAGAGGTGTTTTTGTTTAGATCTAGTGCTTGTGCAGCAATCAATGCTTCACATGCGAGAACTTCAGAAAATCTCTTAATTGAAGTTAATAGATTAGAGCATGCAGTTGCCCCCATTGAGACATGATCTTCTTGCCCAGCAGACGTTGTTGTAGAAAATGCTGAGCGTGGATTCGCATGACCTCTCATTTCAGATAATGAGGCACCTGCAACATATTGGACAATCATCAAACCGGACTCTAAACCGGAATTTTCAGCCAAAAATGCGGGTAATCCCGATCTAGCTGGGTCTAACATTTGATCCATCCTTCTCTCACTTATGCTTGCAATTTCAAATAATCCTAGAGACATATTATCTGCAGTCAAAGCTAAAATCTCACCGTGAAAATTTCCTTGTGAGATTACATCATATTCTCCACTTTTTGAGACGCTTGGAAATATTAATGGGTTATCAGTAACGCTGTTTAATTCAATAGTTACTTTGTTTTGAAGAGCTAAATATTGTTCATAAACTGCTCCATGTACCTGAGGAGTGCACCTAAATGAATAAGCATCTTGGACTCTATCACAATCAATATGCGATTCTAATATCTTGGATTTTTCCATGATTTTCCGTATTCTCTTTGAAATTTCAATTTGCCCAATGTGGGGTCTTGCGTCATGAATCCTTTTGTCAAATGGAGTAAGAGTACACTCTCGTGCATCAAGGCTCGCACCAAAGATAATATCTGACATTTTTAGCATTCCACGTAATCTCCAATCAGCTTCACACAGCATTGCTAGCATTTGACTGGTACCGTTAATTAATGACAATCCATCTTTTGCTCCGAGTTTGAGAGGAATTAGTCCATTATCCTGCAATACTGCTTTTGATGGTATTGGACCATTATCTGATAATACATAACCTTCACCAATTAGGGTCAAAGCCAGATGAGACAAAGGAGCTAAATCACCGCTGGCACCAAGTGAACCAATCCTTGGAATAGCAGGAATTATGTCTAAATTCAATAAGTCTACAATTTGCTGGACTGCTGCTAAACTTACACCCGAGTTACCCTTTGCAAGAGAATTAGCCCTAACACACATCATTCCACGAACTTGTTCTTTTTGCATTAATTCACCTAAACCAGTGGCATGTGAACGAATTAGGTTTAGTTGGAGTGTCTCCAAATCCTCTTTAGATATCTTTTCTTTGACCAAAGCCCCGAAACCTGTATTTATGCCATAAACGATTTTGTCAGAATGCAGTATATCTTCAACTACTTTCCTTGCTTTTTTGATTTTTATTTCAGCAGACTGACCAATTTTTACTTTGGACAATCCCTTTGAGACGAGTTCGACCTGAAGCGAAGAAAGTGTCTCCCCGTCTAGGCTCACGGTAGTAGATGAGTCCCCAGCCATGTATATTGCTCAAAACAATGACTCAATTAAGTCATCGTCACAATGGTTTGGTAAGGTGACGCTTAAACCAGGCGTAGATTGCATTGTTCGCTGAATAGTTTCCTCAGCACCTTCATTTCTGGCCCAAGCCCTTCGTGCAACCCCGTTATTTACATCCCAGGCTAGCATCGATTCCAGTTTCTTTTCTGCGTCCAAACTACCGTCTAAAACCATACCAAAACCGCCGTTGATTACTTCTCCCCAACCTACTCCCCCACCATTGTGTAGTGAAACCCAAGTTGCACCTCTGAAAGAGTCTCCAACAAAGTTCTGAACTGCCATATCTGCAGTAAACATAGAACCATCACGGATGTTAGCGGTTTCACGGTAAGGAGAATCTGTGCCACTTACATCATGATGGTCTCTACCCAGAATTATGGGTTTTGAAATCTCACCATCAGCAATAGCCTTGTTCATTGCACGCGCAATCTCAACTCTTCCATAAGCATCAGCGTACAATATTCTTGCTTGAGAACCAACGACTAAGTTAGAATCTTGAGCTCCTTCAATCCAACGTATGTTATCCTTGAGTTGTTGTTGAATTGTGATAGGAGCCTCTATTGCCATTTCTTTGAGCACGTTAGCAGCGATTTTATCGGTTTTAGCAAGGTCATCTGGATCACCTGAAGAACAAACCCATCTGTAAGGTCCGAATCCGTAATCAAAACACATTGGACCCATAATATCCTCGACATATGATGGATAAATGAAAGAACCATCTGAATTCAAAATATCTGCACCTGCCCTTGAAGCTTCCAGTAAAAATGCATTTCCATAATCCCAAAAGTACATTCCTTTCTGGCACATGTTTGCGATATATTGTGCATGTTCCCGAAGAGTTCTTTGAACTTCTAGTTTGAATTTTTCCGGCTCTTCAGAAAGCATTCTAGCATTTTCCTCATATGAGAATCCGGTAGCATAATAACCTCCTCCGTAAGGATTGTGAAGGCTAGTTTGGTCCGAGCCAAGGTCAATAGAAACACCTCGTTGATCAAGAACTCTCCAAACATCTACTATATTGCCAACATAGCCTATAGAAACTGGTTCTTTTCTATCCCTTGCCTCTACCAATCTGTCGATTGCTTTTTCTAAATCCTCATACACTTCGCTCAACCAACCTTGCTCATGTCGTTTGTATGCTGCGTGACCATTTATCTCAGCAATTAGACAAGCCGCACCTGCAATAACGGCTGCCTTTGCTTGAGCACCAGACATTCCGCCACACCCAGATGTAACGAAAGTTATTCCTCCAAGGTCGGAGTCACCATCAATTCCCAAATGCATTCTTGCTGCGTTTAGTATTGTTATTGTAGTGCCATGAACAATTCCTTGTGGTCCTATGTACATGTAAGAACCTGCAGTCATCTGACCATATTGTGTAACCCCAATAGCATTCATCTTCTCATAATTCTCTGGAGAGGAATGGTTTGGAATCATCATTCCGTTTGTAACAACGACTCTTGGAGAATTTGGACTGGATGGAAATAAACCCATTGGATGACCAGAGTATACAACTAAAGTCTGATTTTCATCCATTTCACATAGATATTTCATCACCAATCTATATTGAGCCCAGTTTTGAAAGACTGCTCCATTGCCTCCATAAGTTATGAGTTCGTGTGGAAACTGAGCAACTCTCCTATCCAAATTATTTTGAATCATTAGCATAATTGCAGCTGCTTGTTTTGTCTTTGCTGGATACTGATCTATGGGGTGTGCTTTCATTTCGTATTCAGTTGGTCTATACCTGTGCATAAAGATTCGACCATAATCTTCTAACTCACTCAGGAACTCTTTTGCTAATAATTTATGGTGGGCTTTAGGAAAATACCGAAGAGCATTTCTTATGGCTAATTTTTTCTCATCAGTTGACAAAACTTGTTTCCTTGAAGGGGCATGGTCTACGGACTCATCCAGTGGAACCTTTGCTGGCAAATGTTCTGGTATGCCTTCCAATAGGTTAAGCAACGGATTTGCACTCTCTGCCATGACACGACGAGAGAAAATTACTCTTTGAGTATTTGTGAGTCGAAATCCATAACGACTAATGATTCAAATACACATCCAACCTCCGAATAATGAAGCAAATGGAAGAAAGTCCACATAAGCAGGAAATCGATGCTAAGTTGCTCGATAAATACTCTGAAGATGAGATTCTCGTTGGCAAGTTAATTACTGAAAAAAATAACATATTTTCAAGACCTGCTACTATAGCATATGCAACATTTGCTTTTGCAGTTGTATTTGTGCTAATGTCAATGATTTTTACTCCATTTGCAGAAAATATTGGTGATGATTCATCAATGAATACTGAGTTCAGAGTCCCAGTATGGGAAAGAGGAAGTTTAGACTACCTGACTACCGGTGATAACGGCTATGTTATGGAACAAGGATCATATCAACAACTCGAAACTGCAAATGAGTGGAATTCAACCCATGTATTCGTTGATTTTGAACTACCCTTGAGCGAAGGAGGTGCTGCTCCTAACGGCATGATATCTTTGGCATACTGGCTCCCTGATGTCCCGGAAGGAGTAAAAGTACCAATTATTGCTGAGATTGGCCCTTATTTCCAAGAACCATCAGTACAGACCCCAACAATAGAAGTTCCAGGTTCATGGCTTGGTGAAATGATAATTGAGCAACATCTACCCCATGGATACGGTTTTGCTCAAATTTCTGTAACAGGAACTGGTCGCTCAAATCACTGTATGGATCTAATGGGAACAGCTGAGCAATTAGGAGTTGACGCAGCTGTAACTTGGTTAGGGGAACAGAATTGGAGTAATGGTAATGTTGCGCTAATAGGTAAATCATATGATGGTTCTACTCCTTGGCAGGCAGCAATGTTTGGCAACGAATATCTCGAAACCATAGTCCCGATATCTGGATTAATAGGAGTAAAGGAATTGATGTGGAGAAATGGTTCGGCAGAGGCTAGAGCCCCGATAATGCACAATGGAGTTTACGGTTCATACGGCCTTGATGGAGATGAGGAGGATTATCAGAACATTTGCCCTGATTATTTAATCGGACCAGGAACTGGAGTTTCTGCTTATCTGTTTGGTAGCGAAGTAGCTGGTGATTACTGGGAAGAGAGATATTTCTTAGACCGGGTTTTAGAAAATTATGATGGAAGTGTATACCTCATTCAAGGAATGCATGATTGGAACGTTGATCCTCACATGGCTGTTCCTACTATGAATTATCTAATCGATGCGGGCATTGAGGCAAAAGGTTTGTTCGGGCAATGGGACCATGATTATCCTGATAGACCTATACAACTGCTTGACAGAAGTGATATGGGAGGAAGAGGGGGAGAAGCATTCCCTGAAATGGTAAGATTTGATTGGATGCAAGATTTGCTTGAATGGTTTGATTATTACCTCAAAGACTTAGGTGAACAGCCCGGTCAATGGATTGAGATTCAATCAAACCAAGGTTCATGGAGATTAGAGGACAGATATCCTCCTAGTGACACAGTTGAGCTAGGATTAGAACTTGGTTCGCAGTTAATCAATGTTGGAGGCGGAACTACTGTTTGGCCCGACGCAAGCACAGGTCCAGTTTGGGAATCAGATCCACTATCTGAAAGCCTTTACATTGCAGGCACTCCGAGATTACATGTTCAAGTCAGGACTCAAACATATGGAGGGCAACTTTACGCATTACTCGAAGAGTGTAGTACAACTTGTATTCACATCGGTCATGCAATAATGGACCTCAGATACCATGCTGGCGGAGATGAAGTTCAATCATGGACGCCGGTTGTTGAAACCATAACTGCAAGGATGGAATTCATGCCTTTAGATGCTGAAATTAGTGCAAATAACACATTGAAAGTAACTTTACTCAGCACAGGAGAGGACTACTTACCAGCATCAACGTCATCTATTGTTTTCGTAGAAGAGGCAGAAAGTTACCTTTTGCTAGATACATTTGACCCTACAGCAGAAAGC
>CAXAGT010000025.1:0-23074 GCA_963968885.1 uncultured Candidatus Poseidoniales archaeon | reverse complement strand
ATCATAGAAAGGTGCCTTGGATAACATGATTTGTATGTTGGATTTAGATTTCTGTGATCTAGTAGAAGAATTACAGCCCTATCTTCTAAACTTCTGATAGGCCTTCCCATTGACTGAAGAATTTTGTTTATCGATGGCTGACTGACGGTGTACTTCCAGGCTTTTGATTTCCCAAAGCGGTCTGAGCAGTATTCCTTCAAATCCTCTTGTTTTGCGCTAGGCGGTGGTATCTGAAGGCCAGTACAAACTACAGCATCCAATATTCCATCGTGATAGTCAATTCCTTCACTCAATTTCGCTCCGTAAACTCCACAAAGCAAAACCTGTTTTCCATTTTCCCTTTCATCGAATAGGGTTTGCAAAATCTGGTCACATTTTTGTTTATCCCAATCTCTGCCCTCGAGAATTTTTACCTGTGAGTCCATTTTGAATCGATTCATTATTCCCTCCATGAGTCCATATGACGGGAAAAATACTGCTACATGTCCAGGGCTTGCCTCACACATGGCTCTCACATAGGATCGAATTCTAGCAAAGGTGTCCTCATTTCTTTCCTTGTACAAAGTTGAAACATTCGATGCACATATTACAGGTCTTCTATTGTCGTTGAATGGAGATTCATACTCACAAAGCGTCATTTTTGTTTTATCTATGGCTAAAATATCTCCATACATTTTAGGAGGGTACAAAGTTCCAGACATTAGTATAGATGAATGGACCTTTTTGAAAAGATCAGCAGAAACCAATCCTGGGTCAAGTAAATCAAAATTCAGTTTACCTTCCTGCCTAGTTCCTTCCTCAAAAGTAACAGAAAGTGCTGATGTGCCTTGGAATCTCTTGAGGTTGGTTAGAAGAATTGAAATTTTTTCCGCATCATTTTCATTTGAATCCACTAATTCCGTATCGACTTCAGTAACGACATTAGCCAAAGTTCTAGCGAGGGTTTGAACTCTATATTCTTTCTTTGGCACAGTATTTGCAGTGGTCTGAACAAGTGTTGTTTGCTGGTATGACTTCTCGACTAAATCGCATGCATCATCAATCATATTCCAAATTTCCCTTTCATCAACTGAAAGATCATTACCTCTATCCGAATTTAGCTGAGTCTTCCACTCATATATTCTCTTGATGAATAATTTCCTCCACTCTGAAACTACATCCTTGCACCAATTGAGCATTGAAATCATTACAGTTGTTGATTCAATGGTTTCTTGGCTAACAGTTGATTTTAGTTTACCTGTATATTCTTCAATATCAAAACTGGCGTTTTTCATGATTAGTGGATTGAGTACCCTGCTCATTGAGTTACGGATTCTATCTGGTAGATTGTGTGCTTCATCGACAATAACGATTATGTCATCTAGTTCTAATTTCATCGCTTCCAAGGAATTGTCTCTGACTGAGTCGTTGAAGAGGTGGTTGTAATCTCCTACTATCACATCAGCCCTAGGTGCGGCTTCTCTTGCAGCTTTCCATGCACAAACTGGTTTAGGAACATTAGCCTCGGTGTGTATCTTAGCTAACTCAACCAAATCAACTACATGCATAGGGCTAGCAAGAATTTGATTTGTTAAACTGGGTGATGAGTTCAAGAATTCTTTGCAAGATCTCGTTTGCCTTGCCTGGCTACAAAGGATTGAATGTATTGATTTTCGTTCTTGCGATATAATCCGGTTTGTACACATACCGGATTGACCTATCATATCTACTGCTTTGATTCTCTTTTCAGGGGTAAGGGATTGATTCAATCTCTGAAGGGTATCTATGACAATTCTATGCTGGCTTTGGCGGCTGGTTAGAAACAGAATTGTTTTTTTTCTTTCTGATTCTAATGCAACTTCTAGAGCAGCTGCTAGTGATGCTGCGGTTTTTCCAATCCCTGTTGGAGCAGCGGCAAGATGATGTCCTCCATTTCTCAATGTATTCCTACAATTCTGAATCATTTCCAACTGACCAGGTCTAGGTGTAGTGTGCGCCAGATATGGAAATTCTTCTGACGCCATATTCTCTTCGTTTTGACGAGGGGTCTAAAGTATTAGCATTGTTTTCAACAAATGCTATCGCTCAATTAGAGTAGATGGTGTTGCGCAGAAAGTGGGGTTGCGCAACACTCAGTGGGGCCACCAAGTCAAGAGACTGGGGTGGAATCGAGGTCTCCCTGGCCACCATCCAGGGAGATTGTGGGGTTTTTGTGGTTGTGGGGACCACTTCGTCCACGTGCAAGGTGGGCACGCTTGCGTAAGGCCACAAAACCGCTGATGCCGGACGTGGTCATCATCGGTGTAGGGGTGGCTCCATGTGTGTTGGGGTTCACATTTTGCCAATTCATCCCATCCCCTCCTTCGTCGCTCTCACCCTGTTCACGGGTGGTATTCCTCACGCTTCATCGTAGAGGTGCGTGCTCTGTCGAGTGCTGCCTCTAGAATGTCAGTTTTCTGCTCGTGCTCGATTGCACGTTCAATGTAGAGTTTGATACCTTCTTGAGCTGCTTGTTCAGGAGTAACTCCTTGCAACTCATACAATTGGCCTAGTCTTAATTTGTCAGATCTCCCCAGAGGTATTCTGACTGAATCCATATCCGGTAGAGCAGGTTGCCCGTTCAAGAATTGCTGGATTGCTAATCTAATTACGTCAGAACGGTTCCTTGTGCCATCCATGCCAACTCTTTGGTCAAGAAGGAGGATGTCTTCCTCATTGATTCTCAAAGAGACTAGATTGGTTGGTTGGCTCATGTTCGTTCCCTCGTACAACATCTCTATTCATCGTAGGCATATAAATGTAATGCAAATGTAAGACATTATGTATGACACATGATTACGATGCCTTATTGGCTTCAGTGCCTCATTTTTCTCCGTATGATTCCCAGTTGCTCAAGAAATCCCTTGGAGCAACCATGTAATACAATTGTAATCAGTTAGAGTTGCTATTGCGTAATTATCATTAACAAAATTCGGTTTGCGGTAACTATGATGGAAGTTGGTAGAGCTGCCTGGATATATGTTGAAGTGACAAAAAGGGCATTCGCTGATGAGATAATCACTGATGATGAAGCGTCAATTCTCCGTGTATTATCAGAATCTTTTGGTATCAGCCCAGAACTGAATCAGCAATATCTATCATTTGCCAAAGGTGAAGAAGAATCAGATCTAGAATTCCCCGATAATGCATTTCAAACACAAACAGGTGACTTTGCACTTTACCAATCAGCACTGATAGCGGCCCTGGAGGATGACGTAATCACTTCAGATGAATGGGAGATGATTAACCTACTTTCAGATGTAATGGATATTCAGGATTCCGAACATGCTCTGATCGAGGAAGCAATTAGAGATTTGAATCGCTCATCCAAAGCAGGAGTTCCGCTGATTGACCGCTATGTTTCGATGGTCAAAGGTACAAACTAGTTCTGAATGAATAATCGCATCACTGCGGTTGATAATCACTCTACTTTTCTAGTCGTCTCTAAATCTAATTGGCGCAATGGGTATAAAGTGACTTTGACTGGGCAGGATAATTCAAGGTGACAAAATATGAATGCAATTGATAGAATTTATGAGTCTGTAAAAGCAAGAGACCCAGACCAGCCAGAATTTCACCAAGCGGTCCTAGAAGTTCTAGAATCACTTGGACCTGTTCTAGAGAAACATCCAGAATACATCTCTATCGCAGAAAGAGTTGTTGAGCCAGAGCGACTGATTCACTTCAGAGTCCCTTGGGTTGATGATGAAGGAAACGTACAAGTCAACAGAGGATACCGTATTCAATTCAATGGTGCAATTGGACCTTACAAGGGCGGATTGAGGTTCCACCCAAGCGTTAACGCATCCATCCTAAAATTCCTAGCATTCGAGCAAATATTCAAGAATTCTCTAACCGGTCTTCCAATGGGTGGTGGAAAAGGAGGTTCCGATTTCAATCCTAAAGGTAAATCTGATGCAGAGGTAATGAGATTCTGCCAATCATTCATGATGGAACTATGGAGGCACATCGGACAAGACTGTGACGTTCCAGCAGGAGATATCGGAGTCGGTGGAAGAGAAATTGGATACATGTTCGGAATGTACAAGAAATTGAGAAACGAGTTCCAGGCTGGTGTACTTACTGGAAAGGGTCGTTCATACGGTGGTTCCCTAATTAGACCTGAAGCAACTGGATATGGTTGTGTTTACTTCGCAAGAGAAATGCTTGCTACAAAGGGTAAGTCATTCGAAGGAGCAGTTGTTTCAATTTCAGGTTCAGGTAACGTAGCACAATTCGCATGTGAGAAGGTATTGGATCTTGGTGGAAAGCCTGTTACAATGTCTGACTCATCTGGTTGGATTCACGTACCTGAAGGGATTGACAGAGAGATGCTTGCATTCATCATGGATTTGAAGAATAACAAGAGAGGAAGAATTCACGAAGTTGCAGATGCTTATGATAGCGTAACCTTCACAGCAGCAGCACCAGAACCATCTATCAATGGTCTATGGGGAGTAAATGTCGATATTGCTCTTCCCTGTGCTACTCAGAATGAACTGAACGGAGAAGAAGCAGCAGCATTGGTTGCAAACAGCGTAATCGCAGTTGCTGAAGGAGCAAACATGCCTTGTACTCCAGAAGCAGTAACAGCTTTCCAAAATGCAGGAGTTCTATTCGCACCAGGAAAAGCAAGCAATGCTGGCGGTGTAGCAACATCAGGTCTGGAAATGTCTCAAAACTCTTTGAGGCTATCTTGGACTAGAGAAGAAGTCGATGAAAGACTTGACAACATCATGGTCAACATACACAAGGCTGCTGCTGAGACTGCAAAGGAATACGGTCGTGAAGGTGACTACGTATTCGGTGCAAACGTTGCAGGATTCCTCAAAGTTGCAGATGCTATGCATCAACAAGGCGTAATTTGAAACCCATTATTAATTTTCAATTCTCAAATTAACAACAATAGTTAATTTGTTAATAATCAGCACCTTGCCCACTTCATGGCGGAGCGCTGGTTATCACTTTTTGTTACCTTAGTCTTGCTTAGTTTGCCCCTTTCTGGTTGTCTAGAAGAAACAGGATTAAGCGGGGATGAAGGACCTGAACCTGAAGAGTTAGTTCAGGTTGCAGAGCCTTGTTCCTTACCTTCCGAACCTATCGCACAGGTACTGACCACAATATCTGTTAACGGAGTAGAGAGATTATTCCGCCTAACTGTACCAAGTTCTGAAGCAGGTACTCTCTTGCCTCTAGTGATCGCATTCCACGGGGGTGGTGGCGCGGAGGAAGATTTCCAGCAACAAGATGAATTTGATATGTTAGCAGAGCAAGAGAAATTCATCATGGCTTACGCCATTGCTGAAGATGATAGGACCGAATCTGAAGGTGAATGGTTCTTGAATACAGCAGCAACATCTAGGGATGACAATAATTTTGCTGTAGGAATTGTAAATGAATTATCAAACGTCTACTGTATTGATGAAGACAAATTGTATGCAATCGGTTATTCCCTTGGGTCAATGTTCACTTACGAAGTGGCTTGCCAGTTGAACTTCAAGTTCGCTGCTATTGCTTCATTTGCAGGTACTATGCCTGTGGATCCTGAAAGTTGTTATCTGGGCGGCAGCGTTGCTGTAATGCATATTCACGGTAAATTCGATTTAATCATTGATTATGATGAAGATTGGGATTGGAAAGATGGTGAGCATGAGGGGGTTGGAACCATGAGCAATATCCCTGGAATGATCGATTATTGGGCAGATAATTCTAACTGTCAAAATGAGGATTCCCATTATCACTTAGATATCGAGCATATTGTACACAGTAATTGTGATGGTGGTGTGAACATCGAACACTATGGCATGGAATTTCACGGTCACACATGGCCTGAAGAAGTTGCAGGCACCCCTACATATGAGCTAATGTGGTCATTTTTGAGCCAATACAGCAATTGAACACTAAGCCTTGGACAGCAAGTTCGCCTCCGATAGGAGATAATCTAGGAATTCATTTTAATTCACAATCATTGGTTGTAAACTTCCCACGTTTGAGCACTTTCATCCCAGTAGGAAAGTGTACCATCAGCCGCTTGAGACCAATGGACACCATTTTCCTCCCACTGTTGTGGTTCTACTGGCGCACTTTCTTCCAAGTTAGGTAAATCTTTACTCGGCTCGTCTTGTGCTGCAAATGCTTCAGATTGCAGGTCAATGCTTTCTTGAGTTTGTGCAAAATTTTCTTCTATGTCGTTTCCATTTCTTCCAACAACCAATACTGCTGCTAGTATTCCAATTACTAGGAGTACAGCGATTGTGATAAATAATCCTGAATTAGAAGAATCTTCTTCAAACTCACTTCTAAGGGCGTCGTCAGGGTAGGCATCTAATTCATCTGCAACTCCGTCATTGTCTCTGTCAGAATCTATACTAGCATTGTCCGGGAAGGCATCCTCTGCATCATTTACGCCATCACCATCAGAGTCCTTCTGCTCCAAAGCACATCCGTTTTCATCAACGATAGATCCTGTAGCCGTATTTGTGCAAAGATCTAGATTGTCGGTGACTCCGTCTTCATCGGTGTCTAATTGTGTTGTAGAACATCCCTCGATGTTTACGACTTCACCTTCTGGAGTTTCAGGGCACTGATCTTGTGCATCATTGATGTTGTCTTCATCAGAATCCAGTTGGCTGTCAGAACATCCCTCTTGGTTAACTTGCTCCCTTTCTGGAGTAGCGAAACAAATGTCAAGAGCATCGCTAATTCCGTCATTGTCAGCATCAAGTTCTGTTTGCGAGCAACCTGTGATATCAACACCTTCTCCTGCAGGAGTCATAGGGCATTGGTCCTCAGCGTCGTTGATTAGGTCACCATCAGTATCCTTTTGTTCATCAGCACATCCATTGGAATCTATTTCCACATCTGTTGGAGTGTATGGACACAAATCATCAGCATCCCAAACTCCGTCCATATCAGCATCAGATTCTGTTGCAGAACAACCGATACCATTGACATTTTCACCTTCTGTAGTGTTTGGACATTGGTCTCTTGAGTTGTCAATACCATCATTATCTGTATCTAGTTGGTAAGATGCACATCCTGCATTGTCGACTGCTGCGTTTAATGTCGTTGAAGGACATTGGTCGTAAGCATCTGCAACACCATCTTGGTCACCGTCCTTTTCAGTATCTGAACAACCAAATGTATCAACAGATTCACCTTCTGGAGTGTTAGGACAAGCGTCTGCGTTATTTTTAACGCCGTCTTCATCATCATCTAATTCAAACTCAGCGCATCCAACCGAATTAACGATGTTCCCACTTGGCGTGTCTGGGCAGTAATCTGGATTGGTTCCTGAAATATTATCTCCATATCCATCACCATCACGGTCAGACCATTGGGTACTATCGTTAGGATAAGCGTCTGCATTATTTCCTGCAGCATTGTCTCCGTAGCTGTCACCGTCAGAGTCTTTCCATTGAGTTGAGTCTTGTGGGAATGCATCAGGATCATTGCCTGCTTGGTTATCTCCATATCCATCACCGTCAGAATCTTCCCACTGAGTTGCGTCTTGTGGGAATGCATCAGCGTTATTTCCAGTAGGATTGTCTCCATATCCATCGCCATCAGAATCTTCCCATTGTGTTCCGTCGTTAGGGAATAAGTCAGGGGTGTTTCCAGTTGCGTTATCGCCATATCCATCTCCATCTGTATCTTCCCATTGTGTACCATCGTTAGGGAATTGGTCTCCATTTGTTCCAGTTGGGTTGTCTCCATATCCATCACCATCTGAATCTGTCCATTGAGAAGAATCAGCAGGCCACAGGTCTGGATTATTGCCGTTTGGGTTATCTCCATATCCGTCTCCATCGGTATCAGCCCATTGGGTTGAATCCTGTGGGAATTCATCAGAGTTGGAATAGCCGGGATTATCTCCCCATCCATCTCCATCTATGTCGCTCCATTGGTTAGCATCAGTTGGGAAGTGGTCTGGATTCGATCCATTCATGTTGTCTCCATATCCATCACCATCAGTATCCTTCCACTGTGAAGAATCGTATGGGAAATCATCGATGTTGTCATTGAATCCATCAAAGTCAGAATCTCTCTGATTAGAGGCGCATCCATCTGCATCAACTAATGCTCCAGAATCGGTTCCTGGGCACAAATCATCTTCATTGATTACGCCATCTCCATCATTGTCAAAGTTCAATACAAAGCAATCTGTTTCACCGATAAGTTGAGTTCCAGATTGGGAATAAAGATAGGTTGATGCACAATAAGTACCGCTTGCATTTGGTGTTGAATAACTCCAAGTCCCTAAGCTTTGGATTGTGCTAGTAGCGGTGAATGTTGTTAGATTGCTGGATGCAATCGTTGCGTTACCCGAATCGTGAATCTTGATTTGGTACTGATATGTATCTCCTGAGACAAGATCCCATCCACTTACTGTGACATCATTGGTGCTAGATGTGGCACTGGTCGAGTAACTATCAATTCTAACTGAAGGTAATTGTGGGATGAAATTTTCCTCATGATAACCAATAATATCTCCTGTAGAATTGTATGCTACTGCATAAAACAAGTGATTACTCATCGTAGTTGGAGCAGTCCAAGTTACATTCAAAGTCTGGCTGGTTGAATTTGTAGTGATGTTACTCCATCTTGAATCTACAACATTTCCGTTAGCATCCTCGACTACGTAAAGAATGTCTATTGAGTCTCCACTAGTCATATTTGTCAGATACAAAAATGCATTAGTCGATGATTGAACGGTTGACTGTAATTTCTCATAATAATATGAATCAAAATCAGCAGATAACATGGTGTTGCCACTAGAGTCGTAAAGATAGGCAACCATCACAAACGCTCCCTCAGATTCTGTAATCGGATAGGTGACATTGTAGTATTCAACTGTGTTATTTGCTGTAATTGAAATTGGGTTGTAAGTGTCGGTTGTGTAATTTGGCCAGGTGCTTACTACTCTATTTTCAACTTCCAGTTCAAGTTGATAAGATGTACCAACGGTTAGTCCTGTCATCATAATCGAAGAGACATTCTTGTCAACCTTTGTGACCTCTACTGTTTCGAAAGCTTGTCCTCCTCCGGGGTTATCGGTTGTAATCTCGATATCGTAAACATTTGTAGAACCACTGTATCCATAAACTTGAATGAAAGAGGTTATGTTTGATTGAGCGGTCACTGACATAGATTCTAGATTTGAAGTTCCTCCAGAACTATCAAGATAACCACCTGTAGCATCATTCCACTCCGTATCGATATCACCATTTGAGTGAGTGAATGTAATATTTACGTAATAGGTTACACCTTGGATCATGTATACTTCAAAATAATCATTATCTAAACTACTATCTATTGACAAGCCAGTACAAGAAACAGGTAGCACACTTGCTGGCGTTGCAGTGGAAGTCACGTCATTCGGCTCTAGGATGTCTGGGTTTAGGGTTGCATTACCAGTACAGTTAGTGGTCGGAGAGGTTCCACCTCCTCCTCCAGTTCCATTACCACTGGACCATTGAACATTGAATTTGTAGAGGTCTAGAGTGTAATTAATTTCGCCAGCATTAGCTGCCAAATAAAGTACAACTGGTGAGCCAGGATATGTGGTTGTGGAATTTGTTGTTACAGTTAGAGTTCCAGAACCGGTGTCAGTGTCTATGAAATTGACAATTCCATTGTCGAGAAGATAAATGTCTACATCATTTGTAATCGTAGTTCCGTTAGAGTAAGTTGTTGATGTAGGGAAAGTCAGAACCGCAGTCAATCCCTCGTTTGAGTTAAGAGAAACTCTTAGAGCATCTACTGTATCAGCGCTGTCGCTCATAAATCCGCTACCAGAAAGCGAGCCTGAGAAAATGAAGTTTGTGAGTGTTGATGTATTCCCTAAATTTGCTCCAAGATCTCCTCCAGTACCCAAGTCATTTTGAGTTTGGAATGTTTGTGAAAACTTCCAGATTGTAATATTCCAATCTACATAACCTGCATTTACAAAAATCCCTAGAATAATTGGTCCAGCAGGCTGGTAGATTGAACTGTTTGTTGAAAGTGATAATGTGTTTGAACCACTGTAATCCTCATCGATTAAGTTAATGTTTGCATCTGCGATCACCGCTTCAACATCGTTTGTAATCGTGGTTCCATTCGGAGCAGTGCTTGTTTGGTTGAAAGTAATCTGTACCGCTATTCCCTCATTTTGACCAATTGAGATAGTCAATACATCTTCGATATCATTTAATTCATCAGTATACCCCGTTCCGCTCAAAGAAGTTGAGAAGTTAAAGTTAGGAATTGATGAAATAGCTTGTCCTGTGTATGCAGGAAGGTCTGCATTGGTGTTCATGTCATTCTGTGTTGTAGCATTAGTCTGGTTACTAGACCAGCCACTCCATGTTCCAGTGAATGTGCTTCCTATGTCACCATCAGTTCCAGAATTGCCATAATTACCAGTTCCGTATGGTGCACCGCCATATCCTGCCCAGCCTTCATCTGCGAAAACGGTTCCAGTTGGTATGTTTAGGTTTGCAGTGCTGCTTGCACGTATGTCAACAGTTCCGCCAGAGCCACCGCCACCGCCGTTTCCTCCGTCATACATTCCGATGCATACTCCGGTGCAGTCTCCATCAGCGCCATCTCCACCAAATCCACCATCAGCGGCAATTTCAGCAGATGAACCAACGTTAACTTGATTTGCTCTCATAATGATGCTTCCACCTGAACCACCACCCGCTCCAGGTCCACCGGTACCAGAGGCGTTTTGATATCTGTAACCGCTTTCACCGTCATATCCAGAGGCATCGACAGTTCCGTTTACGTTGATGGTGTCGGCATAAATTACAATTCTTCCACCACCAGTACCACCAGCAGAGACCAAGTTTCCACTAGAATCGAATACTGAGCCCCCGTTAGATCCAGTTTCATTTCCAACTCCGAAAGATGAACCACCATTGCCACTAGCCGCTCCTCCGGATCCACCAGATCCGTAATGACCCGCTCCACCAGCACCATCTCCAGTCCAAGCAGAACTCAGGGTGATTGAAGTTCCAACACCTTGTGTATTCGTTGGATAATCAATTGCTGAAATAGATGCTCCATACTCTACGGTAAGAGTGTTGACGGATAGAACAAGGTCCCCTGTCGCAATAATTTCACCGCAAGAACTGATTCCACAACCGATGTATAAATTGTCATATGATTGATTGCCGCTGAGGTATGTTGTACTCAAAATCGTTGAATTTGTGGTACCAACACCCGGGGGCGAATGTTTCTCATCTACTGATAAATTTTCTAACTCGAAGTTTGTCATTGACCCATACGGCATCAGAACTAGGATTAATGCAACGATTAATGTCGTTACTTTCAGGTTGGTCGAACTAGGGTTCTGCATAGGTTATACTACCAGTCGATAGTATATGATTGAATCCCCGCTTGGGGGAGTGACATCATATTGCTGTTGGAGCAACGTGCCCGTCTTTTTTGTCGTCAGGTTTCCTTACCCTTGACCATACACCACCCATCAGTTCATCATGATGAGCTTGGCAATAGTGGAATCTTCTGTAAGCCTCTCTAAACGAGTAAGCCTTTTTTCCGGTTGCGACTAGGTAACCTTCTGGGGAGAGCCTTGAGATGATGACTCCTTTTTTTCCACAACCGGGATAATCGCATATCGACTCGTTTGCCATTGTATGACCTTCCAACTACTTGTCATTAAATCCTTGTACTCAAAATAACCTAATCCTCGTCAACTTGGTCAGGTTCTATGACTACAAGAGGCACATTTGCTTCGATTGCTTCTCCTTCAGAGCAGTGTACCTTTGAAACTGTACCAGAAACAGGAGCTTGAATTTCATTTTGCATCTTCATTGCTTCAAGGATCAAAATAACTTGCCCTTCTTCTACTCTTTGTCCTTCTTCGACTTCAACGGTAACTACTTTTCCTGGAATGTTAGCAGAAACAGTCCCACCCTTCTTTTTCTTGCCACTTCCGCCACGCTTTTTCTTTGCCACAGGTTGAGCATCTGGAATTTCTATTTGGAATGATTTTCCTTCAACTGTTGCGGTGAATTTTGGTCCATCGCCATCAATCTCTACTTCAAACTCTACACCGTCAACGATAACTTTCCTTTTTTCTGTCATCTAATCATCTCCATGGTGACCTTTCACTTTTACTTCTAAGCAAACTTGCTCTTCCCATGTTAATTCTACGGTGATCTTGTGCCCAAGTACTTCCCTGCTTTCTTCCAGCAAGTCCCGGATCCTCCCCTTGGGAATTAACCATTGCAAGAACTGCAGCAATTGCTGCAACTCTTAGAATTTCATCACTATGTTCTGTCATATTAATACCTCACAAAGGAATATTTCCATGCTTCTTTGCAGGTCTAAGTTCTTCTTTATCCATCAACATCTCTAGGGTTCTACACAATTTAGAGCGAGTTTCTGACGGAATAATTACATCATCTATGTATCCTAATGCAGCTGCTTCGTATGGATTTGCGAACTTTTCGTTGTAATCATCAATTAATCTCTGTCTTTCTTGTTCAGGGTTTCTAGCATTTTTTATTCTCTTTCGATGAATAATCTCGACAGCACCCTGAGCACCCATAACTGCTAATTCTGAACCGGGCCATGCTACATTGTAGTCTCCTCTTATGTGCTTGGAGGACATAACATCATACGCACCTCCATACGCTTTTCTCATGATTACTGTTAATTTTGGCACGGTGGCTTCTGCATATGCATAAAGCAACTTAGCACCATGTCTAATAATTCCACCCCATTCTTGGTTTGTGCCGGGAAGGAAGCCAGGTACGTCTTCAAGTGTAATAAGTGGAATATTGAATGAGTCACAGAATCGTACAAACCTAGCTGCTTTATCAGAAGCATCAATGTCAAGGCATCCTGCTAAATATTTTGGTTGATTTGCAACTACGCCGACAGTGTTTCCTGCCAGGTGACCAAATCCACAAACTATGTTCTGAGCCCAATCTGCCTGTACTTCCATAAATCCTCCGTCATCAAGTATCTCATGAATGACATCAAGGACGTCATAGGGCTTACTAGGATCTTCTGGAATTATTGAATTAAGTTTCTCACAGTCTCTGTCTATAGAATCGCTTGTCTTTTTCTTCGGAGGTTTTTCCATATTATTCTGGGGCAATAAATCTACCAGATCTCTTGCCATCCCGATTGCATCTTCATCACTTTCTGCAGTAAAGTGGCTAACTCCAGATTTTGAAGCATGAGTTGATGCTCCTCCAAGGTCTTCAAACGATACTTCTTCATTTGTTACCGTCTTGATAACCTCCGGTCCAGTAATGAACATGTGGGCGGTTTTATCCACCATAATGACAAAGTCTGTAATTGCAGGTGAGTAAACTGCGCCACCGGCACAAGGTCCCATGATTACGGATATTTGAGGAACAACCCCGCTTGCTCTAACATTTCTGAAGAAAATTTCAGCGTATGAGCCAAGAGAGGCCACTCCTTCTTGTATCCTAGCCCCTCCAGAATCATTCATTCCTATGACTGGTCTCCCAGTTTTTAGGGCTGCGTCAAGTACTTTGCAGATCTTCAAGCCATGCATTTCACCAAGACTTCCTCCATATACTGTGAAATCTTGAGCGAAAGCATAGACTTCTCTTCCGTTAATCTTACCATGTCCGGTTACGACTCCATCTCCCGGAATGACGTTTTTATCCATTCCAAAGTCTCTACACCTGTGTTCTACAAGTGCATCAAATTCTTGGAAAGAACCATCATCTAGCAAAAGTTCGAGTCTCTCTCTTGCAGTCATTTTACCCCTATTGTGTTGGGCGTCGATTCTTGTTTGACCTCCACCGGCTTCGCTTTGGGCTTTTCTAACTCGAAGGTCCTTGAGTCTCTCTTCTGATGTCTTCATACTCTGCCCCAATGCTTTGGATTCAAAACCCGCCCTTATGCGTTGCTAATACTTTTGATGTATTTTTCCGATATTTATGGGGTGTTTTCATAGGTGAAAGGCTCCAGCGTAAGCCATGGGAAACATGGTTAGGGTTGTTGTAGCAAAACCAGGTTTAGACGGACATGATAGAGGTGCAAAAGTGGTGGCGCGTGCACTCAGAGATGCAGGTCATGAGGTAATATACACTGGACTGCGAAGAACACCTCAACAAATAGTTGATACCGTGAGAGACGAAGACGCTCGCTTTCTTGGTTTATCTAGCCTCAGTGGGGCTCATGCTCACTTATTTCCCAAAATATGTGCTATGCTGAGTGAGCAAGGATTAGGAGACGTCATTGTGTTTGGTGGAGGAATAATTCCAGATGATGATAGACCTCCACTATACGAGGCTGGAGTTAAGGCTATTTTTGGTCCTGGTACGTTAACTCAGGAGATTCTCGAATTTATCGAAGAAGCAGCCTCAAGAGAAGATAGTGGCGTTGGCTCGGGTTCTGATTGGCACTGGTGAACAATAATGCTCAAGGAATCAGTTCTAGATGCAGTATCAGGAGATAGGAGAGCAGTCGCTCGCCTCTTGTCAGCTATTGAGTCTGAAAAAGTTTCCATAACCGATGTGAAAACTATTATCGAAGAAGTGAACCTTGTCAATGGATCAACAGATTCAGATTCATGGGATAGTATTGCCATAACCGGTGCTCCTGGAGTGGGAAAGTCTTGCATTTGCGATAAGTTACTGACTCAGTGGGCTCAATTAGGGATGAATGTTGTTCTTTTAGCTGTGGACCCATCATCTCCAAGAAGTGGTGGAGCATTGCTTGGAGATAGAATTAGATTGAGTGTTGTGGATAATGAAGCACTCAAAGATAAGGTGTTTATTCGTTCAGTCGCGACAAGGAAAACTAGCGGTAGTGTTCCATTTGTACTCAAAGATATGGTCGATTTTATGCTCTTAATTGGTTGGGATAAAATCATCATTGAAACAGTAGGAGCGGGACAGGCAGACATTAGATGTGCTGCTGTTGGTGACCGTATTGTAGTGGTTGAAGGTCCAGCCAGAGGTGATGGTGTGCAAGCTGAAAAAGCGGGCTTGTTAGAGCTTGCAGATTGTGTACTGGTTAACAAATCAGACCTTCCTGGAGCCAAAAAACACGCAGATGAAATCAAAGAATCATTAGAGTTAGCAGATGGAGAAGTTCCAGAAGTTATACTAGTGTCAGCACTCAAAAATCAGGGTATAGAGGAAATGTCTAATGCACTTTTAGAACTGAAATCTAGCGGTCGATCTGATAAGGCCAAATGGAGAGAAAGACTACTTGCTACCCATGAAAGGAAAATAATGTCAAACCCAGAAATTGAATCAATTCTAGAGAGATTATCATCGGGAACTATGCAGTTAGAAGAGGCACTGGAGGAGTTAGATTGAGCGAAGGACAAGTGGAGCTTACAAACCCTGTTGACCATTCAGTCGGAGGCATGGGAGGTCATGTTTTGAGGCGCTCGATACACCTTGCAATAGCAGGTATTCCTTGGCTATATTTCACTCATGGAGAGTCAATCTCAGAACTGTTTTCAATCGAACCGATTCAACTGGTATCTCTTGTTGTGATTGCATTGGTTGTTTTCGAAGCCTTTAGGCTAAAGATTGGATTTACTGTGTTTGGTCAAAGAGATTACGAAGCCAAACAGGTAAGCGCTTTGGCATGGGGCGGGGTCGCTATCGGCATAGCCCTGCTTGCTCTCAGAGAGCCAGAATATGCTTATCCACTGATAGTTTCTCTAGCCCTTGGTGACCCTATATTAGGGGAACTTAGAAGAAAAGAATTTGACATAAAAATCGTCGTTGGTGTCGCTACTCTTGCATTATTTGTAGTGTGGATCTCCTATGCGATTATCTTTGATTCATCGCTAATAATTGCCATCTTGTTACCAGGTGTTTGCGTTGCTGCCGAATGGCCTAGATTGCGCTGGATAGACGATAATGCTACAATGATCTTTATCCCATTGATGCTACTTTTAGTCCTAATTCCGCTTGTTGGATAGTTCGGAAAAGGCGTGGTGCTCACAATATATTCAAATGCCTAGGGTTGCACGTTGGTTTGAGGGAGACATATGGCAGAGTCGAACGATGAAAACGAAGTATCTCAATTCACTTACTATGTTGTGTTTGGGCTAGCGGTTGCTGCTCTCTTTTACACCATGTTCAAGTTCCCTCTTTGGTAAACAAATAGTTATATTCTTTCAGTAGAATTTAACTCTACAAAGGGGCAATATTTGTGTGTGGAATTACTGGTATGCTTGGCAATCCTGACCCCGGGATTGTAAGGTCAATGATGTCATTCTTAACCCACAGAGGTCCAGACGGAACCGGAGTTTGGTTCGATGAAGATATTGCCCTTGGGCATAACAGGTTGGCAATCGTTGATCTTGCAGGAGGTTCTCAACCTTTGATTTCTGATGATGGAATCATCTTAATCGCTAATGGTGAGATTTACAATCACAAGGCAATAAAATCCGAAATTAGATACAATTACAAGACTTCAAGTGATTCAGAGGCAATTCTTGCCTTGTATAACCGGCACAAGAAGACAAATGGAAGTTTAGATGCAATAGGACAATCTACATGGATATCTGAATTAGATGGAATGTTTGCTTTTGCGATTTGGGATTCGTCGGCAAAAATCTTGACTCTAGCAAGAGATGCAATGGGTATCAAGCCGCTTGCTAGGACGATTGTTGATGGGTCTATGCTATTCAGTAGTGAATACAAAGCGTTCAGGGCACATGAATCTCATGTACCTATTTTGGATAGAGTTGCTCTAGCTGCTAGAATTGCTTGGGAATATCCACTCGATTCAACAACGTTGCTTGACGGAGTGACCCAAGTACGCCCAGGAAGCGTCGAGGTTTGGAGGTTAGATGATTTAGGAAACGCCTCTTTAGAGAGTAAATCCAGGTTTGAAAAACAGATGGTGAAACCAACACAATCTTGGAATCCTGATTTACAGGCATCAGAGTTATTGGAATCATTCACATACAGTGTTGAACAGAGGTTGATGGCAGATGTTCCAGTCGGAATAGTCCTCTCTGGCGGCTTGGATTCATCCCTTGTCGCTGCTGTTAGCCACGATGCCGCAAACAGAGCAGGACAGCCCGTTCCAGAATGTTGGACCGTTGCAGAGAGTGAGGAAAATCCCGACTGGAAAGCAGCAGAAATTGTTGCGTCTTCTTTAGATTTGAAGCATCATCAACATATTCTTGCAGAAGATGATTTTGACAACAGGTTGCCAGATTTAGTCTGGCATGGTGAGGATTTAGACACCACAGTGATGTTCTTCCAACCACTGTTCGAGAAAATGTCACAACAAGTCACCGTTGGTTTATGCGGACAAGGAGCCGACGAACTTCACGCTGGATATCCTAGGTACAGGGATGTTGAGTCACATTCAAAACTCGTCAATTCAAGGTTGGAAGCCATGTCTGCACCTGAAGCAAATATGGTTAGAAACGGGACGATAAACAATGATGGTAATTGGTACAAATTTGATCATTCTGGAGAAGAAAACTGTTCGGATTTGAGGACAATGCTCGAATTTGAACTTGAACACGGGCAACTGAGTAATTTTCAGTTGAGGTTAGTTGATCGTCACTCTATGGCTCACTCTCTTGAGGTTAGAGTTCCATTCTTGGGCAAAAACCATCGCAACCTATCAAGCAGTTTGCCAATGGAATGGAGATTGCCTTCAGATACAATGTATGAAAAGAAAGCATTGAGGGCTGCAGCAGACCTCACTAAATTGCCAGAAGAGATAGTTAGACGTCCAAAATTACCTGCTGGAAGAGCCACTTCCCCATCCCTGCTTGCAGGTATTCTAGATCAATTAGATCCGTTCAAGCCAGCAATACTGGAGAAATATTCAGAATTCGCAGGAGGTCTCAAAGGACAGGACGATGTTATAATTGGTCTTGGTTTGTTTGACGCAATTCACCTAAACAACGGTGGGAAATCTAGTCCCTCAAAAAGTGCATTTGATTTGTTGAGTGAGGTGTTTGTATTATGATGGTTCATGATTTGACTGAGAAGCTAGAATCTAAGAGAGAAGAAATCAAGGATTGGTTCAAGCATAAAAGGCAAGAAATACCAATGCCAATATATGGTTCAGTTGATATCAGAGATTTTGGTTGGAAAGTAGGTGTTGTGGATGCAAATCACTTCCCGGCTGGCTTCAACAATGTTTCTCAGGAAGATAGGCCAAAAATGGCTGAATTACTAAAAAACCACTTGTTAAAGCAACATCCAAACTGTACATGGGTACATCTTTATCCTGAATCACATACAAGAAATGCCGCTTATGTTGAGAATGTTAAGACATTAAAATCACTACTAGAAATGTCTGGATTTAGATGTACTGTGGGTTCTCCTGTCCTGAACGAATATGGTTTCCTGAATGGAATTACAGGTCCTATGAAGATAGATCAAGTAGATGACTCTGAGGATAGTTTAACTGTAAATGGAGAAAGTCCTTGCTTGATTTTATTGAATAATGATTTGACAGAAGGAATTGTTCCAGGACTTTCCAAACATGACGTTACCCCAGCACCTAGTATGGGTTGGCATAGGCGAAGAAAATCTGAGCATTATCAAAAATTGACACCATATGTCGAAGAAATCTCTAAGTTGCTGGATATTGATCCATGGCATTTAATGCCAGATTATTTTGTTTCAGAAGACAAATGTTTGGACAAAGAAGCATGTAGAGTACAACTAGCTGCTGAAGTTAACGAGTTCCTAGACAAAATTAGACAGAGGTATGATTCCCTTGGAATTGATAGAGAACCATTTGCTATAGTAAAAAACGATGCTGGAACCTACGGGCTAGGAATATTGACAGTGTCAAGTGGAGAAGAACTTCTTCAATTATCTAATCGAAAGATGAAGAAATTAATGTATTCAAAAGGAGGAGCTGACGTAGAGAATTTCATAATTCAAGAGGGTATTCCAACTTCGATTTTCACCGAGGCTGGAGGTCCCGTTGAGCCTGTCGTTTACCTGGTGGATGGAGAAGCTGCTTCTTGGTTCTATAGAATTAATGAATCAAAGAAAGATACTGAAAATCTGAACTCCCCATCTGCCACATTTGAACCATACGTGAAGGTTGGTGGTTCATACGGAGAACATGCTCATGGCTGGCATGCCTTGGTAGCAGAACTTTCCATGCTTGCGATGGCTGCAGAACTAAAGTCACTTGATTCAGAATAATTTTTATTTCTCCCCGCCTAATTCCTTAAGCGATAACTCATCGGGAGGTCATGAACAGAACCCTTTGGTATTCGTTGAGTATCTTAATTGGGTTATTTGTATCTTCAACAGGGATATTTGGAATAATTCCTGATAATCTTGCTGAATGGCCTGTGAATGTTTGGTGTATAGGTCTGTTTTGTTTCATCTTTGCCAAAACCAACAAAAAAGAAAGAATAGAGATGATTACGGTACTTGCTTTTGCAACTCCTATGGAATTATTCTTTAGTGAAGTATGGCTTATTTATGAATATCAAAGGGACCTGATGCCATTATATGTGCCAGTAGGACATTGGTTCCTATTTGATCTTGGGAGAATCTGGAGTGAAAAATTAAGCGAAAATCATTCGTTTAATCTCGTCCTACTATTGACTCCTCTAGTCCTATATGGTCTTGTAACTGGAACAGATACTTCTGCTGTTTTATTGCTAATTTTCTGTTTACTTTTCATCAAATTTGGTCCAATGCCAAGCCTCTATGCAACCATGGTTTATTTTGCTTTGATAATGGAGATATGGGGTACTTATCTAGGGGCTTGGGAATGGGCAAGAGAGGTTCCTTGGACTCCATTTACAGCTTGGAATCCTCCACTGCTAGTCGGTGCATTCTATTGTTTGGGAGATTTATTGGTGAATCTTGCAGTAGAGCGTTTCGATAGTAATGATAAGGTACAGTCTACTGATAACCTGCAAGGGTTGAATAATACCGTCTAATTGAGGTGATTTGATGAGTAGCCTAGATGACATAAACGAGCGCAGAGCCAAAGAGGCTGCTCGTATTCGTCTTGCTCTCAATAAGCAAAGAGGAATTGCTCGCTCAAACATCAAAGGTGGGGATGGCGTGGTGGCTTTTGTCAAAGAGCAACTATGCATTGGATGTGATCAATGCGACATTGTTTGTGACGATGATGCAATCGAGATGTACAAAGTTCCGCTAAGAAGTCCCCTAATGAAAGTTGAAAGCAACCAGAAAGCGAAGATTATCAGAGATGATTGTACTGGATGTAGGTTATGCGTTCTGGCTTGTCCAACGGATGCAATAATTATGATAGACAGGTGATATTATGTCAAAGAAAGGAAAAACTGCATCTGCTGCTAGATTTGGTGGGGAATTTGGACCCTATCGTGGCGAGAATACCACTGGTGTATCCTTGGGTACGTTCAAGACGCTTGTTTGGGTATCAAATCTAGGCGGTCTAACTATGGTGGTAATAGGATTAGAGTTGTTGATTGCTTTGCAAATGTTTGGTTGGGGCTTATTCTTTTGCATATTGGGAGTAGCAGTTGCTTTGTTCCCATCAAATTATGAAATTACAGGGATGGATGAGGGAGATTCAGAAAACCCACCAGACGAAAACTCAGAAAATTCAAAGGCTAAATCAGATGCCGAGAATTGATTTAAAATTCGAATTATAAATTTGATGTAATCATTGACTATACTAAATTGAAAGAGTTTCCTCTGAGTAAATAGTATCAAGCCAATGGCACATTTGTTCTAAAAAGAAATGCTTCATGCTTCAACAGAAGTTAGTGAAGTTGCTTCCACTTGAGCCTTCTTCTCGTTGACTTGTCTTGCTAGGAAGGAAACAACGTCAAGAATTTCGATGTTCTCGTATCTTTCATCACCTTCGAATTTCAAGCATTCCATGTGAGATACACACTTTGGACATGAAGTAAGCATTGTAGATGCTCCAGTTGCTCTGATCTCTTCCATTCTAGTAACTCTTAGAGCTCTAGCATCTTCATTACAAGACATCATGCTTGAAACACCACAACACATTGCATCTTCTCCATGATGCTCCATTTCCACTAGGTTAACTCCCTCTACTTGATTGATTAACTCACGAGGCTCTTCAGTGATTCCCATCTGTCTTCCTAATCTACATGGGTCGTGGTAAGTAACTGTTGTATCTTCGGTGCTTAGGGACATATCAAAGTTGTTTTCCAATAGGTATTCGGTAGTGTGCATAACCTTGATTCCTTCAAGTTCATAGTCTCGAGCAAAAGTTCTGAAACACTCAGCACAGGATGAAACTAATGTATCAATTCCGGATGCTTCAATCTTCTTTTGGTTGTATGCTTTCAACTTGTCAAAGACCTCTGTTAACCCCTGCCACTTCTGATCGTGTCCACAACACTTCAGGAAATCACGACCTAGATAAGAAACATCTTCTCCCATTTCTTCGAATAGGGTGAATGCAGCTGTTGTTGTGTCTCCTAGATTCATCTCACCATCATTTACGTGACTGAAGACCATTTCTTGGTCTAGGTAATCAACACATCCTGGATAGTAACCAACATTCGATGTGATTGGGTAGTCTTCTACTGCAATGAAGTCTTCATCTGCTTCTTCTTCCGCTTCTGCAGCAAGAACTGCTTGCAAAACTGTGTGTGGTATCTCTGCTTGGGGACCACCAACGATTAGAGTTCTTCTAATATCAACATAGGAGTCGTAATCCACTAATTGTGGGCAAGCATTTGTACAAGCAGAACAAGTCAAACACGAATACAGCGGAACACCATCATCTTCATTATTCCATGAGTTGTAGATGATATTCAACTTATCACCACCGTTGAATAGTCTGATTGGACATGCGTCATCACAGAGGTCGCATCCATAGCATTTGTTCATTTCAAATTCGTAACCAGTAGCCATTGATCTCAATACTACGAAGACTAAAGCTCCTAAAGTAACACAAGGAATGAACATTGCATAAGTTAACTTTGCATCAAGTTTCTTAGGATTGGTGTGGTATGTTGGGTTTTCAACATCACCAATGAACGCTTTGTATGTTGTTACGTGTGTTTCGTTTGTCAGGTCAACAGTTGTTCCTGCCAGACCATCTGGTGTTTCTTCGCTGAATAACAAAAGAGGTTGGAAGGCAGCGAAGTCCATGCCAGCAGTTACAATCACTGAATCATTTTCTGCTAGAGCGCCACTGGTTGTAACTTCGAATGTCCAGTCGTAAGTTCCTGGCTTCAAGTAAACGAATTCAGCTCCCTCGCAGTTCTCAAAGGAAACTACTGTGTTTCCACTTGAATCAGTAACAACAACACTGGTAGAAATCATTGATAGAGCCTTTTCACCATCAATCATTCTTTCACTTACTCTGTAAGAGCAGAGGAAGTCAGCAGGAATTTCTGATATTGTATGATGGTGACCTTCAGGTAGAATTGATTTGTCATTTGTTATCTTCATTTGTCCTACTTCAGAAAAGACCTTGTCTGAACCTAGCAGTGTTGTAGAAACAGATGCAGCATTCTGTTCTTGCTCTGCATTTTGATGATTATTTGCATCTGCAAAGTCCATCATCATGTAATTTCCAGGCTGATATATTTCCCATTGCATGAAGGCAGCTGCTGGTATTATGTGAGCATCAGTAAAGCTGTAATCTCCGTATGACTGAGAATCAGTAAATTCGTTGAAATCGTGTGGGTGTACATCCGATGGTTGAGTTCTCATTGCCTCTAATTCATCATATGATTCTATTGTTAAAAGACCTTGAGCGCCCCAGAATCCTTTGTCATAAACATCCCATGTTCCAACTGTGGCAGCCGCAGATACAACTAGTGCTCCGATCATTATTCTCTTTGCACCGCCCGGAGTTAAACGAGCACCTATTGCCTTGACAAAGAAACCTCTTGCCATAAAGTGAATCACTATCCATAGAAGAATTCCAGTCATCACCCACGGTATGGTATTGAATACCTCCGCAAGCCAAGGAGCCCGCACACCACAGAGTAAGTCTCCATGACTGTCTAACTTACAGTAGTCGCTTCTATTTTTATCATATAGATCCAAGAAGATATTGATAGAGAAAACAGAGATGAACCAAATGTGGGCAAGGTAAACTGCTCCTGCAC
>CAXAGT010000024.1:0-24919 GCA_963968885.1 uncultured Candidatus Poseidoniales archaeon | reverse complement strand
GAAGAATTCCAAGCAAATGAGCCAATCATGACCGGAGAAGATTCACCAGGATTCGGTCTAATCATCGTTGGAACATCGGTAGCAATGGCTGCAATCGCTCTTAACAAGCCAACAAGATTCGAAGACGAAGAGTGATTCAAAGAATCTCCAATATTGATTTGGAGTCTAGTGATACACTAAATTGTTCACCATCAGATAGCCTCTTTACGCTAGCCTGACCGCTTTCAAGGTCCTTAGGTCCGATAATTACAACATAATCTGCTCCTATACCATCAGCCCAAGAAAATGCCTTACCGATTTTCCTGCCCTTTAGTTCAAGCTCTACTCTTTGCCCAGCATTCCTCAACTCAGCAACCATCGAAAGCACACTTGAGGGATCAACATTGAATGGAACAACAGCCAATAGACTTGGTCTTGCCAATTCTCCAGGTACGACCTCTGCTCTACCACTTGCTTTGGCTTGAGCCTCTAGTGCTAACATTATCCTATCAAATCCTAAACCAAAACCACAGGATGGGTCTAAATCTGGTAGCCCGAATAAGTGAAGCAATTTGTAAGAACCTCCACCCAATACTTGCCCCTCTCCACCTAATTCAGGTACATGGACTTCGAATACCATTCCAGTGTAATAATCAAGTCCTCTTGCTACGCAGAGGTTAATCTGTAATTCAGGAATTTCAGGAGATAAAAGTTCTACATAATTTACACAAGTTTCCAATTCATCAAGCGCATTTGTGCTCTCAATTCCCAATTTGGAAAGAATCTCCCTTGCTGAAGATAGCGTCTCCTTACCACCTTCAAGTTCTGCTAATTTTATCAAAAGGTCCAGCGAATCTTTTGAGATTTGATTCTTTGAAAAGAAATCAGACAAACCATCCCAATCTGCCTTGTCTAAAAATCTCATAGCGGTTGCAGTTGCTGGCTCGCTTTGACCTTCTAGCAACTCATCGCTTAATCCTAAGCCGGTTAGGATGTCTTTTAGTACACCTACGTGACCGATTTTCACATACCAATTTTCTAAGCCACAAGCATCGATCATATCCATTGAAAGTGCAATTACCTCAGCCTCAGCCAATGGTCCAGTAGCACCAATTAACTCTACTCCGTATTGGAAAAACTCTCTGTAGCGACCGGTTTTGAATTCTTCATATCTGAAGCATTGTCCAAAATAAGAAAGGCGCAGAGGCTTGGTTTCCATCCTTAACTCATCAGCGATCATTCTCATCACCGGAGCAGTCAGTTCAGGACGAAGTGTTAGGTCTCGCTCTCCCTTGTCTTTGAAAGCATAAAGTTGTGAAATAACTCCAGGGCCAGACTTTGCTGTAAACAAATCTAGGGTCTCAAAGATAGGTGTTTGAACGCGATTAAAGCCATGAGCAGAGGCTTTTGATTCGAGAAGATTCTCTAGAACCATACGCCTTCGCATAGCCTCTGGTGGGAAGTCTCTCACCCCACGCGCTCTGCTGACCATAAATCTCCCAAACCTAAGCAATTCATGACTCCTTCGCAAGAGTCTGGCAATAAATGACGGTTCTAATCAGTACACAAGTTGAACATCACTTGCAACTGAAAGCTGGATAACGCCTGGAGGACCACTCCATGTCATCCAATCTGAATATCCTTCGAGAAGCATCTCATCTGCATTCTCCTTTGTTACTCCATTGGCTGCGTGGCTACCTGTTGAAACATATAACTCGGAAGCCCCAGATGTCACCTTATTCATCATACCAGAAAGCATGCCTGCAGGCATTGGAAGAGTATCTTCTAACATTTTGAAATATGACTTTTGTAACATCTTTACTCCATTAGCAGCAAAAAATACACTCACATTATGTCCATCATCAATTGCCTGAGCAGCACATGCCAAGCCAACTACACACTTTCTCAAATCAACATCTGGGTCGGTCACAATCTTCACAAATACAGTTTTACCCATGATTCTTACCTATTCAATTCAATGTATTACTCTTTCTAACCTTGAAAGAAACTAACAGTATGAGTTTATGTCCTGCCTATTTGTATCAGTATCATGGAACAAAAGTTGCACGTAGTCACTGGTGCCTTTGGTTACTCTGGTCGTTGGGTTGCTCATCAACTCATAGAAATGGGCATTAAAGTGAGGACATTGACAAATGCACTTGGAAGAGATGATCCTTTTGAAGGAGAAGTAGAAGTTCACAAATTAGATTTCAACGATTATGATTCCTTAGTTGAATCACTAAAAGGTGCTGAAGTGCTGTACAATACCTACTGGGTAAGGTATAACAAAAAGCACAAGCAATTCGCTCACAGTCTAGCGGTTGAGAATACCAAAATTCTGTTTGATGCTGCCAAAGAAGCTGGAGTAAAACGCATTGTACACTTCTCGGTTGCAAATCCAACAAAGGCACCAAATTGGACTTATTTTGAGGGTAAAGTAAAGGTGGAAAAACTGCTTGAAGAATCTGGACTTTCATACTCAATTCTCAGACCGACCGTTTTGTTTGGAGGACATCGAAATGTTTTGATTAACAACATTGCTTGGATGCTTAGAAGATTCCCAGTATTCGGGGTATTTGGAATGGGCAATTATCCAATTCAGCCAGTTCATGTAAAGGACGTTGCTAAAGTTGCAATAGAAGAGGGGCAAGGTAGTGAAAACACCGTAGTGGATGTAACAGGGCCTGAGACTTTTACCTACAAGCAGTACATCAGATTACTAGTCGATTCAATGGGAATAAGAAGGCTAATTCTTCCTATGCCACCTGTCTTAACTTGGGCTTTTGGAAGAGTCCTTGGATGGGTTCTGCAGGACCATGTCATTACAATGGCAGAAATCAAGGGTTTACGCCAAGGTCTCATGGCTTCTGATGCTCCACATAATGGAGAGCGTAAGTTCAGCGATTGGATTGCTGAGCACGGTTCATCCTTTGGTAAAAGATATCAAAATGACCTGAAGGAAAGAAAGTACAAACAATTGAATTCCTGAATAAACAGAGAGTATTTGTTCATAAAATTACAAACGCATCTATTTCAATTAACGATAAGTAAGCCAATCGTGGATGTGGGTTCTATTTTCGATGCCTACTTGGGCGAAAAGGCGGATAAGAAGATTCGCAGGCTATCGATAAATTCCGCTATATTTGGTTTCATCATGCATCTTTTGATTTGCCTGCTATTCCAACTCGACTTGATTGATTTAAATGCAGAAACGAGTAAATTGTTTGATTCTTATCTTGATTCTCTTTACACTCCATTTTCCATTTTCCTAGCCTATGAAGTGTATGAATTAATCAGAACTATACCAGAGTCATTTTCTAATGCGATTGGAAAACAATTTGAGATAATCACATTGCTTGTAGTGCGAGATATTCTCAAAAGACTTTCAGACATAGACGCTTCAGCGATTTCAACAATCGATGATAGCATTGGTATTCTGGCTATTGAATGCATTGCCTTTGTTGTATTATTCGCAACTGCGCTCTTCTTCAACAGATCTAAGCGGGAAGTTGACGATGACGAACACGGAAATGAAGAATTACACCGGTTTATTCTTAGAAAAAAGCAGTTAGCAATTATTCTGTTATTCGTATATCTGGCAATAGCACTATACTCAATATTATCATGGTCATATGGCGTATACAACGGTAATGGTAGCACAAATAGAACCATTTTCTTCTTAGATTTCTTCACCGCATTGATTCTTGCAGATATTCTGATTTTGTTAATTTCGTATCAATACATCACTGAATTCTCCAATCTTGCAAGGAATACTGGATTCATTCTCTCAACGGTAATTCTCAGAGTAGCGATTGCATCACCAGGTGTATCTGGAGCAATAATGTTCATTCTTGCTGGATTCTTAGGATCAATCGTTCTATTCTCGGGCATTGCATTCGAAAGAAGTATTACCAGAGACTATGTTGAAGCGGAATAAATCAAACTTTAATTTCATCATCAATGTGGAAAATCAGCAATTCGTCAAATTTGCTAGATTCAGTTTTAGTCGGCAACTCTCCATTTCCAAAAGTGATGGTTGCAACCCTTGAGCAATCAATCATAGCCAATTTGCTTTCTATGGCTTTGAATGCATTAGATTCATCACCAGACCATCTAATTTTACTATTTAGATACTTATTACTTGACACTGAAATCAACTTTTGACCCAGCATAGGACAAATTCTTCTTGCCTTTTTCTCATGTTTATCCCTCAATATGACTGTGTAATTATTCAACCACAACCAATGAAGACTGTCGAATATATCTGATTTGACTGTTTTTATCCCAGGTTTTTTCTCATGTTTTTTTATTGAATCATCAAGATATGTTTGCTTTCCTCTCTTGATTGATTTACCATATTCTACATAATCTATCACTGAGGTTTCGACCGCTGGATAATCAGACCACATCGGAGAGCCGAACTCGATATGATTCCTCCACATTTCATGGTAGTGATCTGGACTAACTGAATGAATGTGGGAGAACTTTTGTCCGCTCCTTGGAGAAATATTGCTGAATAACCAATTCCTACATGAGTATTCAGGAATTACTCCTTTCACCCATTCGGAAAATTGTACCGATTTCTCTGTTTCATTGTGAATTTTGAACACATAAGCAGTTGAGGATTTGTGAAGTGCAATATCAGTTAAGTTAAGCCATTCAGCTCTTCCAAGATATTCCACTTTGCCCCCAAGGCTTTCCTGCTTTAGCTTGTAAGCCCAGTTCTCGACTTCATTGGAATGCTTGAAATTCTTCAAATCGAAGATTAGAAGACCACCGTCTACAACGTTTTCAGATACCTTTTCAAGATAGGATTTGACATCAGGTCTGCATCCATCAAAAAGCGCATAAGGATAATCATCGTAATAAATATCGACTAACGGTAGAGTGTCCAAAACTTGTCTTGCATCACCCTCTATGTGGATTTGCCTGTGGTTAACATCCAGTTGTGAATTGTGATATACTTGACCTTCATACCTATTCATATCACCAAATCTTGTGAAATATTGATACCCGGATTCATACCTAAACATCTCTGGATAAGCAGGTCCAATATCGTTGCAAATCTGAATGAATTCAGCACCTATGTCCAATAGTAATTGCCAAGAAGAAGCATAATTTCTATCGCATGCTGGATGGAAAAGCAACAGCGGTCTATCCTTTCTCACATTGATATCTAAACCAATTGTGGCAAGACTTCCATCTGCAGTCTCCTTGAAGAAAACAGTCACTTCATCTCCTCCGCAATCATTGCTCTGATTTTCTTTTCATAGGCTTGCCTTTCTGCCCAGTAATCCTGCATTGTGTATGAGTCCTCATGATGCGGGTCTGGCCATTCTTTTTCTTGCCAAAATCTCATAGCAATACTGATTGTTGACTCAATGGCTGCCTTTCTTGCAAAACCTTCAGACATGATCGTTTGAATCATGGAAATTATTCTCTCAATTGCTGCCTTAAATTCCTCACCAGTTGTTGGATTGATTTCCCATGTGAACTCATTGACAATGTATTCTTCAAATCCAAAAGGAATCCAAGATTCCCATCTATCTCTTGAACAATAGCCATTTTTGTCAAACCATTTGTTGGAAGGATAAAATGAGTTAATCGCTATGTTCTTAGCAAAATCACAACTGATTATTGAGCAAGAAATTTGTTTATTCTCATACTCCATATTTCCTTCATCAGGCATCATCTTGATTTCAAATGTTATCTCAATACCATTATTCTGAATAGTTATTTCATTCCCATCAATCTTGAAATTATTTTTGTCAATTTCATTGAACATAGACTCCCACGCAGAAGCAGAAATATCTGTCTCGATATTGTCATGATAGAACATGAATGGAGCTTTTTCAGAACTAAATAAACCATTTTCAGCCCTAATTTCATTCATTATTTGATATAATTTCCACTCTTCAAACATTGATTGAAATGTTCTATACTTGCTAAATTCATACTCATTCCAATGCTCTTCCATTCTCGCATTCATGTATAAATCAACCCAGATTGAATCATCTTCAATCAATAATTGAATCAATTTTTCGAATTTCTCAAATTTATTCTTACCTCCAACTCCTGTAACTATACAGCCTGGATTATCTATTGCACTCTGAAATTCATAACCTGCGATTTCTTTCATGGATATATTAGGTACATTTGCCACAGGTAACAAGTTAGCACCTGTTCCTACAATCTGAGAAACAATAGTGTGATGCTTGTCTGAATTATCGAATAATTTCTTTTCATCAACATTGAATCCCCAAACGGTTCCATTATTTCCAAAAATTAGGAAAGAACCATTCTTGTATCTTCCATCAGTCTTTCTTACATCTCCTTTTATTTTCTCATATCTTTCTTCTTTACTCATTTTGTTCACCTCCTTGCGAAATAATTTGGCTCATTTTGAATCCTCTTCTGATCCCATGATTTCTATTTGGATGACATACCTCACACCTCGAATCAAAGCACGGCCAAGAGTAGTCATTACCGATTTGATCGACATATCCAGTATCGACCATTTTTTGCCAAAATGGTCTTGAATGGTCCCAAGTATCAACCCAAATGAATGAATTAGGGAAATTCTCTCTAATCATTTTCATCATTTGTGTTCCCATACCTTTTCTTCTATTTCCATACTCAAAAATTTGGAATGCGTGTATTTCTATGGATAAGAAATCGTCATGCGTGATTATCATGCATCTAGCTTGTGGCATGAAATTTGAAATTACAAACCACTTGCCTGAATCAGCGTTAACACCAGTATATGGAATCATTAACACTCTTTGTTTAGACTTGTTTTGCTGCTTTTGTTGTTCTATCATATTAATTCCTCGTACACAGAAAATGGCGAGGGTACCCGGAGTCGAACCGAGATCAAAGGCTTCGAAGGCCCCTATGCTATCCATTACACCATACCCCCAAGAATCGGGGTATGCAAGACCACTGTGTTGCTAATCTGCTACCCCTTATTCACGCTATTTTCCGGCGCAGGAATTTCTTGTTGTAGGCACTCGTGGTCATGCTGGTTCACTTCCGAAGACATATGTCAGTAGCGCCAGGGATATATAAATATTAAACATTATTTGATTAATAATTAAAATTATATGAAGGAAAATCCATTTCTCCGTTTTACCTTCAAACCATACTCTAAAGCGAGTCTAGACTCCCACCATACAAAATCAGGCCCATGTGATTCTTCTATCCAAGGAAAATTTTCTCTAAGAAATAAATGGACAAATTCATGTAAAATAGCATGCATAAACTTCCTTTTCTTCCTTGATTGTAGAATCAAAATATTTGGTTTAATTTCCCTAAATAAACTGTCAGAAAAAGCAGCGTTCAATTCTCCCTCTTGGCTCCACGCACAGGCTATTGCTCTCTTGCTTTGAGACCAATCTCTGATCCATTCCTTTGTCTCTATATGCACATTTACTTTCGAAACATGGTATTTTTTGGCTAAGATATTCATAAATTTCTCAAGGTCCTCTTTGTCACTTATCTGAGGCCAATTGAATTGTTTAAACTCAAAGAAGTCCAATATTTTATCACGAATTGAAGTCTTATATTTTGACATTTGATTCAACCTCAATTCCTACAATTTTTGCAGATAAATCGTTCATTGCTTCTTATTCCATCATGAATTCGTCTTCCGCAAGTTCTGCAGATATCCTCCCTCATACTCTTGCAAATATGACAATATCCACTTGTTGTGGGTGCTCCACAGCGCCTACAACTCAGCATCTTCATCTCTCCTTAAGTTCAAAAAGTCGAGTAAGTTTTCTTTCCTGATCTTGTAGTATGATTCCTTTTGGTCTTTCTGAAACCATAAAGCCATTCTTCCTAACTTGTAAACCGCAACCCTATTTGTAGAGCGGTTATTACTCAAAACCTGGTCAAACAATTTGTCCCACCCATTTTCCCTTGCAAAAATTAGGTCATTTGGCAGCAAAATCATCGCTCTTCTATGCTCTAAAAGAACATCAACAATAGCACGTGAGGAATGATTAATATCTTCTCCAGCCTCATTTACAGTCATTATGCCTTCAATTTGAAACAATTTTTCCACCACTTTGCAAATTTCTTTAGGTAGTTTATTCATACTAAATCCTGCAATAACATATTGTCCAGCTACACCTGCTAAAACAACCCCAATAACCACAGGAGTTGCTGATGTATCTTCGTTGAGGAATAATATTGGAAAGAGAACTCTTTTTGAACTTATTTTGTCACCAATTTTCAAAGGACTCCTGATTCCTTCCTCTTCCGCACATAAACACCAATGATTGACCTGCCCCTGTATTTCAGCCTCCCAATCCAATGTTTTCAGTTCGTTTTCCTCTAATTCTTTACTTGACTCACTAATATCATCACCTCCTTTTGTGAAATTCATTTTTCACTAAGCAACATAGTGTTGAGCCATAATAAAAGAAAAATAGGATTTCTAAAATAGTATATATATCATTGAACTTTTTATTTGTAACATGAGCAAAATCTCGGTGCGACCTAAGTACATAGGCGGGGCTGATTATTCACTAAAACTTCACGAACATGGGATTGGTAAACCCTCTAAAACGACACCAAAACATAAACCAGAAAGCAGCAAGGAGTTTGATTTACTTCAAAATCCATTCCAGAAATCCTCCTTTGCCAAAAATCTTCATTGGTGTGGTGGAAATTATAGTCAAAACCCACTAGAATTGAATGCGATGATGATAGGTGGGCCAAGATTGGCGGGTAGAACGCTGAGAAGGAAATATCGCTCACCAGATTGTATTGGAATTGATGGACATTACAACACTGGGTATGTCAGAAATGTTCCCAATCCATTTAGATGGACGTGGATAGAAATAGATAGTGGCTTTGAATTTATGACATTCAAGCCTCACGACAGTTCTACTCGAATTAAATCAGCAGTTGCAGGACATTTACCAATTTATCATGGAGGAGTTGGTTTAGGCCAGCCGATAGCAATTGATTTTCATGTTGATTACGTTGGAAGGGATCCATTTTTACCCTTCATGGAGGCAATTAAAAGCAATCTTAATCGAGGTTTGCCAACTGTTTTATTCAAAGATAAAGAGTGTTTCATGCTCCTTCAATGCAATCACACAAGTGGCTCAAGTTATGACTTTGAGGGATATGAATTAGACGGTAAAAGCAGGAAAAAGCGACCTAAATTGATTTCAATCCGAATTGATGATTCTACATTTTTCAACGGGTCTAAGCCAAACTCAGATGCAAAGAGAGGCGTGATGAGTTTTGTTGCCTTTGACCCAATTTGATTTCACTCATTTGGATTGAATCCCATATCATCAAGGAATGCTTGATAATCCTCATTATTGTCAAATTCTAGTGGAATTACCATTATTTCATCACAGTCTTGACACTGATATCTTTGCCCAACCATGAATCCCATGTATGGGTATACGCGAATGCTTCCGCAATTGACACAAACTCGAAATGATGGAGTCTTCATTACCAGACCCACTTTACTCTTCTTCTTGAAGTGCTTCTTTCAATTCTTGAACATCAATTCTGTAATCGAGGTTAGAATCCAAATCCTTGATTATATTAGAAACCTGCATGAAAGTCAATCCTTCCATTGCTTCTTTCATAGTCTTGCTCAGCTCTGGTCCATTGATTTTACCATCACCATCAGTATCCATTTTCCCAAAGAATTCTTCAACGCTCATGCCTTTTGCGTCAATGATTTTCTTTAGTTCAGCCATAATCTCCCTGGTGCTCATATCCTCTGTGCTCATACCTATGGGTTAACGAGGCATGACAAAATAGTTACCCAATTTACTCCCAAGGAACGCCCCATTCGTCTTCATCAGTAGTTTTGGAATTTTCTTTTGACCATTCATTCTCTACACTTGAGAAAGGATCTGCCTGCTTTTTGGATTTAGAATCTTCATGCGATAGTGTTTTGCCGCCCTCATCCTCTTTGCCTGTATCGAGAGATTCCGTCTCTTGATTATTCTCATCGATTTGATTATTATCTAACATCTTTGACTTATTTTCATGCTCTAGTAATTCCAAATTAGGAGCTTCGGGTATGTCTTCTGAAAGAATCGGTGCTTCTCCTTTAGCAATAGATTGAATCTTTTCGATTAACTCCCAATCGGGCTCTGCGGTATTATATTCAATTTGGGCATCTGCTTTACCGGTCTCGATTTCTGGCGCATCACTTCTTACTTTAATCACATCAGGAGACGCAAGCAAATCATCAACATTCATTTGCTTTTCAATATCATCTTCAACGACTAATTTTGACAAATCAACAGGACTTTGCTCTGATTCTTTTTGCTCAGAAATTAACTCGGTTTTGGATACTTCAATTTCTGACATACCGAGACTGGACCAAGCATTTGCAACATCGACTGAGTTAACTGCTTGGGCACGCTTTCTTGCATCTATTTTTGCAAGAGCCTTTGATGCTGCTTCTTTGGCTACCTTTTCTTGGTCGCGCATTTCTTTTTCTATCTGAGCCCACATCTGTGCCTCTTCTTTTTGTTTGGCTTTAGCCTCTTCAAACTCTATTTGCTCTTCACTTGGTTTGTCGAATTTTTTCCAAAACCACCACACTATTGGAATTAAAATTATGGCTATCAATAAGCCAGTAACTAATGCCTCAACGAGGTCGTTCAGTATTACCACCTCATGCAGTTGTTTCTACTATTTCTGCCTCAAAGATTGTGTCCATCTCTGAACCAGAATTTTTGTCGGAGGCAAGGCTGACTAGATCATCCTCTCCACCAGGCAGCATCGTGATGTCACAATCAGCACCCTCTGGAACATTTCTATACAATGGAAGAGAAGTTAGTAACTTGTTAAAGCCAATGAAAATACTTGCCACAACACCCCAGAATACCAGGATGATTGTCAGCCCGTATGGATTGCTCAAAGACCAAACATCGGGGGTGTTTCGAATCATATCTGCAAAGTAAGAAACAATCAAAATTGTGAAACCGATTGGGAAGAAAATGTATAGGCTCATATCCCACCATTTTCCGATATGGATGTCATTGTCTCCGGTGTTGATAAATTCCTCTCTGAATGCAGGAACACCAACTGAAAGATAACCTGCTAATCCCGGCTCAGCAGTACCTTCCTCGACATTCTTCCTCCATGTTTGGTAACCAAATTTCCAAATTGTAATCGCAATGAATAGTCCTGAGAACATCAAACCGTAGCCCCAAATGTGATCTTGCACTTCCAAGAATTGCGGGAATGCTACTCCTGTTGCATCGAGTTTTATCCACATAACTGCGCTTGGAAGACCAAACATAAAGATGGCAATTCCAGTGATGATTACTGCCTTTGTTCTTTCAAAGCCGTGGTCTACGAAATTCCTTACGCACAACTCAACGGTGGAGATCATGGAAGTTAAGGCAGCAAAGGATAGTGCCAAAAAGAAACCAGCCATCATTACAAAGGAGCCAATTTTCCCACCGGGCGCTTGTGCAAAAACCTCCGGTAAAGCAAGGAAGGTAATTGCAGATGAACCACCGGTTACAGTTCCAAGTGGGTCATTTGATACAGCAAAGATTGCACACAATACTGTCAAACCTGCAATGATTGAAATCGAGTTATTTGCTAGTCCCATGACAAAGGAGTTCAATGCTACATCTTCGTCTTTTCTCATGTAAACAGAATAGGTAATTGCCATACCCATACCTGCAGAACAAGACCATGCTGACTGGCTGAGTGCGTTGATCCAAACGCTTGGTTCAGTAAGCATACTAGGATTAACGCTGAACATGAACAAAGCACCGTCTAGAGAACCGTCTTTGAAATCCATGAAAATAGCCATGAATAAAGTCATGAAAAGCAAGACGAAAAGGGATGTCATGAGAGCTACATTGACCTTTTCAATCATTTTTGCTCCAAATCCAATCGTAACTAAAGTAAGAACGACTACTAAAAATTGGTAGAAAATAACTTGACCTGAAGAATTCAAGAAAGCATTCCATACCTCGGTTGTGTCTACATCACCAACTAAGCCGCCAGAAAGTCCAAGCTGGAAGTACTTGACTGTCCAGCCAGCTACAACTGCATAATAGAATCCAATTGCAGTTGATATCCAAGCAGTCCAAAGACCCATCCATGCTAATTTTTTACCACCAAAGATTCTGAAAGTACCGATAGTACCTGTTCTTGACCGCTTACCCATTGCATATTCGGCAATAACAAGTGGAATCGACCATGCAAACAAGAAAATAAGCCACGGGATAAGGAAAGTTCCTCCACCATTAGCACCGACCATTCTTGGAAATCTCCAAATGTTACCAGTTCCAATTGCTGCACCTATGGATGCAAAGATTAGCCCTAGACGGCCACTGAATTGATCGCTCATACATTCGCCTCCTCTAGAACAGCATCGACTAAGTCGATGTCATCCTTACCAGAGGCCATCATCAAGCGTAGAGAGTAGCCAAGACCACCCCAGATTGAACCTGCTACAACAGTGAACCAAAATAACATTCCAAAGGTAGAACCATATGGCTTTCTGTATGATATTTCTAAGATATTATACAGACCGTCAGTTGGATATTGATACAAGTCACCACCGGATAAAGTACCTAGTGTTGCTTTGTAATGTAACTGTCCAGTTACATCGTCTGCCACAGGCAACATTGAAATCAAAACTGTCCCATTATCACCATCGCTAGTAGAACATGATGCGCCATCATCAACCATGAAATATGCCTTGGACCAATCAGCTGTTCTCCACTCCCTTGGACCATAATCTGATTGTTGCCTAGTTGGAGTAACCAATCTCCACTCAACATATGAGATATCGTTATCTAACGAATAAGGGAATTGGCTTGAAACACACATTTCAACTGGTATATCTCCTTCTTCAGGAACATTAACCTGAGACGGTAATTTTAGGTAGTTTTGTTGAGAGATGTTTGCTAATTCCAAATCCGCTCTCTCTCTTGGATTATCTGCGATTTCGGCAATGTAGAAACCAAGTCCTAAGTTACGAATTGCAATGTGGTCGATATCGTCCTCATGTTGATGGAACGCTGTTCCTATTTCAGAGGTATAACAGTAAGAACCGTGAACCCCGTAATGCCAATCGCAAAAGTCACCAGAAGTAGGATACAGGGAAGATGATTGTAAATTTGCATATTGTGTCATGTCTGCCATTTGCTGTCCATGGTATTCAAGTTGGTAGTGATCTGGGCTTTGACAATCAGTACAATGACCCCACGGCCATAGAATTAGTTCGGAGTATGAGTGATGAGTTAGCGTTGATTTGAACTCGCTTGAACCATCACCTGTGTCATCATTCATCTCGGTCATATCTTGAATGAATTTGGTTTCAGGTTCAGAGTTACCTCCCCACCAATCTTCATCAGTTACACCATCTGCGTCGTCATCCTTCCCGTCAACGTGATCCTCGTTTACTTGTCCGTCTCCATCATTGTCTCGATCGTCAACTGGGCCATTGTAAACATCGTTGTTGGATATCCCTGCCCGTTCGTCCTCAGCCGGAGTACATGTCCCCGGAACGATTGGACCAGTAGCACCTAAAGGAGCACCCCATTCAAATTGGTAGTTTCGGTTAAGGTCCACCCCATCACAATCTTCGTCAACTTGCTCTTGTAAATCAGGTAGTGGCGTTACACCTGTGAAGGTATTATCCCTCAGGTTCTTCCTCCATCCGCCCGATGGGCAAGACTCCCATGCTGGCTCTGGACAGAACACTTCACGGTCGTAGATGTTCCCATCAACGTTCAACATTGGAATTAGGTAAATTTCTCTAGAATTGACTAGTTCAGTGATGAATTGCTCGGAATAATCCTCGTCAACTCCATGGTCTCCTGGACCACAGTTAGTACCATCTCCATTAGAGTCTTGATATTCAGCTGATAATGCCAGACAATCTCCATCATCATCGAGTTGACCATCGCCGTTTGAGTCTCCCCATGTATCTTCATCGATCAGACCATCACCGTCGTTATCATAACCAATGTTGTTGTAAGAAAATGCGATTACTTCAAGTTGCAACATCGGAACTTGCACAGACATCCACTCTCTAGCGTGGTGATTTCCAACTATCATGACGTCGTGACGGTCTGCATAATTGCCATTATCACCGACAAAGGCATTGTATTCGCCACCACTCACATCTTTTGTTATCTTCATCCAAGGAGAAGAATGTCCGTAGTACCAACCTTCATACGCATCTGCAGTTACTTCCTCACCGCGAGCATTGGTACCGCCATTCAAACCTTCATGGAACTCAAAGATATCTGGATTGTCTTCTGCTAGTCGCAACATTCTGTTTTTCACAGTTTCATAGGTGTGGTATTCCTTAAACTGCAAAATTCTGTCATTGGCTGGAGCCCAGGGGAATATTGTGTTGATATAGTCATCAGACCAAATATCCTCTGGAGCCAATGCTGCAGGTTCTTGATCCATATCTGCCCCAACCACAGGAGCGAACATACAAAGCAATAATGGCATAACCAATATAAGCGCAGTTGTCGGTTTTCCCTTCATGACAAGACCGGTTTGGTGAGTGTTGGACTGCATGGTATCAACTAGTCGGTGAAGAACACACTAATCAAGCCGTCGCGCATTCGTTATCTTATAATGTAACAATTTGAGGAGTTAGGAAGGGAAATTATGTCAATCAGAACAGTTGTCAGCAGAACATGTGGGCAGACTTTTTGGGTGGTGCTGGACCAGAATTTTACGGATTTAATCGAATCACACTAATCATGATTTTTGCCACGATAATTGGTGCAATAATCCTGAGAGGTTTAACAATGGCATATTCTTCAAATCTATTACGAAGACTCTTGAAATCTGAGAAGCTAAATTCTGAAGCGGTAAAGGATAGCGATAAAGCGCTTGGCTTAGCAGTAGGCAGCGTTTTTGCTTACTTTGTTATTGAATGGATGAATAGTGATATTGCAAGTGATGAGCCTCTGTTCATGATGCCAGAATATGTTGGCGTAATTCTTCCATCTATATTCCAATTTTTAGCTGCTTCTTGCCTTGTTTTGTGGGCATTTAGATTTGTAGGAATTGTTGAAATCTTAGTGATGAAATTCGATGATGATGGAAACATGGATGGATCTGAAAAGACCCTTATCTCGGCACTAGAGAGCATTTTGAAATTCATTATTATCTTCACTGGTGGAGTATTTATCGCAGACGCAGTTGGTTTGGACCTAACATCTCTGATCGCTGGTTTAGGTATCTCAGGTCTTGCTCTTGCCCTTGCTGCTAAAGACACTATTTCCAATTTCTTTGGTGCCGTAACCGTACTGCTTGACAAACCATTCAAAGTCGGAGACTGGGTTATGATTGGAGCAGTGGAAGGAACTGTTGAAGAAATAAATCTCAGAACCACAGTGATTAGGACTGGCGGTGATACAATAGTAACTGTACCAAATTCTACTTTGGTAAGCACACCTGTGGAAAATTTTGGAAAGCGTAGATGGAGAAGGTGGATGAATATGATGCATTTTGATATTAATTCTGAACCAAGCGCAGTGCAGAATTTCTGTGACGAAGTTACACAACTTATCCTTGACCACTCACAAACAACCAAAGAAGACTCATCTTATTGTATGATTGAGACAATCTCTGCCCAATCAATCGATGTTGGCATTCTAGTTTACTGGGATACAACATCTACGATTGAGGAGAAAAAGGCTCGAGAAGATTTTATTCTTGAGTTAATGCAAATTGCAAAGAAAATGAATCTTGAATTTTATGATTCAAGAATCAGAAGCCAACGCTAACCACCTTTTTACGATTTCAGGATGGTCACTAGCCATAGCAACCTTACCCGACAAAATATCTTCAATAGACCAAAACTTTGCATCCGATGCATCGTCACCACCAATTGGAATTTGCGTATTGTCAACTGATAATTCGTATACGATACTAACTACATGTTTACGCTCATCTCTTTTTGGGTCACCCATCACCATCAGTAATTTTGGATTTACTCCATCAAGTCCTGCTTCTTCCTTTAGTTCACGGATTACCGCATGTTCTGGGTCTTCGTCTCTGTCAACAAATCCTCCAGGCAGCACCCATGCGCCAGGATTTGGTGGGTACTTTCTACGAACTAAAAGAATCGTATTTTCTCTGCGCACGGCTGCATCGACCGCAAGTGCTGGGTTCAGGTAGCCTTGGCATTCATCACAAACTACCAATTACTCACTCTCCAAATCTTCTTCCTCTTTGTTGAAAGGCTATGAGAGCTTTGAGAAGTTCCTTCTTAGAGAATGATGGCCAGAAAACATCTGAAAAATATAATTCAGAATAAGCCATCTGCCACAACAAGAAATTGGATATGCGCTCCTCACCACTGGTTCTGATAATTAAATCAGGATCCGGCATTTCAGAGGTGTATAGCCTCCCTGAGACTGATTTTTCATCGATTGATTCAATCGGAAGTTTTCCAGAGGCATGATCTTCTGCTATGCTCCGAATTGCATGGATCATTTCTTCTCTGCTACCATAAGCCAAACAAACTGTAAAGACGAATTTATCATAATCCTTGGTCTTATTTTCTGCATAATCAATTGCTTCATTCAGATCATCAGGCAGAAGTTCTCTTCTTCCAATAATTTGCACCTTGACCTTGTTTTTGTGTATTCTTTCATCATCTGCTATGTCCATCAGACCTTCTATGTAGAGAGCAAATAGAATGTCTAGTTCATCGCCCTTTCTATTGAGATTTTCAGTTGATAGCGCATAAACGGTGAACCAAGGGATTTCTAATTCAAGAACCCAATCCAGCACCTCTTCTAGTTTCTCTTTACCAAATCTGTGTCCCACTCCACTACCGAGATTTTTCTTAAATGCAAACCGTCTATTTCCATCCATGATAATTGCCAAATGCTTGGCTTGGATGGGGTGCTGCTGGACTTCTCGAATCAGTTTGTTTTCGATGGCATTGCCCAGAGCATCGCCGAATTTTTCGCTGATACCCATCTGCGATGCTCCCCCTTCACCATTCGGATAAGCACCAAGTGTTTGACTTAATCCCTCTGCAAATTACGCAGAAAAAAATGATTTTAATCAATGATACCAATAGAATTTTGCTTGACCTTGAGGACCTAAGGTTACCTTTGAATTAGTCCAAATAATTTCTTTATCAGCCTCATACAATACCAATTCATCTAAGTAGCGCTCAAACTCTTCCAAACTGCCTGAGTAAATCTTTGCCATGGATTTCTCTTGAATTGGTTCTCATTAAAATTTGGTTCTTTTACTAAAAACAAAAAAGAAGATTTTGTGAACCAGTACCCGCTAGGGTTGCTCATGCCCATTGTTGGTGGCAACCTCTCCTGGAGACCAAATGCCATTGTTAACCAAACTCAAGATGAAGATTCAAACAAGTTGAGAACAGAGTGGGGAAACCTAAAAACGTGGGATTTTGAATTTCTTTTAGTCCACGAAGGCTGGGAAAACATACCTTCTGAATTCGAGAAATGGGGCAAACTACCCATATTCAAATCCATCAAGGAATTGCGAAGAGATAGTTATGGAATTTGGCTCAAACTCGAGGGGAGAAATACTCCTTACACTGCCCTTGTACTTCCTTATCTTGCAACAAGAGACATCTCAAATCTAGCAAGGCATGCCAAGATAAGCAAAGCTTGTCTTGATTCAGAAGGATTGCATTTGCCTACGTCTGGGCTAATGCTTGAAGAATGCGATGCGATGTTGGTTTGGGAAGGAGAACTGGAATTCAAATTGACAAAATTAAGCAATGAAAAGATTGGCGAAATCGCTTCAAAATTAGGAAAAATAGTTTCTAATTTATCAGAATTCTCTACACCAAATAATCAGGCAGGATGGAATAATCGCCTGAAGAATTGCGAAGCCAATCTCAATGTCAACACGCTTTGGAGAGCACCACATTCTTCTGATACAGTCGGATTACCTTGGATTGGAGTTTCGCTTGAATATTATGATTCAAACCTGTCAAAATTCGTTTCAATGCCACCAAAATACACCGAATTTTTGACAATGGAATCACAGCGATTACCTGCTTTTTCGTGGTGGGGAAGGGTTGAGGGGGACCTGGTTTCAAAGGGTCTATTGGAAACAAAAGATCTGCCATTTGTGTTTGATCTATTTGCAAAAGAATTGCCCAAAAACTGGACCAGTAAGGCAGCTATGTCAACATATGCAGGAGGGTTGTGGATTTGGAGATATGAAGATATTCTACTGAGGTTGGCTCATGCTCGAGCTTACGGAGATTCAGAGATGGAAAGCAAGTGCAAGAAATGGCTTGATGATGTAGATAGAATGCAAGCAAAAATGGGTGTAAACCGAATGTTTAGATCTATGAATTGGGTTTCAGCATTTGCGGTGATTTCAATTCTTTACTCCCAACAGAATGGTTGGATAGATCAAATGGCTGGAAATATTGGTATTGGAATCAGCCTATTGGTTGCAGTATTAGGTACAACCATCTACAAACTCAAAGACCCTCCGGCATTCAAGTAAAAGGGGCTTGAGCCAAAACAAGGCATATTACAAATCTATTAGCGCAGGACCAAGAGTGTAATCTCCGGTTATTTGATGAATCACATTCAGATGGATACCTGTGCCCTCGTGACAACAAAAACTTGCTAGAATTCTAGAAACCTTTTCCAACTCTCCTGTAACTATACTTCCACCAAGAATCATTGATGCGATTGCGTCTGGATGTAACCTTTCATTTACAATCAAATTCCCATTGCTTGCTAAATGTTCTACTAAATCAAAAAAGGTTGTCTTTATCTCTGGATTGTAGAGTTGCTGGAAGCGAGAATTAAGTAATGTAAACCATTCTTGAGAATTCATACAAATTCCCCCTGGAATCCGTCATTCCAATCCTTGTCAAACATTACACAATCCCTGTGTTGGTGTAACAAGATTCTCAAATTAGCACGTTCGAATTCATTACTAACTCTTTTTTCTTCTATCAATGTCTGTAAAAACAGAATTATCAGTTTCATTATAATTTTCAGATTATCTCTCAAAACATTCTCCTCCATAATTACATATCGGATTCCCTACTTATAATCGACCTTGATTTGCTTCAATTGATTATACTCGAGTGGATTTAAGCGAAAGGAAAAAAGCAACTTCTGGATATATTCTAGAAAATCTTCATTCATGTAATCTCTTTAGAGTAATTGGGGGGAGTAGCATTTCGGTTCTGATTAACGAAGAAATCGATAAACTCCTAGAGACTACATCTCGCTCTTTTTATCCCACTTTGAAGTATCTTCCAAAGAAGATTAGGGGACAAATTGGACTTCTTTACCTACTAGCAAGAATTGCTGACACCATTGCTGATTCTAAAACTGGTGAGACAGAGGTACTGATCGATTTAATCACCAAATACAATGACGTTGCTCAAGGTAATTCGAAACAACTTCCAGAATTTACAGAATTATCAAAGATTCAAGAAAACCCAGCCGAAGCAAAATTACTGCTGAATGTGCAACCTGTAGTTGATGCACTGGAGGTATATTCCAAAGAAGACCAACAGCGTATGCTGGAGTGTCTTAACATAATTATCGCAGGTCAAGTGCTTGATTTGCAGAGGTTTGGAATTGCTAAAGAGGGCGGGACTATCTCTTCCTTAGATACTGAAGATGAATTAGATGATTACACCTTCAGAGTGGCTGGCTGCGTAGGAGTTTTTTGGACAAAAATGTCGCTTGCACACATGTTTAACCCGACCAATAACGATGAAAATTTCTTCATGGGTCAAGGAATTAGATTTGGAAAGGCTCTGCAGATGATCAATATCATGAGAGATATCCCTGAAGACCTTAGATTTGGCAGATGCTATGTTCCATCTCCTTCACTCGAAAAGATTGGACTTACTCCCGAATCACTTTTACAAAAAGATTCAATCCAAACTTTCAGACCTTTGTACGACTCATATCTTGACATAACCGATGCACACTTAGATGCTGCAATTGAGTACATTCTGATGATTCCAGGAATTCAATTCCGTTCCAGGGCTGCTTGTATGCTTCCAGTGCTGGTTGGTCAGAGAACTGTAAGCCTGCTAAGAAAAGGAAATCCTCTCGATTCAGAAAGGGTCATCAAAGTCACTAGAGATGAGATGAAGTCCTACTTCAAGAAAATAATGAAGGCAATGTTAGTGCCTGGTGGAGTCAAGCGTTTGTTGATGAAAAATAAGAGCCTGTGATTCACTTTGGCTTTGGTTTCCAATTTTTGTACTCTATGTGAGCAGGCTGCAGTTTGTTGTCGTTAGCTGCATCATATTCATTGATTCGCTCTGCAAGCCAAGTGAACCATTCTAATCGGGTTTCACCATACATACTTCTCTCATTTTCTATCCATGCCAGCATTTTATCATGCGAGAATGAGATAAGACCCCCGTATATATCGTAGACAATATAGAAATCTAAATCTCCCCGGTGTACAAGTGCTCCCAAAGTTTCCCAGGTTGTTGCTACTGTCGCAACGTGTTTCCAATTTTCACCGTGGTACTCCTTATATTCTTCAGTGTTGGAAAGGGCTGGCTGACTGGACAAGGCTATGATTGCTACAATGAAATCTGGCTTATGCAGATGTTCAGCCAAGACGAGTGCTCCTTGACTTTCCCTACTTGCTTTCATTTCCTTAATTTGGTACCAGGAATATACCGCTGCACCTAATATTGTCAACAATCCTATGATTTCAGCATAACTGGCTGCAGTACTCAAATCCATGAACCAGTGTATTGGTCTCAGCACTTGAATTTAATTACAAATCTATGAAATAAATTCCTCAAATTCATTTTTTGCATCAGGCCATTCCTCTGATTCTATAAATTCTGTAAGGGCTAAACCTGCAAAAAATTGACTCATGATCTCGTCTTTATTTTCCTGCCCACTCCAAATGAATAAAGGATAACCGTTAGCCTGTAAACGATCTAGAAATCCTCTTTTTGCTTTTGATACGAGCAAGGTTGGCACATTAAGAATCACTGCCTCGCTGGCAAGAGTTACCGATTGAGTGATGACTCCATCACAGGATGAAACAACCTTGTCAAGTTCCCATGGGTTCTGGTCATATTCATCCTCATCAGCATTTACTAAATCCAGATCATGTAAGATCTCATTCGGAATTAGAAGAATTTCTTCAGAATCATGAATTCCATTTCCCTTCAATCTTCTAACAAGGATTTTCGGGGGTTCGGATACCTCTTTTGGCCTTAATTGTGGTCTAAGGTGGACGTGCCCATGTAAACCATCCAATCGATGAATTGTGCATTCAGCCTTCTGCCAATTCTCTAATGCGCTGCCGTCAATTTCGCTATTCCAATGAGTTGGAATGATTACATCAGTTACAAATTTCCTGCTCAATTTATGAGCTAGGTGATTGACTTCAGTATCGCTTACATAGATTCTCTTTTCCACTCCAAGTCGTTTTGCAACTCGTAATTCTAACGGAGCTCCAATAGAAATTATTCTCTTTACTGATTTGCCTTTTAGGAATTTTTTGACAATGGACATCCTTTGAAGTGCTTTTCTGTATCTTCCCTTTCCAATTGGGCGAGGGACAAAAATGGTCTGCCTTCTAGGAATTACTCCATCTCCTTGGTCCAATAGAGCCCTTACCTCTGACCTATCACAGGCAATGATCAAATCGCTAGTGCCGCTCTCGCGAATGAATGGAGCAAGTAACCTGACATGAGCAGGATGGTCTAAAACCCAACAAGTTCGCATCTTAACACCCTCACCAGTTGAAAATAGAACATAATTCATGTGCTTGATTGGTACAACTCACATCATGGCAAAAGAAGAAATCACCATAGATGGAGCAAAAAAGTACGGTCCTTATTCAGCGGGAATACGTTCATCTGGCGTGATTTGGCTTAGTGGTCAAATAGACCCTGAAGCAGGAGACGTTATTGCCCAAGCAAAAGGGAGCATGGCTAAGATTGATGAGTTGCTAAATGCGGCTAATATCAGCCATGATAACATATGCTTTGTACAGATTTTACTTGCCGATATCAACGATTTTGCAGCCGTTAACGAAGTGTATTCTGCATGGTTATCTGAAGTGGAAATTAAACCGGCAAGAGCGGCATTCCAAGCAGGAGCGCTTCCAGCGGGAGCAGCAATAGAGATAGTAGTACAAGCAATGGAATAGGCACTTGTTTGAAGTCCTGTACTATGTGGCAATGGTATGAGCCAATGGCCAGAACACTGTTTCAAGGCATACGACATCCGCGGATTGTCTGGCACAGATTTGAACGCTGAGTTTGCTCTCAGACTTGGAAAAGCATTTGCAACATATATTCCAAGTAAGAAAATTGCAGTAGGTCGAGACATCAGGGATTCTTCTCCAGAACTTGCAAATGGCTTGATGGAAGGACTATCCAGCGCTGGAGTAGAAGTTCTTGACCTTGGGATTGTATCAACTGGTGCGCTTTATCACGCTTGTTGGACACTACCTGTTGATGGCGGAATAATGGTGACTGCTAGCCACTTACCTATGCCAACTCATAATGGATTCAAAATGTGTAGAGGAACCTTACCACTTGCTGGTGAAGAGATTCAAGAATTGAAGCAAGTATTCCTCAAAGGAGAGTTCAAGCAAGGAAATGGAATGATTGCCGATACGCCACACATCGATAATTATCTAGATTCAATCATCGAATCTGTTGGAGTTTTGTCCAGCGAAGTAAGCGTAGGAATCGACTGTGGTAACGCTGTCCCTGGTCCATTTTTGACAAAATTATTCGACAAAATGAGAGTAGGATACAAAGCGCTGTACTGTGATTGGGATTCTAGCGAGCCAAATCATGGAGCGGACCCAACAAGACCATACAACATGGTAGATTTAGGAGAAGTAGTCAAAGCAAATTCTCTAGACTTTGGAATCGGTTGTGATGGTGACGGAGACAGAGTCGGTGCGGTTGATGAAAATGGAGAATTTGTTTACCCTGACAGATTAATTACAATGTTTGCTGAAGATCTGCTATCAAATCTTGATGATGATGCAAGTGATGAATCACGTACCATTGTTTACGATGTAAAGTGTTCAATGAATGTAGAAGTAGCAATCAGAAATTCTGGAGGAATCCCCCAGATGTCAAGAACTGGTCACTCATTCATGAAACGAGTTTTAGCAGAAAAACCTGAATGCATGTTTGCAAGCGAAATGAGTGGGCACTTTTTCCCTGCAGATAGAGGCTGGTATGGATTTGATTGTTCTCTTTACAATGCGGCTAGACTGGTAGAATTATGGTCAAGAAAAAAGGCAGCAAATAATGCAGTTAAGATGTCTGAAGAGCTTCATCGCCTTGCTCCAAATTTACCAACTACCGGAGAGTGTAAGGTCCCCTGTGCTGAAGAGGATAAATTGAGAGTGGTTGATTTAATCACCAATGAATTCACTGAGTTTGAATCATCAACAGTGGACGGTGTTAGGGTGAAATTCCACGTTGATGGAGAATATGTTGGATGGTATCTTGCTAGAAAATCCAATACAGAGCCAGTTTTAGTCATGAGAGCTGAGGCAAATTCACAATCTAATCTTGCATTAATTCAACAGCACATAGAATCTAAAGTTAGCCAACACATAGATATTTCAAAACTGCTGGAAGCGTTTTGATTCACTCTTCGCTGATTACTCTGTTGATCTCGTACTCAAGGGAAATCAACTCAATATTCCAAGATACCAACTCACTAGTATCATCTGCTTTACTACATAGAGGATTAGGACCGCTTGAGCCCGTTGTTGCATCCACAGTTACTGTAAATGAATAATCCCCATAGCCAGCATTACCTGCATCTAATTGACTATTAATTTCGCTTTCCGACATTCCCTCTATATCTCCAGAAAGAAGTGAGGAATTGTACCACTCAGCAGTTACTGAATGCTCACCTGAACCACCTTGATTTGTTCCAGAGCCGTCAGCCGTGTTCTCTCCCTTATTTGCCGTAGCAGCGATGGTGTCTGCTCCGTTACTTTGCCCTGCGCATGCAGGTCCTGATGCTGGCTCTTCGTTTTCCGAGTATGTCAGAGTAATGACAACTCCGACAATATTCTCTCCGGATGGAATGTTTTCAGTGTTTAAATCAATCATGAAATCATCACCATTGAAGATTTCCTCTTCGCCGGAATCAAAGGGAATATTTGTGATGGTATCGCTGACATTGTAGGTACCTACTCCGCCCATTGCTCCACCTTCAGAGCCACCATTAGCCATGACCGCAAATACGGATGGGAAGGCAATTAGGAAGAAAACAATCCCAGCAGTAAGAGTTTGAACTTTCTTATCTGTCTTGATATCCTCGATGAATTTGTTGAACCTGTCAGCAACTGTCATCCTCTCGCCTCTATACTGTGCAAGACATTCCATACTTTGAGTTTCACCCTCAAATTATTCACTACTCTTCCTCATCTAGAAGAGTGATAGGGTTTCTTGGGAGATTAGGCCAAGCACCTTTTCTAACATCAAATCCATAACGTGCAAACTTCTTTTTTGATCTATGCCAGTTAGGCAATAGATAGCCTACGCTCGACCTTTCACCGAATGTCCATTTCCAAGGACACCTTGGAAGATTAGCCACCCAGTTTTGAAGAATATCGATGTTTTCTTCAACATCAAAACCACCGGGGAAAAGCCAAGAAATGCAGTGAATTTTTCCAGATGTTCCACGCACTTCAGACCATGCGGTAAGATTCAAACCCCTCAATGGTCCTGAAGTTACAGTAACTCCTAGAGTTCTAGTGGATTGTGCCATCGGCATAATGATTGCAAATCTATCAACTAATCTAGAAGATTCTGTTCTTGAGTACTCCCAGCCATGGAACTGGACGATTTTTCGAAACACTCTAATCGAATCTATCGGATTTACACTGACCTCAAAGTCGTGTACCATCCTCTTGACCATGTGCTTGCGCTGGGCTTAGTATTCATCAAGAT
>CAXAGT010000023.1:0-25145 GCA_963968885.1 uncultured Candidatus Poseidoniales archaeon | reverse complement strand
CAACAATGACACATACTTGTCTATGGAGGAGTTAGAACACTTTGTTGAGGATGTCAATTCTATGGACGAAGATCAAATGATCGATGTAGATTACATTGTTTCATACTTTGATGAAGATAACGACTCAAAACTTTCCAGGGAAGAATTCACTCACATGATGGGTCCAGAAGAGCATGATGATGACCACGATGAAAATGGGACTCATGACGAAGAAGAAATGATGGAGCAAATGATAGACATGATGTTTAACATGTCTGATAATGATGAAGACGGTTTCCTTAGCGCAAGCGAACTAAACGAGATGTTCGAATCAATGGGAGGAGACGACCACGAAGGACACGCAGATGCTTACGCTATCCTTCACATAGAAGAAGAAGGAGATTACGGGGTCGGTCTACCTTCAGAAATTGAGTTTGAAATAGTCGCTCTTTCTGAGGGAGAACACGATCATGACGACCACGATGACCACGGTGATGACCATGGAGACGACCATGACGACCATGATGACCACGGCGATGACCATGACGACCACGATGACCATGGTGATGACCATGATGACCATGATGACCATGGCGATGACCATGACGACCACGATGACCATGGTGATGACCATGATGACCATGACGACCATGACGACCATGGAGATGAGGAAGGAGCAGTTTACGACCCACACAGCTGGTTAGACCCTGTCGCTTTCGACCACCAACTAGGAGTAGTTCTAGAGATATTAGTCGATGAATACCCTGAGCTAGAGGACACCTTCAGAGCAAACGCAGCAACCTTCTCAGATGAATTGGATAATTTAGATTCAGGATTTGAAGCAGCCTTTGGAGAAAACGGTATTTGTACTAACAATTTGGTAGTTGCAAACCACAACGCATACTCTTACTTGGCTAACAGGTACGATTTGGATTTCATAACCGTGCATGGTTTGGATCCAGAGGGCGAACCATCCGCTGCAGATATTGCTGAAGTTGTCGAACAAATTGACGAGAAGGGATTAACGGTTCTGTTTGTTGAGGAATACACACAACCCTCAGCAGTAAGCAGTATAGTCTCACAAACAGTTTCAGACGATCTACCAGATGGGGTTTCAATTGAGTATCTTTACACTATGGAGATGGCACCGTCTGACAGTTCACAAAACTACATTACACTAATGAACTCAAATTTGAATAATTTGAAGTCAGGACTAAATTGCTGAACTAGCAGCGTAGGTTGGGGAAGGACTTGACCATCAGTGTAGTGCCACCGCACAATCTTGTGATTGATGCTAAGAATCTTGCAGTATCAAGAGGAGGCACGATTGTTGTTGAAGACGTCAACATACAAGTTAGGTATGGCGAATTTGTTGGTATTGTAGGGCCTAATGGTGGAGGTAAAACCACAATAATGCTTGCAATACTTGGGATATTAAAATCATGCAAAGGTTCTGTACAACTATATGGTTTACCAAACACAAAGCTTGGATCAAAATCACGAATTGCGTGGGTTTCTCAAAATGCCGTAAATATACCGGAAAGAAGTAAAATCACAGTAAGGGAATTAATCAGCCTCGGAACTGTAAGATTTTCAAACATGATCTTTCCTCTCAATAAAGAAAGAAAAGCCTTAGTTGAAAAAACAATTGAAATGGTAGGGCTGTCAAAAGAAGCAGATAAGCAGGTATCAAAATTATCAGGCGGGCAGAAACAAAGAGCTGTTATTGGAAAAGCACTCGCATCAAAGGCAGACTTACTCTTATTGGATGAACCTCTTGTCGGAGTTGATAGAAAATCACGAAATTCATTGCTGAAATTATTAGATGATTTGTGCCACGACCAGAATAGGACAATAGTAATGATATCACACGACTTAGCAGCAATAAAACAAACAACTCACAGAATAATCTACATTGACCAGTCAGTTCAGTATGATGGCAAACCCGAAGATCTTCCTCATTTAGAGGTTTTAGCGGGTCTACGGGGAATAAAAAATGTTCATGGAGAAGTTGGCGAAGAAGACTTCAGGGACACGGATTTATGCTGTGACGAGGAGGAGGAGTAATGGAACACTTACTAGTTTCAATTTTTGCTCCAATAATGGAAATGATTGCGCCAATCATACCAGGAGAATACTTTCCATACTTTTTCACAATGGAAATGTTCCAAAGGTCACTTATAGCATCCATTTTAGTTACAATCACAGCTGGATTAATTGGGTCATTCCTCCTTCTCAGAAACTTAGCATTAATCGGCGACGGGCTTGCACACGTATCCTTTGGAGGAATTGCGATTGCAATAGCACTGGGCTCGACAGCACCACTTTGGTATGCATTATTTTTCTCAGTTATTTCTTCAATAATTATCTATGAACTCCAATCAAGAGAAATTCTGTCTGGGGACGCTTCAATTGCAATTTTTCTTACTGGTATGCTGGGCTTAGGTTTGGTTGTTCTTAGGATATGGGGGGGAGGTATAACTACGGATATTGAGGGGTATATGTTTGGTAGTTTGTTGTTAGTTGATAATAGCAGTCTGAATCTAATTATACTAATTTTCCTTGTAACTTTAATATCAATACTCGTGCTATACAGAGGGCTTTTAGCAATTTCACTTGATCCTATATCAGCAGAAGTACAAGGTTTGCCAGTAAGAAAAATGGGGTTGTGGTTCAGCATCTTAACCGCTTTGGTAGTTGTCAGCATGGTGAAAATTACTGGCACATTGTTAGCCACTGCATTATTAGTCACTCCAGCAGCAACCGCTCAACAAGTATCTAGGAGTTTCAAAACTAGTCTTATCTGGACTCAAATTTTCGGATTGATGATGTTATTTTTAGGACTATATTTCTCTGCGGAAAACGGCACAGGGAGCGGGTCTATGATTGCCTTAGTTTCGGTGATTGTTTTCGGACTTGTAACTATATCAGCCCAGATTTACAAAAATTATTTTCAAAATTCCAAATCACTTGAGTAATTTCAATTTTTGATTATTTTCTAATAGATTGAATTCAAAAACCGTTGACGTTCCCATTTGATTGGGTGATACTATTTCTGAAGTCGGAAGTGAAGGCTGGATAGAAGTTCGTGGCGCCCGAGTACACAATCTACAAAATATCGATGTCAAACTACCCCGTGGTAAATTCGTCGTAATTAGTGGAGTATCTGGTTCTGGCAAATCCTCTTTGGCTTTCGACACCCTTTATGCTGAGGGCCAAAGAAGGTATGTGGAATCATTATCGTCTTATGCTAGACAATTTATCGGACAAATGAAAAAAGCAGATTGTGATGGAATAGAAGGACTCTCTCCAGCGATTTCAATCGACCAAAAACAAGGTTCTCACAACCCTAGATCTACCGTTGCAACAGTAACGGAAATTCAAGATTATCTTAGACTACTATGGGCAAGAATTGGAAAGCCGCACTGCCCAGAATGTGGGAGAGAAGTTGCTAGAATGACCGTGCAAGAAATAGTTGATGATATCATCTGGAATCTAGAAGGGCATGCAATTGCTGTTTGGGCCCCTATTATTCGCGCTCGGAAGGGAACGCATGCAGATTTATTCAAACAAATGGTTGAGCAAGGGCATCTTTATGGAAAAGTCAATGGTCATGAAACCGAATTTGACAACCCTCCAACATTGGACAAAAATTTTCGTCATGACATAGACGTTCGTTGTGATAGATTGCGTCTTACACTTGACCGTAGGCAGAGGTTAACTGAAGCGATCGAAACAGCCCTAAAAATTGGTTCAGGAACGGTAGCAATCGAATCACTAGAATCTCCACCTAATGCTGAAGAACTAAGCGAGGGAACGCGTGCGATGACAATCGAGCAGGGCACTATTACAACTTGGTCAGAAGATTTTGCGTGCCCTGATCACGGCGCATTTATGCCTGAATTAAGCCCTAGAGTATTTTCTTTTAACTCTCCTCTTGGAGCTTGCCCAGACTGCCAAGGGCTTGGTGTGCAACGACAATTTGACATCAGTTTGGTTGTCGATGACCAATTGAGCGTGTCCGATGGTTGCGTAAATCCTTGGAGGCGCTCTATGTCTCCTTCTTGGTATCGAAAATTAATGGAACAAACATGCGAATTTTATGACATCCCCACTCATGTAAGGTTCGAGTTACTTGATGACGATGCAAAAGACATTCTTCTTTATGGCTCTGGTTCGACAATAATTCATTTCGAATTCACCAGTGAAACAGGCTCCCAGTACAAATATTCAAAACCATGGGAAGGAATTATTCCGAGGCTTGAGAAAGCTTATACTGAAACAACATCCGACCGGACAAGAAACAAATTAATCGCTTGTATGACCGATCTAGATTGTCCAGTATGCAATGGCGAAAAACTGAATCCAGCAGCAAGATTTGTTTCGGTTGGAGGAATAAGATTGCCAGAAGTTTCTTCCTGTTCTGTTCACGAGTCATTGAGTCTAATCAGAAGCATTCAACCAAATGGAGAAGGCCCTCCAGAGATGTTTGCAGACGCTGTTGAAATTTTAGATGACAGAAGCATGTTTATTGGAAAAGACATCCTTAAAGAAATAGATTCTAGATTAGAATTTCTAGATTCGGTGGGTTTGGATTATCTAACTCTAGATAGGAAGGCTAACACACTAAGTGGTGGAGAGAGTCAAAGAATTAGATTGGCTACCCAAATAGGAACTAGACTAACAGGAGTAATGTATGTACTAGATGAACCTAGCATAGGACTTCATCAAAGAGATAATGACCGCCTTCTCAAAACATTAAGAGAATTGAGCGATTTAGGTAATACATTACTTGTTGTAGAGCATGATGAAGATACTCTGAGGCAAGCTGATTGGCTATGTGACTTAGGTCCTGGAGCAGGAATTCACGGTGGAAGAGTTGTTGCAAATGGACCGCCTTCGGAAGTCATGACAGAGGAAGAATCGATTACTGGTGCTTATCTATCAGGAAGAAAAACAATCCCAACTCCAAAGGTCAGGAAAAAGGCAAAGAGTGGACAATTCCTAGAAATCAAAGGTGCTAAGCACAATAATTTGAAAGATATCGATGTGAAATTTCCATTGGGATCTTTTACGGCTATAACAGGAGTCAGCGGTTCAGGAAAATCATCTTTGATATCCGGGACCTTAGCACCAGCATTACAGAGACACCTACATCGCTCGGAAGTAAGTTGTGGAAAACATAAGAAAATCAAGGGCTTAGATAAAATCGACAAAGCCATTGTTATTGACCAATCACCGATTGGAAGAACACCAAGATCCAACCCAGCGACTTACACAAAAGTCTTTGATGAAATTAGAAAATTATTTTCTGAGACAAAACTATCCAAGCAAAGAGGGTACAAACCAGGGCACTTTTCGTTTAACGTAAAAGGTGGAAGATGTGAAGCATGTTCGGGGGGAGGCTCAATAAAATTAGAGATGAATTTCCTACCAGATGTGTGGATAACCTGTGAGATTTGTGAGGGCAAAAGATACACAAGAGAATGCTTGGAAGTTAATTGGAAGGGCAGGAATATCCACGATATTTTGCAAATGCCAGTTGGAGAAGCAGTCAAATTCTTTGCTAATCATAGAAAGATACACAGGACACTAGAAACTCTTTGCGCAGTTGGTTTAGATTACATTACTCTAGGGCAGCCAGCAACAACTCTTTCCGGCGGAGAGGCACAGAGAGTAAAATTGGCCAGTGAGTTGAGAAGACCCCCTACAAACAAAACAGTTTACATCTTAGATGAACCTACAACAGGATTATCATTTTCAGATGTAGAGAAATTAATTGAAGTATTACTGGAATTAAGGGATAAAGGACACACCGTTTTGGTAATTGAGCACCATTTAGACGTCGTAAAGTGTGCAGATCACGTTATTGATTTGGGTCCTGAGGGAGGAGACCGCGGCGGCATGATCGTTGCAGAAGGAACTCCAGAAGATATAGCAGAAGTCCCCGAGAGCCATACCGGGCAATTCCTCAAAAACCTGCTCTAGGATTTTATGCGAAAAATAACGATCACCCAAATACATCAAAGTGTTCAAAGAGCGTCGTCAGTAGCGCTATTTTTGTCCGAGGAATAACCCATGATGCAAGTGAGTCGCATAGAGGTCACACCACGCCTAATGGAAGGCATGAAAGATGTACGTGGCGATGTAATCCGTAGGCAAATGGCACAAGACCTTTCCATTGACATTTCTAATGTTCGCAGTATTGTTGGCTATTTGGTAAATTCAGATATAAATCAAGAAGACATTTATTCAAGGGTTGACGATATTTTCTGTGACCCCATCATTGAGAAAGGATATGGGGGAGAACTTGCTCTAAATGATGAACAACTTTTCAACACCAGTCCTGACTTAACAATATCAATCGCATTCAAAGCAGGGGTTACCGATAACCCAGGAAGCGCAGCATTAGATGGATTTTTCACGATATTCCCACAAGCATCCAAAGACAGTAAAGTTGCAACTTACATTACCTACGCATTTTACGGGATTCCAGAAACCTGCAACGCTAACGATGTAGCTAAATCATTACACAATTCACTCATTCAAAGAGCGATTATTGGCACCAAGGATAAATGCCTTGCTAAGGAATACCCGGAGATTGAGTTTGTTCAAAAAGCTCCAACAGAATACAAATCACCATCAAAAATTGATCTAGAAATATCTGATGAAGAATTAATCAAACTTAGTGAAGAAGGCCTTCTTGCTTTGAATTTAGAGGAAATGCAAACAATTCAAGCACACTACAGAAACCCAGAAGTCAGAAGCGCAAGAGAAGCGCTTGGATTACCATCAGATGCACCAACAGATGTAGAACTAGAGTGTTTAGCACAAACTTGGTCCGAGCACTGTAAACACAAAATTTTCGCAGCAAAAATAAGTCACAAAGACCTCGAAACAGGCGAAGAATCAATCGTCGACTCATTATTCAAGACACATATAATGAAGCCAACACTAGATATGCAAAAGGAAGTAGATTGGTTACTGAGTGTTTTCCATGATAACTCTGGTGTAATTGCTTGGGATGACCAACACAGTATCTGCATGAAAGCAGAAACCCACAACTCACCTAGTGCTTTAGATCCATACGGTGGAGCAATGACTGGTATTGTTGGAGTCAATAGGGATATTTTGGGAACCGGACTTGGTGCTAGACCAATAGCAAATACTGACGTATTTTGCTTCGGACCACCTGATTATGAGGGAGACCTTCCAGAAAATCTGTTCCACCCATCTAGGGTGCTAAGAGGTGTTCACGCAGGTGTCAGAACTGGGGGTAATGAGAGCGGTATTCCAACAGTTAATGGCGCAATAGTATTCGATGACAGATTCATTGGAAAGCCGTTAGTTTATTGCGGAACCGTTGGATTGATGCCTCAAAACCTTCCAGATGGTAGACCAAGCCACATCAAGACCCCAAAGGCAGGCGACATTGTATTCATGGTAGGGGGCAGAGTTGGTGCAGATGGAATTCATGGGGCTACTTTCTCTTCTCTTGAGTTAACCGAAGAATCACCTTCTAGTGCTGTTCAAATTGGAGATCCTATCACTCAAAAGAAATTACTCGACATGACTCTCGAAGCAAGAGATATGGGATTAATTTCCTGTATTACCGATAATGGTGCTGGAGGGTTATCCTCATCTATTGGCGAAATGGCAGAATACACAAATGGTTGCGAGATAGATTTAGCCAAGGTACCTCTAAAACAAGAGGGATTATCTTCTTGGGAAATCCTAGTTAGCGAATCACAAGAGAGGATGACTTTAGCAACCACTCCAGAAGATGCAGAAGCGTTTGAAGCATTAGCAGCACTTCACGAAGTTGAAGTTTCAAGGGTAGCAATTTTCACTGATGATGGCAGATTCCATGTCAAATATGGTGAAGAATCAGTTGCAATGCTTCCGATAGAATTCCTTCATGATGGAGTTCCACAACTCCAACTATCAAGCGTATGGAAAAAACCCAGCCCGGATGTTTTCAATCCACCAAACCAGGCAGATCACAATCAAATCTTACTAGATCTTCTAGCAAGGCCAAATATTGCAAGTAAAGAATCATGGGTAAGGCAATATGATCACGAAGTCATAGCCCAAACGGCAGTCAAACCATTCGTGGGGCCACAAAGGGACGGTCCTGCAGACGCCGCTCTCATTGCCCCAATACACGGCTCAACAAGAGGAGTGGTAATTTCTAACGGTATTGTCCCAAGATACTCTGACATAGATGCTGGAGCGATGGTTGAGGCTAGCGTTGACGAAGCGGTCAGAAATGCCGTTTGTGTTGGAATAGATGTCGACAAAATGGCTGGTTTGGATAATTTCTGCTGGCCGGACCCAATCCAATCGGAAAAAACACCCGATGGAGAATTCAAACTCGCTCAGTTAGTTAGAGCAAATAGACAATTAGAGGAGGTTTGCAGAGCATACAGACTTCCATGCGTTTCTGGAAAAGACTCTATGAAAAACGACTATGGCAAAGGAGCGAATAAAATTTCAATTCCTCCAACCATGCTATTTTCACTATTCGGAGACCATCCAGATGTTAGATTCACTGCCACTAGCGATTTGAAAAGAGAAGGAGAGAGATTGTACTTATTCGGACTCAGTGGACAAGAATTAGGGGCAAGCGAAGTAGCTTATTTGCTAACCGAACAAGGCGATGCCGATGGCATTGGCGGAAATGTACCAAGACTGACCAATCCTGAATTTAGACTCAAAGGCTACAGAGCACTATCAAAATCAATTCAGGACGGACTAATCCGCACGGCTCACGACCTCAGTGAAGGTGGATTAGGAGTTGCTGTAGCCGAGATGTGTATTGGTGGAAAGCGAGGTGCTAGAATTGATCTTGATGGTACTGGAATTGAAGGAACAGACCTCTGGGGGCAATTATGGGGAGAGTCCCTAGGAAGAATTCTAATTGGAGTAGAAGCACAACACGAAGCAGAAGTAGTCGACAGACTGGAAGAATACGGACTAACGCTGATGGGTCTAGTCACAAGCAATAATCAACTAGTAATCGAAGACGGATTCGATGAGATTGTAAATGTCGACATCACAGAATTGGAAAAGTCTTGGAAAGGAACCCTTGATCTTGATGGAGGTGAAATTTGATGCAGCCCAAAGTAGCGGTATTGTATGGTTTCGGTATTAATTGCGATCATGAGACAAAAGCGGTTTTTGACTTGGTTGGCGCCGATGCTCAAAGAGTGCACGTCAATCACTTCGTAAATGGAACCAGGAACCTATCCGAGTTCCAGATCATGGCAGTTCCAGGTGGGTTTTCATTCGGAGATCACCTTGGTTCAGGTAGATTATTAGGGAATAGAATGCGTTTTGCATTAAGAGATATGTTGTCTGCATTTGTCGAGGCTGGAAAGCCAATAATTGGTATATGTAATGGATTCCAGGTTCTAGTAAAGACCGGTTTATTACCTGGTCCCGAAGCAGCAGAACCCGATTTCATTCAAAGAGCTAGCTTGACATTAAACAATTCTGGAAAATACGAAGACAGGTGGGTAACACTAGATTTTAACCCCGACTCAAACTGTATTTGGACAAAAGGACTGGAAAGAATTGACTGCCCAGTACGCCATGGGGAAGGAAAATTTGTGATGCCGAATTCTACTGACTTAGACAGATTAGCCGCAAATGGCCAAATCGTAACTAAATATGTAGATCCAGTGACTGAAGAAGGAGAAGGATTCCAAGATGAACTTCTACCATTCCCAATTTCTCCAAATGGTTCTGCAAGAAACATAGCGGGTATTTGCGATTCTACAGGATTAGTGTTCGGTTTAATGCCTCACCCAGAGGCAATATATGCTAAGTGGCTACATCCAGATCACACAAGATTCACCGCTCCAGATGCGCCAGACTGCGCACCATCTCCAGAAGAAAGATTACTTGGTGATTGGGAAGGAGAGGGATTACAAATTTTCAGAAATGCCGTGGAATATGTAAAGTCCAATTTTTGATTTATTATGAAAACCAATCCAGAAACAGAATCTGACAACCAAGAGAATAAACGATTACAGTTCGTTGACGAACTCAAGGGTTTAGCGATTCTATTCATGGTCTTTGTTCATGCAGCAGCCACGTGGCAGCCAAGCAATATTTCTCAAACCAGTTTAATCGGCATCTTTGCTGGCGGCATCGGTGGGCTTGCAGCACCATTATTTGTGGCACTATTCGGGTGGGGGCTAACTAATGCCTCATTGAATACTAAGAAAATATTAATCAGGGCATTAATCCTATTTCTGCTTCAATTTATCTTGAATTTATTTGCGAGTCATTTGTTTCCTATTGCAGCACCAGGAGTTCTCAGCCTCTTTGGTCTGCTTTACTTAACTGCACCATTATGGATTAAAGTAAAAGACATGGATATTATTATGCAAATATGCATATTGATTAGTATTCCTTTATTATGCATATTAATACCACAGGGAGGCTTAGATTGGGATTCTAGGATAGAAATATATTCAATATTAGGATATTTTTCCCATCTGATATTGACAGGATTATATCCGCTATTCCCTTGGATATTCTTTGCAGTCCTTGGTTCCGTTTTGCATGCCTCTTGGGATAACAATAAGATAGCGATTTTACTATTCCTACTGTCTCTCCCAGCACTGCTGATTTCTATTCTCCAAGGCAGAGTTTGGGCAATAGCAACAGACCCCGATGCAGAAGCCGTGATGACATTTTTCCCCGCTAATCATTGGTTTTTATTCAATGCAGGACTAGGAGTAACACTCTTGTGGATCATTGCTTCAAAATCTAACAAAAGACTACCAGCCTTGAGCTCACTGGGACAAATCTCTCTAACAGTATATTTATTGCATTTTGTACCACTCAACTACGCTCGTGAACTTGATAACCAGATGGGATGGAGTACAATGATTTCATTTCTGATTATTATACTCTATACACTGATTTGGCTTCCATTTTCAATACTATACATTCGATTAATGAATCAATACACGATTGAAAATGGAATTAAGAAATTAAGCAATTGATTACTCTTCCATAGAATTCAACTTATCTAGGAATTCCCTTAGTCCCTTAATTTGGTGAGCCTCATTTTTTGTGATTTGATTATTGGCTTGAACTAATAGTTCTGATAATTCAATTATTTCCTTTCTTTCGGATTGTATTGCGCATTCCATTGCTTCATCCAAAACCTCTATTGCTATTCCAGGCATTGAAAGTGCCATAAATGACTCACCCAATTCTTCTAAAATAATACTAGCAGCTAATTCATCCTCTTCAATGACGTCATGCGCTTGTTCAATTTGTGCCTCCGCAGTATCTAAATCTCCAGAGATGTAATTTGCTATACAAGCTGCAACTAAGTAAATTAGATACGGTTTTTTTACGGAAAATGCTTGGCTTTCTGCCACCTCAAAGAAATTAGCAGCCTCTTTACTATCACCACAAGCCATAGCCAGAAGACCAAGTTTTAGCAGAGATTGAATTTCTGCCCCTTGATCATCGATTAGAGTTGCGTGCAATAAGGCGCGAGATAAATGCATTCTAGCATCCTCAATCTCTCCATCAATTTGAGCAAGGAAACCAAGAGCAGTCTCCATTCTAATTAGTGCAGGAGACATTGCACGATGGGCAATTTCTGCCTGTTCTGAATCCAATGGAGCCATCCCCATTCCCGTTTCTTGTAATACTTCAGAAAATAATTGAGTTCCAGTTTTGTAATCATTTCTAGATGTAATAAAATCATCTAGCCTTGAAATTGGGGAACATATTGTAGCCAACTTTCCTAGTTTTTCCAATTGATTGGGTTTTAATTCCCCTCCTCTGAGGTGTTTTCTCAGTAACTTTACCAATTTCTTGTTGCTTGGAGCAGAGTCTTCCACCTCAATTGAGATTGGCGTCCTGTCTGCGAGCAGTGAATCGATCATCCATGTTAATTTAGATTGGATGTCATATTCTGTGCGTCTTGAAATAGCATATTTCATTTCAGCTGCTCTTACTCTTCTTGAAAGTGAATTTAATTTCTTTCTAGATTCAACATTCGCTAAATCTGCAAGATCATTTACAAATGTAGATGGTGGTATTGTTTTGAAACCTAAAGCAGCCTCATTACTTGTTCTAGTCATTTTAAAATCATCAGAAACAAGCGTAACATCAAAACCTTCCCTAACTAAATTCGAAGCTAAAACCATCAATGATAAATCAACATCTTGAGGGGCTGCTTTTTCCCCGATGGCTTCTCCTAAACCCCTTATTTGATCGTCATTTACTTGTTTAGATGTGATTAACTTTCGCAACTCATCCATTACTAATGGCTTGTTTTTCCATCTATGGAATCTTACTGTTTTACATTCATCGAATACTCCTTCAGTTACATAAATCGTCTCACCAATCTTTGACAAAACTGAATTTAAGTCATTCACGAAATGCTTCTCAGCCATACTTCCAAGGTGAATGAAACAGTTACTATCCACAACCCACTTTGTTGGCATTGTCTTTGCCTAGGATTGGGGGTTGATGTATTACTCGCCGGTTTGAACTGCCCATAATTTTCTATATTGACCATCTAAATCCAGTAATTCTTCATGAGTCCCACGCTCCGCAATTACGCCATCTTCAAGGACTATTATTTGGTGTGCGTTTCTAATCGTAGATAATCTATGTGCGATAATTAATGTGGTTCTATTATCACTTATCTTTGCAATACTTCTCTGTAATGCTGCTTCGGTTTCATTATCTACTGCACTAGTGGCTTCATCTAAAATTAGGAAAGGCGCATCTTTCAAAACTGCCCTTGCAATAGCGATTCTTTGTCTCTGTCCACCACTTAATCGATGACCTCCTTCACCAACCAGGGTCTGCCATGTCTCTGGTAAATCTTGTATGAAATCAAAAGCTTCTGCAACTTTAGCAGCATTCTCAACAGCACTGTCATCAGCATCAGGATTACCGTACCTGATGTTTTCCATAATCGTTGTAGGAAACAGAGTAATATGCTGATCTACTAGTGCGATTGATTGTCTAAGTTTTTCCAACTTCCATTCATCAATTGGCGCACCGGTCCAAGAGATTTCACCTTCGTTAATTTCGTTAAATCTTAGTAGTAATTTGGTCAAAGTAGTTTTTCCAGACCCTGTCGAGCCAACTAGTCCAATGGTTTTCTGGGCAGGGATAGTAAGATTCAATCCACTGAATACAGGATTTCGATTCGGGTAAGAAAATTTTAGTTGTTTGATCTCAATATCCGACTTAGCCACTTGCCCGATTTCAGGGTCATAATCACCTTCTTTAATTTCAATTGGACTTGCTAACAAGTCTAATACTCGTGTTGAAGACGCCATTGCTCTTTGGTAAAGGTCGAATGTCTCTCCTAATCTAGTAAGGGGCCAAAGCAACCTTTGAGTCATAAAGACAAGAACTGAATAAGCTCCTACAGCTAAGGTGCCTTCCAAGGTAATCCATCCTCCAAGAAGCAATGTAGCGGTGAAACCTAGAAGAATTGCCATCCTTATCATTGGAACAAATGCGGCACTCAACCTAATCGCCTTCCTGTTAGCCTCTCTGTAGGATTGACTAAGATCTTCCAGTCTATCCTTTTCTATATCCTCAGCAGTGAAGGATTGGATGGTTGCTATACCAGATAAATCGTTTTCAAGTAAAGCATTCATCGTCCCAGCAGTCTTTCGAACTTCTGCATACCTTGGTTCAAGCGAACGTTGATACTTGAATGAACCCCAAATGATGATTGGTATTGGCAACACAGCAAATATCGCAATCTCCCAAGAGATCGCAATAAATACAGCGCCAACGACAAGAACCGTCGTAGATACCTGCAACAAATCATTTGCTCCCTTATCCAAAAATCTCTCTAGTTGATTTATGTCATCGTTCATTATGGCCATCAAATCTCCCTTCTGACGTTCATCAAACCACGACATGCCCTGCTTCTGGACATGCGAAAAAGTATCAACACGTAATTCGTGTTGCACTGTTTGAGCAAGATTCCTCCACAATATTCCATACCAATACTCGAATATAGATTCTAAGCCCCAAATCAAGAAAGTAAGAACTGATAATAGAATCAGTTGATGCCAAGGATCGATTATTCCAAAGCCAGCCAATAGGGAATCTTCTCGTTCGACTACAACATCAACTGCAACACCTATCAGCAAAGGCGGAGCAAGGTCCCACAATTTATTCATGATGGAAGCAAATGTAGCCAATCTTACGGTGCCCCTGTGTCTGCTTATATGTTTGAACAATCTTGACAACGGTGCTTCAGTGCTCATGATGCGACCAGAAAGAGCGGATATAACATATCTCGCTTTATTTTCTTCTTCATTTGCCGTAAGTGCTATTGCTTGCCCACTTTAACATCAGTATGAAGGAGGCGTCTCAATTGGAACCTGCAGTGTCAAAACATATGCAAGCCAACGGCAGATGCCGCCACATAACTCTAATCGATCCAGGCAAACAAGATCTTGACACAGCGGCCAAGAGGGCTATGTCTGCAGTACAAGCAGGCAGCGAGTGTATCTTTATTGGGGGTTCAACCAATACATCGAACGAAGTCGTTCATGCAACATGTGAAGCAATAAAAGAAGCCTTTGAGTTAAGAAAATTTGCCGCATCCCAAGATCTAGACTCAAACGAAGATGATTGGAATGTTCCTGTGATATTATTCCCTGGCGGCGGGCACGCTTTATCATCAGCTGCAGATGGGATATTATTCATGATGCTTATGAATTCAAAAGATAGGAAATTTTTGGTTGGTGAACAAGTCATAGGCGCTCCCTTCATCGAAAAGTTTGGAATTAATACGCTACCAACTGGGTATGTTGTTTGCGCTCCTGGCGGTGAAGTTGGTCGGGTTGGAAATGTCGACTTAATTGGGAAAGAGGATGTAGAATTGGTTAGAAATTATGCATTAACTGCGAAGATGTATGGTTTTCAATACCTGTATCTTGAGGCAGGTTCAGGTGCATCCTACCAAGTAAACACAGAATTAATCAAGGCTGCAAAATCAGTAGAAGGACTCACTGTAATCGTAGGGGGAGGAATTAGATCATCCGAACAAGCAATTATTGCGAAACAGGGTGGTGCTGATTGGATTGTTACTGGCACTTTGACCGAAGAGATAGAAGATTATGTTCAATTAGAATCTAAATTAAATGAGATAATTTCAAATCTCAACTAATTCTATTTCTGTGCTTTGCAATACGGCGGTATCCCCAATTTCTTATCGGCTTAGGAATAATCCAGAGGGCGGGAAACCAAATTTTCCAGTACCATTTTAAGTATAATAATACCCTAATTCCTGCACTACTTTCAGTGGTGACTTTTTTATTTTTTACAAGCACCACGGTGCCATATTTTGCTTGGCCCATGCCCTGTTCAATCAACCCTAATTCTTCTTTTGAGAATTTAATTTTCAATAATTCCTTATCATTTTGAGGGATTATTTCTATTGTTTTTGATGCGGATTTATTCTTTCCAATCCAAGTAGCAATGGAATTACAAAAATTACAATCACCATCGATTAACAATACATCATCACTCATTTAATCCACTCAGAATCAAGTTACAATGGTTTGAGGTGCAGATCTTTTTGATTGCCATTTCATCAGGAATTTAATTGCAAAATAAATCAATATTACGAAAGCGCCAACTGCAAGGAATGGAGCTAATAGTGCTAGAATAACCATGAAAATAGACGCTACAAATTCCAATGTCGATACAATGGGATTAGCAAGACCAGCGGTCGTTCCTGTAGAAATTGCTCTAGTTGCAACAGTTCCTAATTGGATTGTACCGGAGGAGCCACCGCCAGCAATTGTTGAGATTGACCATTTTATGACAGGATCAACATCGCCCATAACCGCGGCAGACATCATCGTTCCTGCGATAACAGCGGAAGGCGTAGCAATCGTATCTAGTAAATTATCAAGCCAAGGGATGTAATATGCCAGTACTTCTAAAACCACTGCTGCAGATAAGATTGCACAAGCAGTCCACGAGTCCAACATAGCAAAATCCCCAGTTAACTCAACCCAGTCTTGGGTAGCGGCAAAACTCAACGCAGCAGGGGGCAAAAAAACTCTGAATCCACAAGCGGCAGATAAACCAAGACCTACCGATATAGCTAGAATTAAACTGCCGATTTCCATGTCAATCTTCGTCCTCGAAGATTACAGGATCGCCACTTCCTCCAGGTGATGCTGGTCTGTCCGTGTCAACCTCGATACCTTCGCTAAATTCCGATTCACTAACTTCTAAATTAATGTCACCTCCCTCAGCAAGGTGTTTCATATCTTCAGTTGTTGGTGTTGATAATTTCTTTTCTACATCGGGTGAATTGGCGTAAGCCTCTTTCTTAGCTTGTCTACCTTCATGAGTCCTCACTAGGTTTAGGGAATCAGAGAACACTCTGCCTACGACCTCTCTAGTCCTCTCAGATTTTCTTACTCTTTCTATTTCGCCAACTGCAGTCGTGTGTTGTCGTTCTAACTCTTTCATTTCAGCAGTCCTATCCTGTAGTGCAGCCTCCAAATCAGTCATTGTAAGAGTCATTTGTTGAATACGCTCATCCCTTTCAAACACATCGTTATGCAGCCTTCTTTCTCTTCTTCTTAGAGATTCATATTCACGGTTTCTATCGAGTAATCTTCTTTTCAATTCCTCAATTTGTTCAACCAAGTAATCATGCTCTGCACTTACGCTTCTTGGCCCTTGCATTACTCTCTCAAGTTGCTCTTCTAATTCGGCAAGCCTTCTGTCTCGAGCATCAAGTAGCCCTCTCAATCTATCTGCAATTTCCCTGAGCCTTTGTCGCTCTTCTTCAAGAACTGAATTAGCAGCAACTTCACCTTTATGTTGCTTGTCTAATTCGTCAACTTGTCTCTTCAAATTTCTAACTTCATCTGCGGTTACAGATGTTAGACCGGCTTGAGCAGCACGTTCCAGTGCTTCTACCATAGTATCCAGTCTGCCCTGCATTTCACCGATTACTTCGTTTTGACTATTACTTAGTGATTCTAGTCTTTCGATTTCTTCAGACATTTCCTGCCTTTCTTTCATTGCAATTGAACTAGATTGATTGGATAATTCTTCTTTAGTATCGGACAGCAATCTTTCCAGATGGATAATTCTAGATTCAGCTTCTCTAAGAGAGGCTTCGCTTTCCTTTAATTTTTGAATTTCAGGGGCAACTTCATCCTCTCTTTCTGCAAGATCCAATTCTAAAACTCGAACTCTCTGTTTAACAGAAACCAATTCTTCGTTTTTTGATGATAACTCTTCCCACGCAGTCAAAACCTCTTCTACAAGCTGTTCAACTGGGTAAGAGGACAACATCCCTTCTAGAGCTGCTCTTTCCTCATTTTCACCTTCTCCGATACGGCGAATACCACCTGAAGAAGAACCGGATAGCGTCATACAAACAATGAACGGAGCAAGTACACTCTTGAACCTTATCATTGGTGAGCACCAAAAAAAGGCTATTCTAGCCCCCTTTCGTTATTTCCGAATCACTCAATCGAAGTGTACATCTCATCAGGCATTTGCTGGGCTAGATCCAAAGCCCCTTCAGCGACTTTTTCTAGGGGATCTTCAACACACCAAACACGAACATCTCCGATGTCGGAAATTTCCTTTGCAACTCTGTCTGCAAGACCACCAATCAAACTTCCACCGCCTGATAGAATGATGTTATTTCTGATGACAGGCTGTAGTTCAGGGTCAGCAGTAGCAATAATTTTCTTGATTGCATTACCAATCTTTGGAATAATGGACTCGCAAGCATCTTGCATTAGGTCTCCAATATCTACAACTTGCTTCTTACCTTCAACAGATAGTTCCACCATTACTTCTTTGGCATCTCCTCCTACGTAGGAAGCCTCTTCTTTCCATCTGCGAACCATGTCCTTTGTAATTTGAGCGCCAGTGAATTTCTTCCTGATCATCTCAGCTAATTCACCATCTAACCAGTCTCCAGCCTCTTGGATTGTCAATTGGTCTTCATCGGTTGGGAATGTTCCATAGATTCTAGCGATATCTGTTGTACCTGCTCCAATATCTACAACCAGAGAACCAGCGATTTCTTCCACTGCAAAAGCAGTAGCAAATGGCTCTGTAACAACCATGATTGCATTTACCAACCCTCTCAGAGTTGCTACTAGGTTTGATTTATCGGTAAACGAAACGTGGGATGGTGAACAAATTACACCCAAAACTTCGTCATAATCTTCAGGGTCGACTGACTCGATTAGATGGGTTACGAAAGCCTTTGCTGCAGCAAGGTTAGCCTCATCATCTTGCGCTACTCCACTAGACATTGGGTAGAAGATTTTACACGCAAGTTTGTTTTTCAAAGCGTCAGAACCGAATAAAACATCTCTGCCCAAGAAATTTCTTGCAACAGGATCCTTTGGTCTACCGACTACGGTTTGGATTGTGTTTGTTGTGCCAGCGCTGCTAGCGATTGTTGATTGATATGTTCCCAAATCAATTCCTATGTATAATCTCTCTGCCATTATATTCACCTAAGCCCTTGCGGGTATAACATTCGAGGATAGTACTTTACTTGAAGTTTCACCCTATTTAATAAGTCCATCAAAGTCTTATTATTCGTCCTCATCATGCAATAACGAGTTCCTTTTATGATCAGTAAATGGGTCGGGAATTTTTATTGTATTCGTTGGACTCAATTGCCTTTTCTTTAATGCATTCACTAATAATGTGGGGGCTATCAAAAAAAGCAACCCTAGTAAAAACAATCTACCAAGGTTCAGGTTTTCATCCCTTTCTCTGCTGGGTTCAAGAACCACAACTTCTTCCTTAACCTCTAAATTAAATTGGTTAGGGTAAGTGATGCTACTGGTCTTTGAATAACTTTCATTCACGTCCCAGGCAATAATTTCGATAGATAAAGACTCATTCTCAGAAATAAAGAACGGGCTAAAAGACTCAGGTTTTACTATACAAGAATGCAAAATATTCGCCCCATTCTTCTCTTGACATGAATAGATTACAATATTTCCAGAAGTGATAATTTTTGCTTGTGCAACAACATCATCTCCATCAATATCAGATAACCGATAAGAAAACAAAAAATCATCTTTTATGGATTGATTCTGATAAGGGCCTGTTACAAATTCTATCACCGGTGGATTATTTGTGATTGCACATCCATAGAAATCCACTCCCCAATCCGGGTTTATTCCGTTTACAGAATCATCAATGCATAAATCGTAATCATCTAGCACACCATCCCCATCTAAATCATCAATACATCCGTCAAGATTTAGATCATTAACAGGATTTTGATCAGGACAAAGATCCTCTTCATCCGATACTCCATCATCATCACTATCTTTCCATATTTCAAGATCCTTTACAATGCCCCTTACAGCTAACCCAAATCCAACTTGGTCCCCAGTTAACCCCAATCCAGATTCATTGCCATTTACAGCAACATTACGTGCCATCACACTCAATTCAATCCACTCGTTTCCTTGTAATGATTCACTGCTTAGAATAATTGCATGAGTATTCTCACCATCTTTCGGGAACTGAGATTGATTTTCAGGATTGAAGAATGATGGAGCATAAATATCAGAATAACCGGTTGAATTGAAACCCCCTGAAATCACCTTTTTGCCATTTTGAAGCGTTGCTACGAGGACTAGATCATCATCTGCTATATATTCGGGCCTAGAAGGCCAAGAAAGAAATGCCTCAAAATCTAGGTTGGGCTGAAGCATGAATCTGTTGCTAAAAACCTCACCTGATTTCAAAAATGGTCCAACCATTCCCTCATTATTCCAACTTTCTGAAGCTAGGGCTTCAGTAGAAATATTCCCGGAATTGGTTCTTTGTGCAAGCATGTCCTTTGGCTCTGCATTTATCAATCTGTAAGAATCATGAATCCAAAGGTGACGGGTAGGGTCAGAATTATCTGTTAATTGATTGATTTGAAGTAAATTTTCTAAATTTGGTTGCCCCCAACCATCATATGGATTCCTTGGCATTGTTTGATTTGGAGTTTCATTATTGTTCGGTTCAAAATCGATATTGTCGGCTGAAATCGCAAGAAGAACCTTCATCAGAGGAGCTGATGGGACAAAACCTTCACCCAATGACACATTTATCTCTCGTTGGTCCCCCCAAACAGGAGTAATTTCTCCAAGCAAGACCATTTCTCTTGTTTCATTAGAACCAGTTAACCACCCGTCCTGCACCATTTGCGAAATTAATGCTGTAGTTGATGCTGCCATCGGCGTTGCCATACTCGTACCACTCATCCGTGCAGAATCTTCGTTGAATGAATCATGTTGTCCATCAGCCTTTGCAGAGTAAACCCCAACACCAGGAGCTAAAATGAAAATTCCATTTCGTTCAGAATCATCAGGTCCGTGTGAACTTGGCCCCCATCTACTACTTTCAGAAGATTTTTCACTTGCTCCTACAGCAATTGCATTTCTTGCATTTGCAGGCTCTAGCAAAGTACCCCCATTGTTTCCGGGCGCGATGAATGTAAGAGTCCAAGGGAACTCCCTTGACCAAGCATCGATCATCCCTGATCTTTCTGTATATGCGGTGGTTGCATCTCCCCAAGAATTAGAGTGAATGTATCCCCCGTTAATTGCAGATTCACTAAGCAACTCGTCAATATCAGGTGGAGACCATCCGCTGCTATTCACAATATCTTGGAAGATAATTTTTGACTGATAAGATGGGCTAGTGGTTGTGTGTGATGGAGGATAGGAAGTCAAATTTTGATTGACATCGTTACAAGCAAGGATCCCCGAAATATGCGTACCATGTCCGTAATCTGAGTCTCCAACATAATCTCCATCGTCTATTGTGAAATTAACCAACTGAATTTTGTTGTGAAACTCCCCGAAATCTGAGATGTTTAGGGAATAATTCCCGTCCGTACTTTCGTTTAGGAAACACGAATGATCGTAATCAATTCCAGAATCGGCAACCCCGATAATTACACCCTGCCCATTTATTCCTAAATCCCACAATTGACGATTTGCACCTTCGCCTGATTGAACTAATCCACTTGAAACTAGGTTCCTTGAACTAGTTTCGAGCACTGGCTCGATCCACATGACTCCGGGTATCGAGACGCCATCATCCACTCCTCGCACAAGCAACACTTCAACGGATTGTGCCAATGGATAATCATGAACAATCGTGTTTTGATTAATTTCTCCATAAAATTCAATTCCCTTGGAGATAGTTTCGATAGATGCTTTCGGAAGATTTGGCTCAAGAATGAATTTTACCTCGTAAAAATCTTCAATGAAATACCCATTTGGGAGCTTGAGACTCGTGGTAGTTGGTGAAATAGCATATTCAAGATTCATATCAATCAATGCTTTGATTAGATTACTTGGCCCACTCCAAACAATAATTTCATTTTCAGAGGAAGCCCTTAGAATAGATACATCTTTCTCAAGAAGATCATTCCACAAATCCAAATCGATATTTTTGTTTTTTATTGTAACCTTGTAGGAAGAAGCATTATCGTCATTTATTTGATAACTAATCTTGTCTTGTTGTAAAAAAGCAGCTGTGCTAGATAAACACATTACTGCGACTAAAACTAATGCAAGACGCTTTCCCACATTGGTGTTGAGTTGACTATTACTCTTGAATATCGCCCCTATATGAGAAAAACTGGGAAGAACGGGAATTACCAATCCCGACATGTCCAAAAATACACTTATCCCGCGCCATCGCGTTTAAGAAAGGAAGGCAGTTCGCGTGGGGCATGAAGGCATTTCGAGTATCAGGAGTAGCACCGTTTGGAAGTCAACGCCAAAAGTTCTCCCTTGACTTACCAGCAGAAAACTCCGCAGATGCAGAACACCGAGTATATTCAATTCTAGGCTCGAGGCACAATGCGAAAAGGAGAAAAATCGACATTCAATCAATTAAGGAAATAGATCCAAGAACATCATCCGAGGCATCAGTAATCAACGCATTCCGTGACGAAATCGCTGCTGCAGGCGGACCAATTCAACAATCCGAAGAGGAAGAGTGAGTCTTCAACGGCTTTATCCAATCCGGCGTATAGGCAGGGTTGAGTGCGATGACAGGTAGAGAAGAGTTGCAAAGACTTGCATCGATTGTTGAAAACAATCGTAAGAAGTTGGAGGACCTCGAAAATCGTAAACAAAAGATAGTAGAAATTCTTGACGAACACGATCAAACCATATCAATTCTGCGCCAACTCAATGAAAGCGAAACTGGAATTGCCAAGATAAATATTGGGTGCGGGGTCTCTTTACCATACTCTGGGAAATCAGAGGATGTAAAGGCGTTTGTAGATCTTGGCAGCGGAATTTTCGGTGAACAAGACATGGAATCAACTTTACAAATAACACAGCAACGAAAAGAATCCGTACTTGAGGTCGACAAAATGCTCGACCAGCAAATAGATCAGATAAGTGAGATTATTCAGACTGCAGCAATGGAATTCAATAAAGCTGCTGAGGCTCTAAAATCAACAATCACTCCCGTACAAAACACTCCTGCGCCTACAGAACAACCAAGGCAAGAAGAAGAAAAGCCAGTTGAGGCTAAGAGAATCTCTCGTAGAAGGAGAGGAACAGAACTCACGCTTGACGACTAGGTGATGAAATGGGATTATTTGACAGGTTCAAAAAACGTGTTGAGGAAGTAGTTGATGCTACCGATGCCGAGTCATTAAGTGCCCAAGAGGGAACTAATGAGGCAGAACAAGCGTTGAAAAAAGCCGAAGAAAATGCATCTCTTCCTAAGCAAACCGAGCATTTACAATCTGCTTATGATGAATCCACGGAAGACGAGGATTGGGATGAAGATTGGGAGGATTTAGAAGAACCGGAAAGTTCAGAATCATCCGATGATGATTGGGAGGATGATTGGGAGGATTTGGATGACGAACCAACACCTGCTCCACTGTCTAAAAAAGAGCTTAAGCGCTTGAATAAACAGGAAAAAAAGCGACAAAAAGAGTTGAAGAAAAGGGGAGCACAGGAAGCGATTAAACCCAAAGGAAGCAAAGTTCAACTCTCTATGATGAGAACTACAACTGGAAGGCAATTGGTTGAAGTTTCAGAGGCGCCTCGTGGTTCATCAAAATCTGCTGAAATAAAAACAGATTCAGGCTCAGAAATTAAGGTAGAGCTTGGTGGCGGAATAGTAACTGAAGGAGGGCGCGTAATCAAAGAGGGTGCGACTTTAGACAATCTTCTTGAAGAGTTAGAGTGGGTTATGCTGGAATCAGACATTTCTAGCGATGCAGTTAGCGCTGTAAGTGATGCCTTGCGTAATGAATTGATAGGCTCCAGACTAAGGCGAGGTGCCGATCTAGCAAAAGTACTCGAAGCGAGTTTGAAAAGAGCATTGCGTTCAATCCTAGCAGCAGGATATTGGGATTTTGATGCTTCAATTAGAAAATTCGTTGATCAGGGAGACACACCAGTTGTTGTGATGATGGTTGGAGTTAATGGAACCGGGAAAACGACAACAGCGGCGAAGTTGGCAAAAAGAATTCAAGACTCTGGTCTGAGCGTTATTGCAGCAGCAGGCGATACTTTCAGAGCAGGGGCAATTCAACAACTTGAGACTCACTGTGAGAGGTTGGGAATTAGATGCATATCCAGCGAAAGAGGAGGAGATTCTGCAGCAATAGCCAGGGACGCAGTTCATAGCGCGCAAGCCAAAGGAATCGATGTCGTATTAGTGGACACAGCTGGAAGAATGCAAAATAAGCAAAATCTGATGAATGAATTAGCCAAGGTAAGAAGAGTCGCAAACCCGCATCTAACATTATTCGTGGGCGATGCCTTGGCTGGAAATGACGCAGTTGATCAGGCAAAGATGTTCCAAGAGATGCTAAAGTTCGATGGGGCAGTTTTGACGAAACTTGACACGGATGCTAAAGGTGGAGCAGCACTTAGCGTAGCATTTGCTACAGGAAGGCCGATAGTGTTTGCAGGAGTTGGACAAGATTACACCGACCTAATGCAATTTAATCCTGATTGGTTACTAGAGCAATTATTTGAGTGAAGGGTTAAAAGAACCCCCTTTGCCTAGATTTTACCAATGCAGAAAGATATGTTTGAGGATGAGGAAACTGCAAAACTCTTCCAGGTAATACAAATGCTTCAAAGAACAGCATTATTCAACATGGGTCATTTTGAGGACCAAGAAGGAAAAATCCACTTTAATTTAGGTGAAGCCAAAGAAGCAATAGATGTAATCAAAGCGATTCAGTCCAAGACAAGAGGGAATCTTACAGAAAGAGAAAGTAAGATTCTCTCTGGAATTCTCTCAGAATTACAGATGAGGTTTGTTCATGCACCTTCCCGGCAGAGGAAAATTGAGGATGAAGTTGCGCAAGGGGAGAAGATACGCCAATCTTTCGAATCTCCCTCTGAAGGGCCATCTGAAGAATTGTAAATTTTCTATTCCAATTATGCGCATGTTTGATGAGGTCTGTACAATTGGAGAGTATGTACCATGTCGCTTGTTAACGAAATTGATTCAGAGGATGCGCCAGTTGTTCTCATCGTTGATAACAATCAGATGTCTGTGTATAGGCTACGTGAAATTTTCAAAACCCGAGATTTCAAAATAGAAGTCTGTGAAGACGGAGATTTGGCAGTAGACGAGTATATCCGCCTAGATCCCGAATTAGTTGTTTTAGCCCTCGATATACCCTCTCTAGATGGTCATTTAGCAGCACTGGAAATGAGAGAGCACGGAGGAGAGTCCAGAATCGTTTTCACAGCCCCAAGGAGATTATCTGATTTAGCAAAAGATGCTGCTTTTTCAGCAGGGGCAGTAGCAGTATTAGAGGCTCCAGTTAGCAGAAAAATCGTAGACGAAGCATGGTCCGATATTCTTGGCCCTATTCCAGAAGCACCAGGTTTAGCTGACATCGATGAACTATATCCTGAAAGAGAAAACAAGATTCCTGAGTTGCCTCCTTTACCTATGCCAGGGGCAGATATGCCCTTACCTCCTCTCCCTCTTCCGGGCAGTGAACTTCCAATAACTCCCCTTCCAATCATCCAAGAGCCAATGGCAACCTTGCCAGAAATAACTCCAGCAGCCATCCTAGAGGAGCCCAAAAAGAAGAAATCGTTTAGGAAGAAACTAATTTTATTATTGGT